>CAYZVB010000038.1:6100-22939 GCA_964481315.1 uncultured Granulosicoccaceae bacterium
GCACCGGAAGGGTTACACGAACCGGCTTCCATACGGATACCCCATTCATCGATCGGAATACCATTTGGCTCGCCGGGGCTGCCGGCACCTGCCATAGACAGCCAGGCATCAGTCATACGCCAGCCAAGGTCAGGCGCTCGCTTACCGTAGTCCATGTGTCCATAGATATCGACACCGTCGATGTTCTTTACATCGTTAGAGAAAAACTCGGCAATATCTTCATAGGCAGACCAGTTGACCGGCACACCCAGTTCATAGCCATACTTTTCTTTAAACGCTGCTTTCAGGTCATCACGGTCAAACCAGTCTTTACGGAACCAGTAAAGGTTAGCGAACTGCTGATCAGGGAGTTGATATAGATCCCCGTCGGGGCCAGTGGTGAATTGCGTACCCATGAAATCTTCGAGATCAAGTGTAGGCAATGTGACATCTGCACCTTCCCCTGCCATCCAGTCAGTCAGATTAACCGCCAGCTGCAATCGTGAATGCGTACCAATCAGGTCTGAATCATTGACATAGGCGTCATACAGATTACGACCGGTTTGCATCTGGGTTTGTACAGCCTGAACCACTTCGCCTTCACCAAGGATCTGGTGGTTGACTTTAATACCGGTGATTTCTTCAAACGCTTTGGTGAGTGTTTGTGATTCATAGGTATGTGTCGGAATACCTTCTGACAGTACATTCACTTCCATGCCTTTGAATGGTTCTGCCGCTTTGATAAACCATTCCATTTCAGCCATCTGCTCATCTTTACTGATCGCAGCCGGTTGAAATTCATCATTGACCCACTTCTCTGCAGCGGCCATGTCTGCAAACACCTGCCCCGTCGTGGCAGTGAGTGCAGCCGCCACAAAGGTGGCTAACAATTGTCGTTTCATAGAGCGTTTCCTCTCCCGTTGATATTGTGCTTGTATCGATCGCAGATCACTGAACCACCATAGCCAAGCAATATGATGACGCGATAAAAAACCGTGCTACACACGGATAACTTCCCTACACCCACCGAAACACGGCCAGTGCAAAAAACACCGAGACCACAGAACCCCACCACAATGGCAGATCTGTCAGACCCAACCAGGCAACATGAATATACGCACTGCCCAGCAATGAAATAAACAATCGGTCTCCACGAGTTGTGTCGAGCCCCAGGACACCGACTCTGGGATCGCCACCCGGTTTAATCATTTCCCACACAAACATGGAAATCAGGCACACTGCAATAAATATAAAAAAAGCACCTGTGTGCCAGGTCCAGGCCATCCACGCTAATGGTTTCATCAGTCGCCTACCTTATACCCGTCCAAGGGCAAAACCCTTGGCAATATGTTTGCGCACAAACCAGATCACTACAACCCCTGGAATCAAAGTGAGTGCTCCAGCCGCCGCCAGTAAACCCAGTTCATAACCGGCAGTCGATGCGGTTCGAGTCATCACAGCGACAATCGGTTTAGCAGCGACTGAGGTGAGATTTTTGGCCAGCAACATTTCAACCCAACTAAACATGAAACAGAAGAATGCTGTTACCCCGATACCCGCAGCGATGAGCGGCATAAATATCTTGATAAAGAACCTGTGAAAAGAGTAGCCGTCGATATAAGCCGTTTCATCGACCTCACGTGGAACACCCGACATAAAACCTTCAAGTATCCACACTGCCAGCGGCACGTTAAAAAGACAATGCGCCAATGCCACCGCTAACGGTGTATCAAAAAGATTCATCGCCGAGTACAGCTCAACAAAAGGCAACACGAAAACCGCCGGTGGCGCCATACGGTTAGACAGCAACCAGAAAAACAGATGTTTGTCACCGAGAAACCGGTAGCGTGAAAACGCATAAGCCGCAGGTAACGCAAGCGACACTGAAATAACAGTGTTCATCAGTACGTAGCTGATCGAATTAAGGTATCCGTTGTACCAGGTAGAGTCAGTGAATATAGTTTTGTAACTATCGAGTGTGAATTCCTGCGGATACCAACTAAAGCCACCAAGAATTTCGTTGGTGGTTTTAAAACTCATATTAAGCAGCCAGTAAATCGGCAGCATCAAAAACAGGATGTAAACAAAAACGACTGCTATTTTCGCCCCTCTCATGACTCATCTCCCCGCATCATGGCGGTGTAGAAAACCCAGCACACCAGCAGCGTCATCAGAAAGTAAAGAATACTCATGGCGGCGGCGATACCCAGATTAAACTCGCCAATAGCCGCCTTAACCAGATCTATCGACAGAAACGTTGTGGAGTTTCCGGGGCCACCCCCAGTCAATACAAACGGCTCGGTATAAACCATAAAAGAATCCATAAACCGCAATAGCAATGCGATAATCAACACACGCTTCATCTTCGGTAGTTGTATGTATCGAAACACTGCAAAGGCACTGGCACCATCAATTTTTGCCGCCTGATAGTAAGCGTCTGGTATGGACGACAAACCCGCGTACGCCAGCAACACTACCAACGATGTCCAGTGCCAGACGTCCATCATAATGACGGTCATCCATGCCGCGAATGGCTGTTGGGTATAGTTGTAATCAAATCCCAGCCAGTTCAAACCGTAGCCCAACAAACCGATATCCGGCAAGGCGAAAATATTCCACATGGCGCCAACAACATTCCACGGAATAAGCAGCGGCAAAGCCATTAGTACCAGACAAACTGAAACCCACGGCCCTTTACGTGGCATGGCTAACGCCACCAGAACGCCCAAAGGAATCTCAATGGCCAGAATAATGCCGGTATAGAGAAATTGCCGTCCCAGTGCACCATGAAATCGTGGTGAAGATAAAACATCTTTGTACCACTTGGTGCCTTCGAAAAAGAAAACACCGGGGCTGAAGGTATCCTGTACGGAGTAGTTAACTACCGTCATTAACGGGATGACGGCATTCAACGCCACGATAAGTAGTACCGGTAAAACCAGAAACCAGGCCTTTTGATTGACTGTTTTAGTAATCATGACGCAACCCCTGGTTAATGTCGGTAGCATCAATACGATGATCATCTGCGTATATGGCGCAGCGTCGAGGATCGAGCACAACGCGATGATCGGTAGAGGCGATTAATTGACCTTCAGGCACAATCACATTCATGGAATGTCCGGCCAACTGCACCTTGGCAATACGGTGACGGCCGACATCGTCCACAGAGTCGAGAGATACCGGGACACCAGCTTCGTCAGCGGATGCAAAGCGAATAAATTCCGGTCTGACGCCCAGCTCCAGTCGAGCACCTGCAGGTGCCAGGTACTCTGCATCGAGCGGGATAGCATGCCCTGCAATGACAGCACTGCTGCCATCAACCTCGCAGGGCAGAATGTTCATACCCGGTGAGCCGATAAAGTATCCAACGAAGGTATGATCGGGACGTTCAAACAGCTCTTCAGGCGTACCGATTTGCACCACCTCGCCCTCGTACATCACCACAACTTTATCGGCAAATGTCAGCGCTTCGGTTTGATCGTGCGTGACGTATATCATGGTATGCTCAAAGCGTTGATGCAGCTCTTTTAACTTGGTGCGCAACTGCCATTTCATATGCGGATCAATCACCGTTAAAGGCTCATCAAACAAAATGGCGTTAACGTCGTACCGCACCAGACCACGGCCCAGCGATATCTTCTGCTTCTCATCAGCAGTCAACCCTTGCGCCCGCTGATTTGCCTTAGCACCGAGATCGAGTGTCTCTAGCATTTCATCGACACGCTTTCGAATTTCACTGCGATCCACTCCCCGATTCGCCAGCGGGAACTCAAGGTTTTGAGCAACCGTCATGGTGTCGTAGATCACCGGAAACTGGAACACTTGTGCGATGTTGCGCTCCTCAGGGGTTTTTGTGGTGACATCTTCACCGTCAAACAAAATGCGGCCACGGGACGGCACCAGTAACCCGGAGATAATATTTAGAAGCGTTGTCTTGCCACAACCGGAAGGTCCCAGTAACGCATAAGCGCCTCCGTCATCCCACAAATAATCCATTTCCTTCAAGGCGAAATCTTCGGCAGACTTTGGATTGGGGTAATAAGAATGAGCCAGTTGATCAAGTTTAATTTGTGCCACAGCCTATCTCCCGCCTGTTGCAAAAGACGGAACACGTGCCAGTGCATCTGTGTTGTCGAAAAGATACAAAGTGTCCGGATCTATAAAGACAGAGAGTGACTGACCAGCTTCAACCCGATGTACACCATGGGTCAACACCACCCACCGATTTCCACCGAAATCGACATGAATGAAGGTTTCAGAGCCGGTAATTTCACTGGTACTGACCACTGCATTCAATTCTATATAGTGCGTTTCCGTACGCTGCAAGGACAGATGGTGCGGCCTGATCGCCGCGGTATAAGGTCCATCAGACAGATTCGAAAGCGTTGCGCTGACATTACCCAGAGACACACTCTCGAACTTAACGGTGTTTTCATGCAAAGCAACCGTTACCGTATTAAACGGTGGATCGGAAAACGTTTGTGCTGTGCGCAAGTCACAAGGACGGCTGTAGACATCTATAGTGTCATCGAACTGGGTGACACGACCTTCGTGTAAGGTAACTGTGCGGCCACCTAGTAACAACGCTTCCTGCGGTTCGGTGGTGGCATAAACAAAGATGGCACCGGTTTCGGCAAATATTCTGGGTAGCTCGACACGCAGCTCTTCACGAAGTTTGTAGTCAAGATTGGCTAACGGCTCATCAAGCAGTACCAGTTCTGCCCCTTTGACCAGAGCACGAGCAATAGCGGTTCGCTGCTGCTGACCACCCGATAAGTTCAACGGTGTGCGATCCAGATAAGGCGCGAGCTTCAGTAAGCCGGCAGCTTCACGAACCTTGGCATCCAATTCACTGGCGGGCACTTTGGCCAGCCGCATCGGTGAGGCAATGTTTTCATAAACGGTCAACCCGGGATAGTTGATAAACTGCTGGTACACCATTGCTACATTGCGATCCCGCACCGAAACCCCGATCACGCTGCTGCCATCCATGGTGATTTCACCACTGGTGGGTTTGTCTAACCCGGCCATCAATCGCATTAATGTGGTTTTACCCGCAAGGGTAGGACCGAGCAATACGTTCAAAGACCCCCGCTGAAACTGCAGCGATATGTCTGACATGTGATCATCTCGACCCACACGTTTGCCCACATTAATCAATTCAAGCATTCGATTGCCTGCAGCGCATGCAGAGGGACGCACCTGTCACAGCAAGCCCTTTGAAAGAGATTCCGGACTTCAAGATTGCCACTCGATTGTCTGCACTATGCCTCCAACACCTGATGATATTTCCTTTAAACCCTAATTATAAGAAAAACGAAAGTCAATGGAAAAACATAGAGAAGTCAGGACGTTCGATCGCGATCAGTTTCGATTGTACGAATATCGAAACCCGCCAGTAACCGGGCAAACTCTTTACTGGGACAACGATCTGTCACAAAGGAATGAATCTGCGATACGTGGCCGATGCGGACCGGCGCATTGCGATCGTGTTTGGTGGAGTCTGCCGCCAGAATGACATGCCGGGCATTGGATAAAATGGCCTGCGATACCTTCACTTCCCGATAATCAAAGTCCAGCAACGCACCTTCACTGTCAATCGCCGAAGAACCAATGACTGCAAAGTCGACTTTGAACTGACTGATAAAATCCACCGCCGCCTCACCAACAATCCCGCCATCCCCTGAACGCACTTCACCGCAGGCGATAATCACCTGATTTTCGCTGTATGGGCGCATTAATGAAGCAACATTGATGTTGTTGGTAATCACCATCAGCCGACGATGATTGAGCAACGCCTGCGCCACAGCCTCGGTGGTGGTGCCAATGTTCACAAACAACGAGGCGTTGTCGGGAATCAGATCGGCAACTGCGCGTCCGATCGCCTGCTTCTGATCACTGGCAAGCATGCGACGCGCCTCATAACTCATGTTTTCGACACTGGAAGCAAGGCGGGCACCGCCATGGGTGCGGGTTAGCAGCCGGTCGTCGCACAGCCGGTTCAAATCTTTTCTAATCGATTGCGGTGTTACCCCGAAACGCTGTACCAGCTGGTCGACTGCAACCTGTCCCTTCTCACGCGCAATATCGAGTATCTGCTGTTGGCGGTTGGTCGTCACTTGCATTCACCAGCGTTTCGTTTTCAGGAATTTTCACACAAACGAAACCCAAAGCGAAACATGAAATTTTTTCCCTGAGCACACACCGCGCTCCCGTCAGAACGGCAGGCTCGCTGCAGCACTCACTGTTAAACCTCCGACACGTGACAAGCCAGGTGCAAATACTTAGAGTATCGGGCCTTACACTTCACTGACTGGCCCTGCTGTAATGGCGAGTCACTCAACCTAATCCGGCACCGGTGGAAAAAACATGGCAGATCCGCTCCTACTCAGTATTGATCAAGGCACCACCAGCTCGCGCGCCATATTATTTGCCAAAGATGGCAGCTCGGTATTCACCGCGCAGCAGGAATTCACCCAGCACTTCCCCAATCAGGGCTGGGTGGAACACGACCCCGAAGAGATCTGGCAAACCACCCTGGACGTGTGCCGGCAGGCGGTCGCGGCCGCCGCCGACAAAGGTGTGGAGATCGCCGCGGCCGGCATTACCAACCAGCGCGAAACCACCGTCATCTGGGATCGTCACACCGGCAAAGCGATACACAATGCAATTGTCTGGCAGGATCGCCGCACAGCAGACTTCTGTAACGAGCTAAAAGATGCCGGCTATGAAGCGACCTTCACGGCAAAAACAGGGCTGTTACTCGACCCGTATTTTTCCGCCACCAAAATCCGCTGGCTGCTCGACCATGTCGAAGGTGCACGCGAGGCAGCGGAAAAAGGCGACTTGCTGTTTGGCACCATCGACAGTTTTTTATTGTGGCGATTCACC
The DNA here is from genome assembly GCA_964481315.1 of uncultured Granulosicoccaceae bacterium. Classification (GTDB taxonomy): domain Bacteria; phylum Pseudomonadota; class Gammaproteobacteria; order Granulosicoccales; family Granulosicoccaceae. Next base: position 12,971 of record CAYZVB010000038.1, read on the forward strand.
CGCGGTGCAGTGCACGCCACCGACGCCACCAATGCATCGCGCACGCTCGCGTTTAACATCCATACGCGAGAGTGGGACGATGAACTGCTGACTATTCTCAACATCCCGCGCGCCATGCTGCCACAGGTCAAAGACAGCAGTGGCGAGTTTGGCACCATTGACAGCTCGCTGCTTGATGGCGATATAAAAATCTGCGGTATCGCCGGCGATCAGCAGGCCGCCACCTTCGGACAGGTTTGCCTCGAACCCGGCACCATTAAAAGCACCTACGGCACAGGGTGTTTTGTGCTTTTAAACACCGGCACTGAAGCTGTCGCATCAGACAACAAACTACTAACAACCATCGGCTACCAGCTAAACGACCAGCCTACTTATGCGATTGAAGGTTCTATTTTCGTCGCGGGTGCCGCGGTGCAATGGCTGCGCGACGGTCTGGGCTTAATTAAAAGCGCTGAAGAAACCGAAGGCATGGCGGAAGCACTCGATTCAAACCGCGGCATGTATCTGGTCCCTGCATTTACCGGACTTGGCGCACCGTACTGGGATCCGCAGGCACGTGGTGCGATCTTCGGCATTACGCGTGACACCGGTGTAAAAGAACTGGCCAGAGCCACGCTGGAGTCAGTGGCGTTTCAAACCTATGACTTGTTTAAAGCAATGTCAGATGATGGCGTCACACCGACCAAAGTACGAGTAGACGGCGGCATGGTACAAAACAACTGGCTGTGTCAGTTTCTGGCCAACATTCTAAATATACCGGTACAACGACCGGTACAAATTGAAACCACTGCACTTGGTGCTGCGTATCTGGCGGGCCTTCACTGCGGCATTTATGAGAGCCCGGAAGACCTTGCCAGTAACTGGCAACTCGATCGCGAGTTCACCCCGTCAATCGATGCCGAGCAGCGTGACCAGATGTTAGCTGCATGGCAAAAAGCAGTAGCAGGTGTACAGCACCAGACGCAGACCTGAAACTACCGGCGCGATTAGATTTGTTCCAGAAAGCGGGACAACTGATCATCGGCAATAGATACATCGTGTTCAGCGGCAGGATAAGCCGCTGATGTGACGTCGGCAATGTACTCACGATAGGCATCGATTCGCTCCTGCTGCAATCGATCACGCTCAGCGGCAAAGTTTCGATAGACCCTGGCATGCCTTGGGATGTGTCCACGATTTTCACCAAGCAGATCAGCCGAGAACAGATAGGTCGCATCACAACGCGTACCGGAACCGAGTGAGATCGTCAGTATCGACACGCGCTGCGTGATTTCTGCGGCAACCACAGCCGGCACCACTTCCATTTCCAGTGCAAACGCACCGGCCTCCTCAAAGTCTTTGCTGTCACGGTACACCTGCAGTGCCTGATCCGCAGTGCGTCCCACCGCCCGCATGCCACCGACCCAGGTAGCCTTGGGCGGCACCAGCCCCACATGTGCTATGACCGGCACACCCTCACGTGCCAGCACCTTAACCACCTGTGGACTCATGCCACAGTATATGGACTGAGCACCTGCTTCCATCGCGCTCATGGCTTCAAGCAGCACTGCCTCGGCACTGGCATGCCTGCCCCATTGAAGTCCGTATTGAAAATGCGAGTCAGGCACCAGCGATGCTATGTGGCGTGTGCTGTCACGATAGCCTGTGCCAATCATATCCATACCCGCCTGAGAAGCGGCAATAGCTTCTTCCTCACGCGATATTTGTACAAAGGCAATTTGCCGCACCCCTTTAAGCGCCAGCAATTCTTTGACAGTTAATCCACCCATTACCCGGCCCTGTGTTGTGCTTTGCGTCTTTCCATAAATGCCTGATGTGACTCCGGTGTCCCATCGTGAAAAGAACCTGTCCACTGATCCCATGGCATCTCGAGCCCGCCGTAGTTGCAGGTAAAGTAGCGATGATGTAACTGGTGATGAAATGTACCCAGTGGCAACACAAGTCGACCGTTGATGACTACACCCTGATAACCGGTGTGTGTAGTGGCTGCAGACAACGTGAAATACATCAGGTGAAAAGCAATTAAAAACGGTGTCGAAGGCACAATAAAGTGAATCAGTATGGTGCTTAGATAAACGACGTGTTCTACCGGATGCATTGACAGGCCCGACCAGGGACCGACGTTGGTATTGCGATGGTGCAGCGCATGTACCCGCTGGTATAGCTTTGATGTATGTATCAGACGATGAATTAAGAAAAAATGTGTGGTTTCCCACATGGGTATAAACAACACCATTAACACCAGCCACACCCATTGCGATGGCATATCGAGTTGCGGCGCGTAGCCGTTAGCTAACGCCCACAACATCAGGACCTCATACAACGTCCAGACAGTGACACCACTTGCCAGTGTCCAGAACATATTGTCTTTGACCTGTGACCCGAAGGTAAACACCCGGTTGGTGGTTGCAAACGGACGTGCATCATAACGACGTTCATCGCCCTGCTTACGGGCGATATAAAAGTACCAGTGCAGTCCACCGGCAACCAGACACATCAATACAAAATTACGCAGAAAAATCACCGCTACCCAGTTTGCACTGAATTCAGCAGCCAGCTCGGGTGCCGGCTGAAAAAACACACTGGCCATCGCCGCCAGCAGCAGAATAATCAATCGTTCAGAGACCGGAAACCAGCCACCGAATATCCACCGGCCAATGCGGCGCAAATCGGGTGGCCATTGAAAGTAAGGGGATACGGTTACCGGCAATTCAGGCGTGTAATGCCACGGTGATTTAGATTTCACGGCACCAGCGCGGCGCGAGCCGGAAGAATCTGTATTAGCCATAAAGTGCTCCAGTGACAGCTTAAAACGCGATAGCGTAGGCACAACAAATTAGATAATTTCAAGCATATCGTTCAAGCTCAGACTGATACAAACTGAATTGTTTATCATATACATCAAATTATCTGATCTATAGACATGTTTAACCACCTTCCCTCGCTGAAAGCGCTGCACGCTTTTGAGTCTGCCGCCAGGCATGGCAGCTTTATGGCTGCAGCAGAGGAGTTGGCGGTATCAGCCGGCGCAGTGAGTTATCAGATCAAACAACTCGAAAGCTCACTGGGTACCCGCTTATTTGAGCGCCGGACCCGCCATGTGGTACTGACCGGCAACGGAGAAAAACTGTTTGCCACTATTCACCGGCAATTGCAGGAACTGGATACCACCATCGGGCAAATAGCACCGGCCCGTTCCTCCGGATCGCTAACGGTCTCTGTCAGCACCTACTTTGTCACGCGCTGGCTGTCACCGAGGATGGGCAGGTTTATTACTGAACATCCAAACATCGTTATTCGCCTGCAGCATTCCGTTAACGACCCGGGCTTCACACCCGACCAGACAGACATCGCGATTAAGTGGGGCGACGGTCAATGGACCAACAGTCACTCAGAGTTACTGCTGGCACTGCCAATGATGGCGGTATGCGCACCATCACTTAAGCGCGGTCGCAATGCGCTCACCGGCATTGATCAACTACACCGACACACGCTGTTGCGTGACCAGGACACGGCAGATCTCTGGAACGAGTGGCTGGTGCAGGCAGGCAGACCGGAGCTCACCGCCAACGGCCCGGTCATTGTTGACCCGAACGTTAGGGTTCAGGCAGCCATCGATAAACAGGGCCTGATACTGGCCAACCCGTTAATAAACGATCTGATCAAAAGCAGGCAACTGTGTGAACCCTTTAACCACCGGCTTGAAGGCTACGGTTACTACCTGGTTTACAACCAACGTATGACTGGCAACCGCGTATTAACCGCATTTAAAAACTGGCTGCAAAACGAAGCTTCACTACCGTTAAGCAGCTAACTTTAGCTATTCACCATCACATCGCTAACGCTGCCAGATCAGTATGCGATTGTTGGCCGGCATGGCGATGTCATCAGTGAAATCGAGCCCGGCATCAAACGCAATCGCATCAAGCTCTGCTTTGTCACGAATACCCATATGCGGCGCCTGTTGCTGCAGCATATGGTGAAAATTACGGTTGCCGTCAGACGTGTGCTCACCGCCGTAGCTAAAGGGTCCATACAATGCAAAGCAACCACCGCTGTGAATACCTGACGACACCAGTGTGAACATGGCTTTTACTTCAGCCATACTCATAATGTGCGCAGTATTGGCTGAATAAGCCAGATCATATTGTTTGCCTGGCATTACGTCAGACGCAACATCAACTTCAAGCGGCGCCAGTACATTATTGGTATCTGCCTCTGCTATTCGTTGCGAAATAGCAGTCAGGTTTTCAGCTCGATCAGTCGGCTGCCACTGCAAATGGCTAAAACGTGATGCCAGATAGACAGCATGTTGTCCGGTACCACTGCCAATTTCGAGCACATGCCGTACGGCACCAAAGTGTTCGGACAAAGCATCACCGATGGCAACCTTGTTGCGATCAGCTGCAGCAGAAAAAGGCAGACTCACTGCTTTTACTCTGGTACTGGCAGCGCGATAAACAACGGGTTGCCGTTGCGATACAACAATACCGCCAGCGATTTTCCTTTTTCGCCATCTGCAATCAGTTGCGAAAAGTGCGAGGGCGACTTTACCGAGTCGCTACCCACCGAGGTAATAACATCGCCTTTTAACAACCCCGCCACTGCTGCAACACCATCGGCGTCAACTCCGGAAACAATAACGCCGCCTTCGATGCCGAGTTGATTACGTTGGGAAGCAGTCAGCGCCTCGACGATAATACCAACCTCGCGATTGACATGCGGACCGGTATCGACACTGGCGCGAGTTTCTGCCAGCTCTTCTATCATCACCTTGATCACCATTTGCTCGCGGTCTCGAAGCAGCGTGACATCGGCATTTTCATTCACCACGGCGCTGCCAACCATTGGCGGCAGATCGGCGGACAACGATACTTCGTCGCCATTGAATTTAAGAATCACATCACCGGCGCGAATACCGGCCAGTGCTGCAGGGCCTCCTTCAGTGACACTTGCCACCAGAGCGCCGGCAGGTTTATCGAGCCCGAACGACTCAGCCAGTGCCTGATTGACATCCTGAATGGTCACCCCCAGCCAGCCGCGACTGACATAGCCTTTGTCCAGCAACTGCTCGGTGACCGACCGGACCATATTGGCCGGAATCGCAAACGACAACCCCATGTAGCCGCCGGAGCGTGAAAAGATTTGCGAATTCACGCCAATCACATTGCCGTCAAGGTCAAACAAGGGCCCGCCCGAATTACCGGGATTGACCGCCACATCGGTTTGAATAAACGGTACATAGCTGTCATTCGGCAGGCTTCGCGCCAGCGCCGACACAATGCCCTGGGTGGCGGTATATTCGAACCCGAACGGCGAGCCAATCGCCAGCACCCACTGCCCGACTTTGAGTTTTTTGGAATCGCCCAGCTCCAGTGCCGGCAGCCCGCTGGCGTCGACCTTCAGTATCGCCAGATCGGTTCGCTGATCTGCACCGATGAGCGTGGCATCGAACTGACGGCGGTCAGGCAGGCCGACCAGAATGGTGTCGGCATCTTTAATTACATGCGCATTGGTCACGATGTAACCATCTTCACTGATAATGAAACCGGAACCGAATCCGCCGGCATTTGGTCCCGGTACCGGTGGTCTGCCGCCGGGCTGATCCGGCAGCTCTTCAAAGAAGCGCCGGAAGAACTCAGGCATCTCTTCTTCATTAAAATTTGGCAAGCTATCGTCGAGCGTCGAACCAGTAGTTTTAGTGGTTACTGTGACTTTCACCACAGCAGCGCCTTTTTCCTCTACAAGCCGCTTAAAATCTGGTAAATCGATGGCGCTGACAGGCATCGACGCGATGGTAAACGCGCAGATAACGCTCAGAAAAACAACAGTAAAAAGACGCCGGAAAGTCTCTGAAGCGATGGCAGCAAACGCTGCAATGTGGGATGATTGCACGCTACTCTTCAGGGCACTGAAATTAACGGTCATTTCGAGCTCCTGCTCAAAGGGTATAGGGAATTGCCGGTCACAAGCCTGCCGCAACAGGCAACATAATACTGGCTGTTAACTTATATGTATGGCGTGACTTGGCTACCACAAATTTGGGCGGCCGCCACACCACGATATTCAAGGTTTTAACCGGCACCACGTTAACGGGTGCCGATCACCGCTTCAGTACGAGTTTAATACATGCGCATACTACTAGTTGAAGACGATATGGAGGCAGCGGGCTACCTCGTCAAGGGTTTGAACGAGATTGGCCATGCTGTAGATCACGCAGACGACGGAGAATCCGGGCTTAGCTACGCAAAAACCAATGCGTACGATGCCATGGTGATCGACCGGATGATGCCGCGAAAAGACGGCATATCAATGATTGAAGACCTGCGACGCGGCGGGGACAACACCCCGGTGCTTATCCTCAGCGCCCTCGACGACGTCGATGAGCGTGTCACCGGGCTGCGAGCCGGCGGTGACGATTACTTAACCAAACCGTATTCTCTATCCGAACTGCACGCACGACTGCAGGCGCTTTCGCGTCGTGCACAACCGGAAAATGCAGTCACCACCCTGCGCGTTGCAGACCTGACCCTCGACTTACTGAAACACAAGGTCACTCGCGCCGGCGCCAACATCAACCTGCAGCCGCGAGAGTTTCGCCTGCTTGAGTATTTAATGCGCCATGCCGGTCAGGTGGTAACGCGCAGCATGTTGCTGGAAAACGTGTGGGACTACCACTTTGACCCGCAGACCAACGTCATCGATGTGCAGATCAGCCGTCTGCGCAGCAAAATCGACAAAGATTTTGAACAGCCACTGCTCCACACCGTTCGCGGTGCCGGATACAAACTGGTAGAAGGCTAAACCTGCCACCGTTTGTTACAACGCATTACAAAAAGGTGCAGTTATTACGAAAATGTGGCCCGCGATCCGGGCCACATTGCTTTATAGTCCCGGTAAACCCGTGGCTTTGGCTTGCTCCCCAATCAGGCAGCGCCGCTTGCAGAAGATCCGCTAACTCATGAATATCCGCCTGTTCAGCACAACAGCGTTTCGCCTGACCATTATCTACGCCGCACTGTTCAGCTTGTTTTCGGCAGTCACTCTCGGTTTTATCTACTGGTCGCTGCGCGATGAAATTGAATCGCAAATTGATGCACGCCTGCGACTGGAAACCGACTTCCTGGTCAATCTGTACAATACCGGCGCACTTACCGAGCTGATCGACGCTATTCAGCAGCGCAACCAGGCCGACACCTACGGGCGCTTTTACTACCTGGAAAGTGAAGGCAGCGAAATCACCGACGGCAGCGAACAGGAATGGCCGCTGCATATCAAATCAGTGCGCACCCACAGCACCATGCCAATGGGCGAGGTTGTCGACCTGCCGGCAGACAGTCCGCGAACGCTGTTGCCGGTGCGGGTCGCACAAACGCAGTTTTCAGACGGCCTGAAGCTCACCATTGGTCATGAAATCAGTGACGAAAAAGCACTGCTCGACTACACCTTTGCACTGGTAGTCGGCGCGACTATTATCACCCTGATATTCGCCGTGCTGGGTGGTATCTGGATGAGCCTGAGCGTGCTTAAGCGCATAGCCTCGGTCAATAAAACCGCCGGTGAAATTATGAACGGGGCATTCTCGCGCCGTATACCGGTGACCGAACGGCGCGATGAGTTTGACGCCATTGCCGTTAAGATCAACCAGATGCTTACTCGAATTGAAGATCTAATGGTGAGCATGCAGCAGGTCACCAACAATGTGGCGCACGATCTGCGCAGCCCGCTAACACGACTTCGCAATCGCCTTGAAGTTACACTGCTTGAAGATCGCAGCGACGATGAATATCGCAACACCATTGAGTCGTCGATTTCCGAAGCCGATGGCATGATCCATACCTTCAATGCGATGCTCAGTATTGCGCGCCTTGAAGCGGGACTCGACAAGACCGAATGGGAATACGTGCATATGGGCGATCTGGCATCGGAGCTTGCAGAGTTATACAGCGCAGTATCGGAAGAAGCCGGGCTGCACTTCGAAGAGCGCATCATGAGCAACCCGATTTTTTATGGCAACAGACACCTGCTTGCCCAGGCCATCACGAATCTGCTCGACAACGCCATTAAGTACACCAGAGTCAACGGACTGGTCGGACTGTACGTGTCCGGTGACGACAATGAATTTACCATTACCATTCGCGATAACGGTCCCGGTATTCCACGACACGAACGCGACCGCGTACTACAACGCTTTGTTCGACTCGAAAACGAAAGAAAGTCACCCGGCAACGGCCTGGGGCTGAGTCTGGTTCAGGCAGTTGCGCGTATGCATGGTGCAGAGCTTCGGCTCACCGATAACCACCCGGGCCTGATTGCAACGCTCGGCTTTCGCAGCCGCGCAATCAATCAGGCAGCCGCCTGAAGTCACCGCCTCAATAATCCACAGGCTCTGCTACAGTCCGGTGTGCATTACCTGCACACTAACTGCGTAAACTATTGTGGTAGCCAAGCCGCCAACTACTGATCAAATCCACTCTCTGAGCATCCTTTCATGCAACTTTGCCCACTGTTCTTAAACTCATGTTGCTAGCGATTTTTGCCGTTGTTATCAGCTTGGCTGTACTGGCAATCAGTGCAGACAAATTCGTCGACGGAGCCAGCGCTGTTGCCTACAAGTTTGGCATGTCGCCACTGTTGATTGGCCTGACGGTTGTGTCCTTTGGCACATCAGCACCGGAGATTCTGATTGCCGTGATGTCTGCCACCGGTGACAACCCGGGCATTGCCATCGGTAACGCAATTGGCTCCAACGTGGCAAACATTGCACTAATACTCGGCGTTGCGAGTTTGATTATTCCATTGCCCGTGGCATCTACCGTGCTTCGACGTGAACTGCCACTCCTGCTTGCAGCCGTGTTGTTTTCATCGGCATTGCTGCTTGACCTGAAGTTATCAGTCATGGATGGCATTGCGATGATCGTAACGCTGTGCCTGTGTCTGTGCTGGCTGATTTATCAGGGCAAAACCGGCCATGGTGACATTATTGCCGATGAATACGAAGATGCGGTAGACCAGGACGCTTCATTTCGCGGTGCGATGATCATGACCGTAGTCGCGTTACTGGCATTGCTGGTCAGCTCCAGAATACTAGTCTGGGGTGCGGTTGAAATTGCCAGAGCGCTGCACGTCAGTGAGTTAATGATCGGGCTTTCTATCGTCGCCGTCGGCACCAGTCTGCCGGAACTCGCAGCCACCATCGCCTGCGTAATACGCAAAGAATACGATCTGGCTATTGGCAATGTGGTTGGTTCAAACCTGTTCAACGCACTGGCAGTACTGGGTGTTGTGGCGATACTCGCCCCCACCGATGTCGATGCGATGGTGCGTAACAGAGATCTGTTGGTGCAGCTGGCACTGACTGTGGCGCTGCTGGTGTTTTGTATCGGACTTCGCGGCAAAGAAGGAAGAATAAACCGCTTCGAAGGTCTGGCTTTTGTCGCTGCGTTTGCAGGTTACCAGTGGCTGATTTATATGCAGGAAGTGGCCGCTTAACCAGCAACCAGTGCTTCGCCATCCGCACATCAGAATTTTTTACTTACTCAATACGGCTCAACTCCACGCGCACTAAACGCATTTCCCTGCTGGTTCCCGTATCTCTTGTATAAGTAACAAATATCACCTGCCCGCCCTGTTGTTTCATTTCGGCATGGGCAAGTCCGTCATACACCCAGCCATTACCATTGACGGAAGGCATTGCGCTGGCGACTTTCACAGGCCTGCTCCATGGGCCTTCAGGCTGCACGGCAGTTCGCATATAAATGGTGCGACTTAATGGTTCGCTGTACACAAGGGTATAGGCGTTTAAATACTCGTTGTACGATGCCGACATGATATCGTTTCCGTGAAATAGCGCTGACAGATCATCCGCCGCATCTCCCCACACGCCTCCCGCACCAAAGTACTCCCAGGTGTTTTTATTGATTGCTGTTGCAAGCGGCGCGCGTGCAAGCCTGCAGGGCTTGACCGCAC
>CAYZVB010000039.1:0-12873 GCA_964481315.1 uncultured Granulosicoccaceae bacterium
GCGGTAAGGTGCTCAACAGACACAGGTGCAGAAAAAATGTGAAGTGATACGGCCCGGCAGCAGGGAAAAAACGGCTTAAATTCAGCATATTGACCAACCTCGATTATCTGAGCTGCCCTCCCGGCAGCTTCATCAGAGATTAAAGTAGTCTACGCCGCTGTGTCTGTAAATCGCTCACAAAACCGGTCAGGTAAGTTTGCCCGGCTTTTTGCGGCTGCTTTTCTTCTTTTTTGCGGCACGTTTGGTTTTGGCTTTTTTAACAGGTGTTGTCTTGCCTTTAACCTCAGCTACACCCGGATCGGTTGCGTCTGGCTTGTCGGTCTCTGCTTTGCTGCTGTCAGCGTCGCTGCGTTTACCGCGACCGAAATCACGACGCATTTCTGCAAAGGTAATTAGCTGGTCTTCCACCAGTCGGTTTATCGAATCTTCCGGATAAAGCCCGGTTTTTGCGTTGCGCTTTCCGGCTGTGCGTCCGGTCAGAATTTCGATCCCTTCATCGATGTGGCTGATCGAATAGATATGAAATTTCCCGGCCTTGCAGGCGGCGACAATATCGGGTCGCAGCATCAGGTTTTTGACATTACCTTCGGGCAGTAGCACGCCTTGTTCTCCGGTCAGACCGCCGGGGCGACCGCTGCAGATATCAAAGAAGCCTTCGATCTTTTCGTTAGCGCCGCCAATCACCTGTACTTCACCAAACTGGTTAACCGACCCGGTGACTGACAAGCCCTGATTAATAGGTACACCGCTGAGAGACGACAGCAGGGCGTACAGTTCGGTAGAAGAAGCCGAGTCACCGTCCACACCGCCGTAAGACTGTTCAAACGCTATTGAGGCCGACATGGTCACCGGCACTTCACGCGCATAGTTATTCGACAGGTAAGACGAGAGAATCAGAATGCCTTTGGAATGAATAGAACCACCGAGATCGGAGCCTCTTTCAATATCAATAACGCGCCCGGCACCCATGCGAGTACGTGCGGTGATACGGGAAGGTTTGCCAAATCTGAAACCACCGACAGACATCACTGCCAGTCCGTTAATCTGTCCGGTTTTATAGCCGTTTACATCAATCAGTACCGACTCACGATGAATGCGCTCGTGGTAGCGCTGGCGAATTCGATCAACACGGTTAATCTGTTGTTCAATCGCGGTGCGTACATCTTCACGGCCGATCACCCGGTGACCCTGTTTGCCGGCCACATAGTTTGCTTCACGCAGCAGGTCAGCAAGTGGTCCGACGCGAAGTGTCATGCGTTCCTGATCATCGGTCATGCGTACGGCATGCTCCACTACGGCAGCCATGCCTGAACGGTTGAGGGCTTTCAGATTCTCGTTGGCGGCAATACCGGCAAGTAGCCGCGAGAAGTCTGCAATGTTTTTCTTTTCGCGTGCGATGCGATCATCAAAGTCTGCAGCTACTTTAAACAACTCTGAAAAATCCGGGTCCATTGCCGCCAGACGATAATAGATCGAGCGGCTGCCAACGATAATCACTTTGACATCAAGCGGTATGGTCGCAGGCTCCAGTGTGACGGTGGTTTGTGCAGAATGTGCCGAGTACGGTGAGTCGATAGCGATCTCACTGGTACGCAGCGCTCTTTTCAGAGTTTCCCATGAGTCGGGAGCGGCAAGTACGCGACGTGCGTCCAGCAGCAGGTAGCCACCGTTGGCGCGGTGTAAAGCGCCGGCCTTAATAAGGTTGAAGTTGGTTTCAAGCGCGCCCATGCGCGAGATGTGTTCAATACGGCCGATCATACGACCAACGCCTGGCCAGTCTTCGTATACCACGGGTGCGCCTTCGCAGTTCTTTTCCTGCGATACCAGTAAGTTGGCGGTATAGCGTTTCATTGCGGCCTTTACCGCTTCCGGTCCCTGTGACTGCGGTCCGCCGCTTTCACCGCCTAAGGTGCCTGCGGCCAGTTGTGCCAGTAACGGCGTGTGTTCTGATAAATCGTCCGCCAGTGCCTGCAAATGGTTTTTGATCGCTTCGTCTTTGCCAAATGCTTTCATTACCGGCAGCAAATGGTGTGACACCATGGCATCGGTCACTTCGTCGTAGAGAGCTTTAAGGCGGTCTTGTCTGGCCTTGTCGAGTTCGGGAATTTCTTCACCCATAAACTCAGACAACAACTGCTGAACGCTTTGCATGTTTTTTTGCAGCGCTTCTTTTTCTTTCTTTGGCAGCTGTTCGAATGCCTCGGGTGTATATGGCGCCCCTTCATTCATTGGCACCACCGAAAAACCCTGTGCGGTCTGGGAAATACCCAGTCCTTTTTTCTCAGCCACTGCATTAATTTTTTCGAAGCCGGCTTCCTGTGCTTCACGGAATGCTTCTTCAATGGCTTTTTGTCTGGCCTTGGTGTCGTCGCCTTCAAGCAGAGATGGCAGGCCTTCGGCAATTGAATTCAGTGCTTCGTCGAGTGTGTGTTTAAACGTTGTACCCTCACCGGCGGGCAGCCGCAGCGCCACCGGTTTATGTTCTACCTCGAAGTTTTGCACATACAGCCAGTCACTGGCGCGCGGCTGTTCGGTAGCGCGCTGGTTTACAAACGACATAATTGCATTGTGCTTGCCTGACCCGGAATCACCGTGTACAAAAATGTTGTATCCGGCAGAGGGAATATCGAGGCCAAACGATACCGCTTCGAGGGCGCGTTCCTGGCCAAGTAATCCGTCTATTGGTTTGAGCTCGCTACTGAGCTTGGCGGGTATAAGCTTCGGGTCGCAAACCCAGCGCAGTTGTTCGGTTTTGATGCGCAGTTTCTTAGGCAGAGTGGATTTGCCTGTGACTTTTTTGGCCATGTTGAATTCCGTAAGAAATGACTACTGACGTCAGCGGTTAATTTACAGCAACTAACGACAGAAAAGGTTACACCTATGACCTAGAGGAGCATAGCGGTGGCAGCACGGCGAGTTAGAACAATTGCAGTGCCACTGGTTCCCTGCCGACAATATCAGCCGCCGGCGATTCGTGGCAGCAGGTAAATTTCGGCATCAGTCGGCAGCGGTTGCTGCCAGCTGTCCTGGTAAATCGTGCCGTCAATGGATACGGCAATACCGGCGTCAATAAACGGCTGAGTAAGCGGGTACTGTTCTTCCAGCAGACGCATCAGCTCACCAATGGTGCCTGCCTGTAACTCAATAGATTCTGCTCCGCCAACAGACGGGCGGAGCGCTCCCCACAGGTGAACCGTTGCCAATCGCTCAGGCCGTCTCGACTTCGGCCTTTTCCAGCGCGTCGAGTATGCGTGGCGGTGACATGGGTACGTGCGTCATGCGGACCCCAAAAGCATTGGAAACCGCATTGCCAATCGCCGCCAGCGGCGGCACGATAGATGTTTCGCCGACGCCGCGTATACCATACGGATGATTGGGGTTGGGGATTTCCAGAATCTGCGTGTCGATCATTGGCAGATCAGAGCACACCGGAATCCGGTAATCGAGGAAGCCCGGGTTCTCCAGCCGGCCGTCGGCACCGTAGACGTACTCTTCATTGAGCGCCCAGCCAATGCCCTGCGTTGCACCTCCCTGAAATTGCCCTTCCACGTATGTCGGGTGTACGGCTTTGCCTGCATCCTGAATAACGGTGTAGCGGATGATTCGAGTTAGACCGGTTTCCGGGTCAACCTCAACATCGCAGATATGCGTGGCGAATGACACCCCGGCACCATCGGCGTTGAGTTCCGTGTGGCCGGCGATTGGACCACCGGTTTTACCGGCGCGTGCAGCGATATCGGCAATAGATAGTGGTGCGAGGTTGGCATTGCTCTTACCTGTTGCGTGCGCATGACCGTCGCGCCACTCGATTTGTTCGGCCGGAATATCCCACATCATGGCAGCGCGTTTAATCATTTCGTCGATGGCTTTGCGAACCGATGCGATCGCCGACATCGAGCTTGCAAAGGTGCCGCGGCTGCCGTCGGTCATTTCGTTGTAACCGAGTGAGCTGGTATCACCGATGACAGTTTTAACCTGCTCGTAGTCAATACCGAACTCTTCAGCGACAACCAGTGATAACGAGGCTCTTGCGCCACCGACGTCGATGGTGCCAACGGTCAGAGTGACTGAACCATCGATATCGATATTGATATGCGTGCTCGACTGCCCGCCAAAGTTAAACCAGAAACCGCAGGCCATACCGCGCCCCTGATTTTTCTTTAACGGTGCAGACATGTGCGGGTGGCTGGCTGCAGCTTCAAGCGTCGGGCCGATACCTATAGGACCGTACACCGGGCCATAGGAAGACTTTGTGCCTTCTTTGGCAGCGTTTTTAATTCTGACCTGCACCGGGTCCATATCGATTTTCGATGCCAGTTCGTCGATCACACTTTCAACGGCAAACGCGGCCATTGGTGCGGAAGGCGCACGGTAAGCTGTAGTCTTCGGGCGATTCACCAGTATTTCGAGGCCGGTGGTTTTGACGTTTTCAAGGTCATAGCAGGCGAATGCTGTCATTGCACCAAGTGCCGCCCAGCTGCCTTTCCACGGGCCGCTGGCATAACGCAGCGTGGCTTCACCGGCAGTGATGGTGCCATCGCTTTTTATACCGACCTTTATGTCGATAGAAGTTGCACTGGTCGGGCCTGACGCGCGGAAAACTTCTTCACGGGTCATGATCAGTTTTACCGGCAGATTGGCCTTGCGCGATAACGCCATGGCGACAGGCTCAAGCCACAGGTGCGTTTTGCCGCCGAAGCCGCCACCAATCTCTGACGAGGTTACCCGCAACTTGGCCATATCGAGACCCAGCAACTGCGCACACTGCTGTCGAAACACAAAGTGCCCCTGCGTGCACACCCACATTTCACCGGTGCCGTCAGGGCTAATGCTCGCCACACAGGCGTGCGGCTCTATGTATCCCTGATGGGTTTGCTCGGTGCGGAAGTTTCGTTCGACAATGTGGTCTGCCTGTTTAAAACCTTTACTTACATCGCCGTGGCCAAACTCGCTTTGCAATGCAACATTGCTTGCCTTGGTGGGGGCCGGTGACACACCTTCAGTAGTGCAGTCTTTGCGCAGTACCGGTGCCTTCGGGTCTGCTGCCTTGTCGACATCGGTGACGTGCTTGTGCACTTTATATTCGACTTCAATCAGCTTTAATGCTGCCTTGGCAGTCTTGGCATCGACAGCAGCAACTGCCGCCACGGCATGGCCGTCGTACCAGGCTTTTTTACGCGCCATGCAGTTTTCCAGAATGGCTTGTAAGTCGTCGTCGCCGTCGGTGAGGTCGGGCAGGTCTTTCGAGGTAATAACGGCTTTTACACCGGGAAGTTGCTCGGCCTTGCTGATATCGATTTTGCGGATAGTGGCATGCGCATGCGGACTTCTTAATATCCGGCCAACGAGTTGCCCCGGCATATCGTAGTCTGCACCGTAGCGTGCCCGACCGGTAACTTTATCGACACCATCGGGTCGCATCGGGCGCGTGCCGACTGATTTGAAAACCTGCTTTGGCATTTTGTTTTCAGCGTTCATTTTTTGCGTCCCGTGGTTTTACTGGCTGCCTTTTTCTTCGACTTGCTTTTGCTCGCAGCGGACTTGTTCAGCGTTTTGGCTGCGTCCTGTACGGCGCGAACGATTTTGTCGTAACCGGTACAGCGGCAAAGGTTGCCGGCAAGCCCATAGCGAATTTCTTCTTCAGTGGGTGTCGGGTTCTTTTCAAGCAGGGCCTGTGCGGCCACCAGAAAGCCGGGGGTACAAATTCCGCACTGCAGTGCCGCGTGCTCGAGAAACTTGGTTTGCAATACGTGTAGCTTTGCACCGTCGCTCATGCCTTCAACGGTTTCGACGCTGCGACCTTCGGCCTCGGCCCCGAGTACCAGGCACGAACAGACCAGTGCGCCGTCGAGACGAATGCTGCAGGCACCGCAGTCACCGGTACCGCAGCCTTCTTTAACGCCTTTTAGTCCCACGCGGTTGCGCAGGGCATCCATCAGGGTTTCGTCGGGTTCGCAGGAGAATTCTATCGGATCACCATTAATGGTGCTGTTGACGACCATTGACATAAGTTACTTTCCTCCGGCGCGTTGCCAGGCGAGCTTTGCGGCACGTTTTGCCAGCACCTGGGCGACTTTTGTTCGAAAATGTACGGTGCCGCGTTTGTCATCGATAGGATCACAGGCAGCGGCGCAGGCACTGGCGAGTTTTTCCAGTGCTGCATTGTCAAGTGTTGAGCCGATGATGGCTTTGGCCGCCGGTTTTACCAGCAGCGCTTTTGGTGCGACGGCACCGAGGGCTACTCTGGCATCTTCAATTACGCTTTTGGCACCAAGCGTCAGGCTAACCGCGGCACTGACGACGGCAATATCCATCTCTGTACGTGGAGTAAAACGCAGATAGGCGTCAGCGGATTTACGTTGCTTCGGTGGCAGCAGAATCGCTTCAACCACTTCGCCTTTTTTGAGTGTGGTAACACCCGGGGAGCGTGCAATCTTTTCAACCGGCACCTGCCGTTCGCCGCGCGGCCCCTGAATTATGGCGGTAGCGCCTGCAGCAATAAGTGCGGGCACGCTGTCGGCGGCCGGTGAAGCGTTGCACATATTGCCAACGATGGTGCAACGCCCCTGGATCTGATCCGAGCCGATCAGGTTGGCTGCTTCAACCACTCCCGGCCAGGCTTTTTTCAGTGCTGCGTTTTCACCGAGCGTTGCGCAGGAAACCGCCGCACCGATTAAAAAACCATCAGTGGTTTTTTTAACCACATTCATTGATTTAATGCGTTTAATATCGACGACAACATCGGGCTCAATGTAGCCGCCCTTCATACGTACCAGCAGGTCTGAACCACCGGCTAGTATGTGTACCTTTCCTTTTGATTTAGATAGAAGCGTTACGGCTTCCGATGTGGTTTGCGGGGATTCGTAGAGCACTGGCATCTCGCAGTCGATTGGGTGATGCAAGTTTGGTTGATCTGCTGAAGCAGGTCAACTGATCGACCAGTGCAGACCGACTGATCAACTAGTGCAGATGAAAGCAGGTGCCGTCAGTGTGTGTTTGCCGTGCCTGTGTCTGTGCCACGTAAGTTGCTAGGCGGTTTGCTGTCGCTTTGGCAGCACCCAGTCAGCGCGAGGAAAGTGGCAGGTGTACCCGTTCGGGTAGCGCACCAGGTAGTCCTGGTGTTCGGGTTCTGCCTCCCAGAAGTCGCCTGCAGGTTCTACTTCAGTCACCACTTTGCCCGGCCACAGGCCGCTGGCATCAACATCTGCAATGGTGTCTAAAGCGATTTCTTTCTGTGCCGGTGTGGTGTAGTAAATCGCAGAACGATACGAGGGACCGACATCATTGCCCTGACGCATGGCGGTGCTGGGGTCGTGAATCTGGAAAAAATACTCAAGCAGCGTGCGATAGCTGGTTTTTGCCGGGTCGTAAATAACCTCAAGGGCCTCTGCGTGGGTACCATGATTGCGGTACGTGGCATTGGGTACATCGCCACCGGTGTAGCCGACGCGGGTTGATTCGACACCCGGCAGTTGTCGAAATAAGTCCTGCATGCCCCAGAAGCATCCACCGGCAAGAATTGCAGTCTCTGTGTTCATGGTTAGTGCTCCTGAAGGCTGTTATTGGTTATTGCGTCTATGCCTAACAGAGTAGTGTCACTTCTGGCGCGGTTCAAGGCGTCGGTTACAGCGATGAACGCTCAATTAACTGCGTGGCGGTAAGTTTGTTTGGTAATGGTGTACAGCGTTAGCCGCAAAACTTATCCAATACCTGCTGTGCCGACACCACCGTGGCAAACTCGCCGTCAAGGTTGCACAGGGACATTGAGTTCACTTGGTCTGCACTGTGCTGCACACCATCAGGCCCGGTTGCGGCGTAGGCCCACACCGCGTCGCCGACGTACCAGGTGTCAAAGCCGAGGTTGCCGGCCATTCTGGTGGTGGTTTCCACGCAGTGATTGGCAGTGGCTCCGCACATTACAAGAGTTGTGGGTCCGGCGGCTCTCAGGTCCTGCTCGAGCGTTGTGCCTATGAATGCACTGTTTGCGTGTTTGATATACACCGCTTCGCCACTCAACGGTGCTGCAAACGCCTGAACTGCAGAGCCGCTAAGTTCTGCTCTGAATAAGGACTCTTTTTCCAATGAATGATGGTGGATATGATAAACCGGCAAATTCTGTGCGCGAAACGCTGACAACAGATCATTAATACGCGACTCTGCCTGCGGGTTGTTGCGCTGATCACCAAGGTTATCCCGTTGTACAAATGCTTCCTGCACGTCGATGACAAGCAGTGCAACTGAATTCGAGGGGATAGACCCCATAGGTTTGATCCTTTTTGCGGCAGTGGTGCAAGACATATTATAAACAAGACTCTAGACTATCAGTTTTCCTGTGTGAAGCGACCCTGCCGGGTCAAAAGGTCGTTAAGGTGTTAGTTGCTACTGTGTTTAAGGGTTGATGCGTTTTGCGCAAACTGACTGCTATTGCCGTTGTTGCAGGTGCGCTGTTATTTTTATTTGCAGCACTCACCGGTTATTCGCTTGAGAAAAACCGCCTGGCCGGCGTCATGCAGTCTCAGTTGCGCGGCAAGGCCGCAGAGCTCGACCGGCAGTTAACCCAGTTTGCTGTGGTGCCGCGTTTGTTGTCACGCAATCCTGTTATTGTTAACGCGCTGCAGTCGCCGGATCAATCTTCAATACAAACGGCCAATCAGGCGTTGGCGGGCGCCCGCAAAGACAGTAATGCTGCATTTGCTTTTGTCATGGACTTACAGGGGCAGACCCTGGCCAGTAGCAACTACCGTGATGAAGTGAGTTTTGTTGGCCGCAACTACGGTTTCCGGCCTTATTTTAAACAAGCGCTTGGTGCATCGCAGGCAACTTTCTTTGCGGTGGGTGCAACAACCGGTGTGCCCGGTTACTTTATTGCCAGTCCGGTGATGGAACAAAAAAATGTTGTCGGGGTAGTGGTAGTTAAGTTCGATCTTGATCACCTGACCGCCGCATGGAATGTGCGTCCGTATCAGTGGGTGGTAGTTGACGAATACGGTGTGGTGATTCTTTCAACCGATTCGCAATATCTGTACGCGCAAACCCGTGAGCTCACCACCGACGACACCAGTCGGATTAACAGTGATCGCAAGTACCAGCTTGCCGATGGCCGCTTTAGCATTAGCAGCGACAGCAGCAGCTATAAAGGCGCTGGCGGTAAACAGACATTCTTTGTTCAACAATATCCGGCCAGTGTAGAAGCCTGGATGCTGCAACTAATGGTAGATCAATCGTATCTGCAGGGAAGGGTGGGGTTATACATGCTGGCGTTACTGTCTTTGCTTGCGCTGGCTGCACTGGTGCACCGCAATAACAAAGCGCAAAAAGATCTTGCCAACAGTGAAAAGCGACATGCCAGACAACTCGAGGTAAAAGTGCAACAACGTACTGAAGAGTTAAGGTCGGCACAGCAGAAGCTGATCAGTGAATCAAACTATGCCATGCTGGGCCGAATGTCCGGTGCCATTAATCATGAAATTAATCAGCCGCTGGCAAGCCTGCGTCTGAATCTGGCAACGCTGCGGCAATTGATTGAAAGGCCGGAACGCGACATGGCCGAGATTCAACAGATTGTCGTCGACAGTGACCGTACCACCAAGCGCATTGGCAGAGTCATAACTACACTAAGAAACCTCACAGGCCAGCAGCGCACAGATCATGCAGAGGTGAAAATTGCGCGCTTATTGTCAGAGGTGGCAGAAACCATAGCGCGTGAGCGTCCGACCATGTCACGTTATCTTTCAGTGTTGGAATCACCGGACCTGCCGTCGGTGCAGGGCAGTGAAGTATTGCTGCAACAAGCTGTGCTTAACTTGCTATGCAACGCGTTCGATGCTGTGATTGATGAGTCTTCTCCTGCAGTCACATTGAGTGCCACTGCATCCGGCGCACACATCATTATTGAAGTCACCGACAACGGCTGCGGTGTTAGCGATGTGGTTGTTGCCAATCTGTTTAAACCTTTTGTCAGTGATAAAACCCGTAAGTCCGGGCTTGGGCTGGGGCTTACGCTGGTCGAACTGATTACCAAAGACCATGGCGGCACCCTGCAGTATTAACCGGTGACGAAAGCGGATTCACAGGGTAGTATCTTCACTCTGAAAATACCGTGTGTGCCGTAAGTCGCCATGACTGATCCCATTGTCGTATTACTGGTCGATGACGACCTTGATGTACTGGGTGCAAATGCCCGGTTTCTGCGCACCAATGATATAGACGTTGTGGTGGCCGAATCAGCACAGACAGCATTGTCGCGACTGGAAGAACACCCTGTCGATGTAATTGTTACCGACCTTCGAATGCCAAATTGCAGCGGCCTTGAGTTTGCAGCAAAAGCCCGCGAGCAACGACCGCTGATACCCATTGTGTTTTTCTCGGGCTATGCCGAGGTACCGGATGTGGTTGCTGCCATGAAGCTCGGCGCAGTTGAATTTTTGGAAAAACCTATCGACCCCGAAAATCTGTTGAGTGTGATCACCGGGTTTCGCAACAGTCATCACGGTACAGCTGCCAACCAGCGCCATGCCTTCGATGCGCTCGATCATGGTTATTCGCTGAAAATGCGTGTGCTTGCCTATGAAAAGTATCTGATCGAAAGTTGCCTGCTGCAGCACGATGGAGACGTGGCCAATGTGCTGGACGCGCTGCAAATTAACCGCCGTACTCTTAACGACAAAATGTCCAAGCTCGGTATCCGGCGCGATGCGCTGCTGGCCGGTGCGGGCCGTAAGTCTTCAGGTTAAAAAGCCAAAATCGGCAATTTATTGCCGATTTCAGTTGAGCCTCAGCACCTGTGGAAGCTCATCGATGTAAATTACCTCGTAAAAACAAAAGCCTACAGCGGGTTGTCAACGCTGCCTCAATTGCGCACACTTGAGTGGCGTTACATCCTGAAAATCTAGTGGAGGTTAATTGTGTTAAAGAAAATCACCCGGCCCCTGGTCCTTGCCATTGCGACTGCGACCGCAGCTGCTGCAGGTTCCGTGGCTTCTGCCAACGACTATATCCTTAATACCGCGTCGACCGGTGGTACGTATCACCCGGTTGGAACCGCGATAGCAACGCTTTCAAAAATCAAGTTGCTGCCAAAAGAAAAGTTCAGCTTAACTGCGGTCAATTCCGCGGGTTCCGGTGCTAACGTACAGGCGCTTGCTGCCAACACCGCACAGTTTGCAATTTTGCAGGGTCTGTATGGTTCGTATGCTGCGACCGGCACTGGTCCTGTTTCTGAGAAACAGGAAAACCTGCGCTCTGTCACCATGCTGTGGCAAAACGTTGAGCAATTCATTCTCTCTAACGATCACGTAAAGTCCGGCACCGTATCAGACTTCGCCGCCATCAAGGGCGAGTCGGTTGTGATGGGTAAAGAAAACTCCGGCACACTTGGTTCTAACACCGTGTTGATGGAAGGGCTCGATCTGGGTCTGGGTAACTACACGCTGGTACATGCCGGCTATGGTCCCTCCGCAGACGCAATGGCTAACGGCCAGGCAGTCGGTGGTGGTTTTCCGGCGGGTCCACCAACCGGTGCGATTACCAAGCTGATGTCATCGAACGGTGATAAGTTCACCATTCTCAACGTCACTGCAGAAGAGCACGAAAAAATGGATGGCGGCCGTAGCCTGTGGGTGCCTTACACCATTGAAGCCGGCACCTACCCGGGTCAGGACGCTGCAGTAGAGACTATTGCACAGCCAAACTTTCTGGCGGTGAATGCAGACGTCGACGAGCAGCACGTTTATCTTCTGACTAAGGCGATCTACGAAAACCTGCCGTTCCTGCAAGCCATTCATAAAGCGACAAACGCGATGGATGTCAGCAAGGCGATGGGTGGTCTGCCGGTTCCTCTGCATCCGGGTGCGGCCAAGTACTACAAAGAAATTGGTCTCGAGATTCCTGAAAACCTGATGTAGCAGTTGCTGTTGTAGTCATTGTCTGATGTAGCTGGATTATATCGCTGCATTGCAAAAGGCGCCTGCCGAATGGCGGGCGCTCGATGTAACTCACCGTTCCTGCTCCCGGTAAACAGGTTGTCCCATGGCTGATACTCCAGCATCAGATCAAATCAGTGCGTCGGACAAAACGTTCGGCGAGCGTTTAAGCGACCTCGATCACGCGTTAGCGAGCTCGTGGCACTATAAAGCCATATTCGCATCACTGTGCTTATTCGGTATCTGGCATATTGCCACCAACCTGTATCTGCATGAGCCTGGGCGCTGGCAGAACTGTATTCACTTTGCAGGGTTCGGATTACTGGGTGCGATCACCACCATGAAAAGTGATCACACCGGGGTTGTTAAAAGATTTTGGCCTAACGTTGTATTTGGCGTACTTATCGCTGCAAGTGCGCTGTGGGTCGCCTATGCGGAAAACGGTATCTACGACCGTACGCTGGCCAAGACCGGTCAAAGCTGGCAGTTCACACCCATAGACTGGGTTGCCGGTTTCATTGTTATTATCGGTGCCATTGAAATCACCCGCCGCCTGACCGGATGGATCATTCCGGTGCTGGTGATACTGTCGCTGTCATATATTCTGTTTCTTGGTCAGGTGCTGCCTGGTGCGTTTCGCGCTGCCAGCCTGCCACTTGATGATGTTTTATTCCGGTCGTTGTACAACGATGAAGGAATGTTCGGCATTATCACCACCATTTCATCCGCCAACATTACGCTGTTCATGATTTTCGGTGCCTTTCTGGTGGTGTCCGGTGCTTCCGACTTTGTGATTGAAATGTCGAAAGGTATTGCCGGCCGGCTTCGTGGTGGTGCCGCTTTTGTGGCGGTTATGTCGTCGGCGTTAACCGGTACTATCTCAGGGTCAGCGGTTGCCAACACGGCTTCCACCGGTGTGATCACTATCCCATTGATGAAGTCGAACGGGTTT
>CAYZVB010000039.1:12883-14079 GCA_964481315.1 uncultured Granulosicoccaceae bacterium
GTTTGCCGCAGGTGTCGAAGCGTCCGCATCAACCGGTGGCCAGCTCATGCCACCCATTATGGGCGCTGGTGCGTTTGTGATGGCAAGTTATACCGGCATCGACTACGGGACCATTGTCGCCGTTTCTGTGGTGCCTGCCATTTTGTACTTTTTGTCGGTGGCGTTTATCGTCCGTATCGAAGCGATGAAATACGGCATCGGTAATGAAAAGCCGGAGCCGGTAGACAGAAAAAAATTGATTGGCGGCGCGTTAAACTTTCTGTTGCCGCTGGCGATTATGACCTACCTGCTGGTGTCCGGTCGCACACCGAGTTATGCCGCCTGTTTTGCCATTGCATCACTTATTGTGGTCAGCTGGATCACGCCGAATAAAATGGGCCCGAGAAATATTGCCAGAGCGCTTGCCATTGGTATTAATACATCGATCATGACGGCGGTGTTGTTAGTGGCTGTTGGTCTGATAAACAATGCGGTAACCACATCGGGGCTTGCCAATACGTTTGCACTGATGATTGCACAGTGGTCGCAGGGTTCACTGCTCATTGCACTGGCGCTGATCACCGTGGCATCACTCATATTGGGTATGGGGCTGCCGGTGACTGCAGCCTACATTGTACTTTCTATTCTTTCTGCACCGGCACTCGCGGGTATGCTGGCAGATGTGGTGATAGTGCAGCAACTGGTTGGCGGTATTACCGATCCGGTAGCGGCCGCTTCGTTTATGCTGGTGGATTCTCCGTTAATTGACAAGGTGGCCACCGGGATGACGATGGCCGAAGCACGCTCACTCATGTCTGCCATGCCGTTTGAGCTTGCTGTGGTTATTCGACCGACACTGGTCGATGTCGACACCATGACAACGTTTCTGTTAACAGCGCACCTGATTGTGTTCTGGCTAAGCCAGGACAGTAACGTCACACCGCCGGTGTGTCTGGCTGCATTTACTGCCGCAGGTATTGCCAAGTCGCCGCCTATGGCAACCGGTGTCGAGGCGTGGAAAATTGCCAAAGGCCTGTACATCGTGCCGCTAATCTTTGCCTATACGCCACTGATTGGTGGCAGTATCGATACCGTCGCGCGTATCGGCTTTTTCAGTCTGTTTGGCATCTATGCGTTCAGTTCTCTGCTGCAAAGGCACAGTGAGGGGCCGTTACAATGGTGGATGTACCCGCTAATGATTGCCGGTGGTGCAGCGG
>CAYZVB010000039.1:14089-22257 GCA_964481315.1 uncultured Granulosicoccaceae bacterium
GTTTTATCCGCTTCACTGGGTGAGTAACATTGCCGGAGCGCTAACCGTAACAGCGATAGTACTAATCAGTGTTCGCGGTGCTGCAAAGCCTGCCTCAGCCGTGACAGCCTGACGCAAAGCGTATGATTACGGCAATCTGTTCTGCCGTTTCGGGTACGGAAACACCGCGCTGTTCTTTCACCAGGTCTATCGCCTGTGTGACATTCATACCGTCTTTTATAAGCAGGCAACAACAGATGGTGCCGGTGCGACCGATGCCACCGCGGCAATGCACCACGGTATTTGTGCCGTTATGCAGGGGCTGGTGGTAGCGGTTGATCAGGTTCGTGAGTGCATCAATTGACGGTACACCGAAGTCCGGTATTGGAAAGTTGTCGAACTCAATATCATGTGCTGTGCAGCTTTGCGCTTCAGTCTGTAAGTGAAGTGCCGTTGCCTCTTCCGGCTGTAACAGACTTAACACGGTTGATATGTTTTGTGTGTGCAGCTCGCTGCACGCAGTGTGCAGTTCGGTTGCCGGTGGTTTGGCAGCTGCATACAGATTGCCGGTGCCAATCTTTGCGATATGAAACAGCGGGTAGCACAGTGATGTGGTGTTAATTCTTACGAACCTCGTTTAAAGGCTAACCGCGTTTGAAGGCTTGGCCGTCGCTGTCAAACAGGTAGCAGCGATTGGCATCAATCGAAACCTTTAGGTCCGCATCCTTACCAATCACTTCTGAGCCCGCGCGTTCAACAACAAAATTGTCTACTCCGGCACAGCGCCCGTAGACAAATGTGGTGCCGCCGAGCTGTTCCAGTACATCAACCTTAAGTGCCAGTTGTGATTCACCGTCAGAGCCGGACAGATCTTCGGGTCTGACCCCAATGGTGGCTTTGCTGCCGCTTGTTGCCCCTTCAGTATTAACGTTGGCAATGACTCTGCTGCCATCGGCAAGTTCGACGACGGTACGGGTAGCCGAAGGTTCTACAATAGTAGCGTCAAGGAAATTCATTTTCGGTGAACCGATAAACCCTGCCACAAACAGATTGTCGGGGTGGTGATAGAGCTCAAGTGGAGAGCCGACCTGTTCAACGTGCCCGGCACGCAACACGACAATTTTATCTGCCATTGTCATGGCCTCGACCTGATCGTGGGTCACGTAAATCATGGTGGAGTCGAGTTGCTGATGCAGTCTGGCGATCTGCAGTCGCATTTCGACACGCAGTTCTGCATCGAGGTTTGAAAGCGGTTCGTCAAACAAAAACACTTTCGGGTCGCGGACAATCGCACGTCCGATTGCAACGCGCTGGCGTTGGCCGCCTGAAAGGTTTTTCGGTTTGCGCTCCAGTAGTTCCGTGAGCTGCAGTGTATCTGCAGCTTTGGCAACTTTTTCCTGAATAATGCCTTTATCCACCCCGTTCATGCGCAAGCCAAAGCTCATGTTTTCTGCAACAGTCATGTGCGGGTACAGCGCGTACGATTGAAACACCATGGCAATGCCTCGGTCGACAGCAGCTACATTAGTGACATCAGTGCCGCCGATATGAATCTCACCGTCACTGAGTTCTTCGAGACCGGCAATCATTCGCAGCAGGGTTGACTTGCCGCACCCGGAAGGGCCGACAAATACAACGAATTCTCCATGCTCAAGTTGCAGATCAACGCCGTGTATAACTTCGACACTACCAAAACGTTTGTAAGCTTTTTTTAGTTCGACGGTTGCCATGTTTGTCCGGTGGTTGAGATTTGCGACAAATCAGCAAATTCTGGTTGAAGTAGGCGCAACGCGCTTTGAAATTTTTATGGTTGCTTCCAGTAACCACTGCAACCACTGTTGAGTATGTTCATCGGTAATTCTGAAGGTTGGTCCGCTAATACTAATGGCTGCAACCGTCTGCCCGTCGCAGGTAACTACCGGTGCAGCAATGCAGCGGATACCTGCAAAGTGTTCTTCCCTGTCTTCGGCATAGCCGACCTGTCCGATTTTATTGAGCTCTGTTAACAGGCGGTTTTTGTCTGTGATGGTGTTTGGAGTAAATGCCTTGAAGGATATTCTGTCGATAATATCGCGCTGCTGCATGGCAGGGCAAAGTGCCAGCAGTGCTTTACCGGCGCCGGTGCAATACAATGGAATGCTGGTGCCTACGCCCATAGACATACGGATGTTGTTATCGCTTTCGACCGAGTCGAGGTACACCGCATGGGTATCTGAATGCACAGACAGCTGTACGGTCTCGTTACTGAGCTCACAAAGATGTTCGAGCTGATCACGCGCCAGTACCCGCAGGTCAGAGCGCGACCACACATGGTTGGCAATTTCGAGAATCCGGAATCCGGCATGGTAGGTATGACTGTGCTCGTCAAACTGTACCAGTCGTTCTGTTTGAAGCTCATTGAGCGCCCGATGCAGCGTTGCCTTGGGCAGTTGCAGTCGCTCCTGAATTTGCGCAAAGCGCAGCGGGCCGTGCTGCGATATTTCGTCCAGCAGCATCATGGTGCGGGCAAGACCACCGGTAGACGCTTTTTTAGCGGCGCTTCGGTTGTTCCCTGATTCTTCAGCCCCCGTGTGGCTGGATTTGTTTTGCAGACTCGTCATCGTTTTATCCAAAGCACGTCAGGTGCGGAGTTAATTCGCATTGACAGTTTCCTCCGCCGGCTCTTATAATTTTGGAACATTGTTCCACTATTTTTGTTGCAGCACAACACAACAAGAACGCTGGTCCAAAACTATTGTTTAAGTGTACCGGTCTCAGGTCCGGTAGCGTCAACATCAATACAGCAAGCCTGCGCCCGGTTGTTCGATATCCTGCGGTTTCTTTTACTGCACTGGTGTCTGGTCCGGGTGTGGTGTAGTGCGAATCGGCCCGGCTTTCGGTACGGCGGGCCCGGTAAACTCTTCGTCAGAGTGTGGATTTGGATACCTCAGAGCTTTCCAGACAATTTGCTGACAGATACGGCGACTCCGGTACGCCGGCGCTTGTGTTCTATGCGCCCGGTCGTGTCAATCTGATTGGCGATCACACCGACTACAACGGCGGGCTGGTGTTTCCGTGTGCCATCAACTTCGGCACCACGTTACTGATTCGTCCCACACTAAAAAAAGCGATTCAGCTTGCCTCTACCAACTTTGATCTGGTTGCGGTGTTGTCGAAAGATCAGACTAACCAAAAGTACGGTGATCATTGGATCAACTACCCGCTGGGTGTCATTCAGCAGTTTGAAAAAGCCGGCTTTGATATTGGCGGGTTCGAATGTCTGTTTTCCGGCAACGTACCGAATGGTGCAGGTTTGTCTTCTTCTGCTTCTGTATCGGTAGTGACGGCGTTTGCTATTAACGAACTGTTTGGCTGCGGCCTTGACGACATCACCCTGGTTCGAATGGCGCGCAGCGCCGAAAATGACTTTGTTGGTGTGCAGTGCGGCATTATGGATCAGTATGCGGTGACCATGGGGCAGAGCAACCATGCCATGATGCTCGACTGCGACAGTCTTGCCTGCGAGCAGGTGCCGCTGCTGCTGAATGACTATGCAATTGTGTTGATCAACAGCAACCAGCGTCGCGAGCTTAGCGAATCGAAGTACAACGAACGTGTGACCGAAACCCGTCTGGCAAGAGAAAAACTGACGCGGTTAACTAATATTACTTCTCTGGCACAGCTAACGCCGGCACAGCTTGCAGACAACCGCCTGGTGCTTGCCGAGTCGCCAATCGCTTTTCAGCGCGCCAGACATGTGGTTACCGAGCACGACAGAGTCAAGCGTGCGGTGGCTGCGTTGCGAGAAAACGATCTGCAGTCGTTCGGTCGTTTAATGTACGAAAGCCATGAGTCACTGCGCGATGACTACGACGTTTCCAGTAAGCCGCTCGATACCCTGGTAGATATTGCCAGAGACACCGAAGGCGTGTTGGGTGCGCGGCTTACCGGTGCCGGGTTTGGCGGTTGTACCGTGAACCTGGTGCACAGTAATGCTGTACAAAATCTCCTCAGCAACGTCGAGCGTCACTATAAAGACCGCACCGGTTTAACAGCTAACGGCTATCAGATTTCACCTTCAGATGGCGTTCGTGAGGTGCGCTCTTGAGTGTACAGGAGCGTCGCTGGCAGCCGTTGCTTGAGCAGTGGGTGGTCATATCTGCGGCATCTTCCGGCCGACCGTGGTCCGGCGCTACCGTCTCGAAGGCTGCCTCATCACAACCGCTGCACGACCCGGATTGCTATTTGTGCCCTGGGGTGACCCGTGCCAGTGGTGAGGTGAATCCAAATTACACAGCGCCGCTCGCCTTTGATAACGATTTTGCATCGCTTGCGGGCACTGATGTGCTCAACCATGATGGTGACAATGACGATGCGTTGCATCGCAAGGCTGCGTCTAACGGCGTTTGCCGGGTGTTGTGCTGGTCACAGCGACACAATGCCACGCTTGCGGATCTCACATCTGATGAAATGACTGCTGTTGCACGGCTGTGGCAGCAGGAATACATCGAATTGAGTAAACGTCCCGATATCAGTAATGTGCTGATCTTCGAAAATAAAGGCACCGAAACCGGCGTCTCGAACCTGCACCCACACGGACAAATCTATGCAACCGGGTTTGTTACCGAGACTGCACAACGCATGCGTGACTCACAGCACCGATACCGTCAGAAGCATGGTCAGCCGTTGCTGCAATCCCTGATAGTGCGCCCCGAATACGAATCAGACCTTATTGTTGAACGCACCGAAAGCTTTGTTACCATTGTGCCGTTTGCGGCCAGATTTGCGTTTGAGACGTGGATTGTTCCAACCAGACATGTGCCGAGCCTTAAGCAACTTACTGATACAGAGCTGACAGACCTTGCACTGGTGTATCAGCGTCAGGCACGCCGTTATGATGTATTGTTCCAGCGATCAAGTCCGAATGTAACGCTGCTGCACAATGCGCCGTGCGATGATCACAAAGGCAATGCCGACTGTTGTTTTCACATCGCCATGCAGCCACCGTTGCGTGATCCGGACAAACTCAAGTACCTGGCCGGTTTTGAATCGGGTAGTGGCAACATTATTAATCCGGTTCCGCCGGAGGCTGCAGCGTCGCAACTGCGTCAATGCGATGAGGCAGGCCATACACAACCACTGATATCATGTGGATGAATCCAGCAGGCACGTTCTGCACGTATTTTCATGCTGCCGGCGCGGTTTGCCGGTTTGATTTTTTAGGGCGAGTTTTGTTGCGCCTGTTTTTTTACACACATCCAATGGAGGATGAACGCTATGAGTTTTAGTTTTACCAAGTTAGCACTCGGTGCTGCTGTAGGCGGGCTGTTGTCCGGTGCGGCGATGGCTAGTGATCTGGTGATCACTTTTGACGATCTGAACCCGTATAAAAAAGCAGCATATGAAGCTGCGGTAGAAGCCTTCAAGGCAGCTAACCCGGACATTAACGTTGTTGCCAACAACGGCGATCGTGAAGCGCACAAAAGCACTATTCGCAACGCACTGCAAAACGATGCGCCAGACGTCATTACCTGGTACCCGGGTAACCGCATGGGGCCTTTTGTCGATGCCGGTCTGTTTATGGATATTTCCGATCTGTGGGCTTCAGACCCTAACCTTTCAGAGAAATTCAACGCCATCAAGCCGACTATGTCACGTGACGGCAAGCAGTGGGGCGTTCCTTACTCTTACTACCAGTGGGGCGTTTACTACCGCAAAGACATCTACGACAAGCTTGGTTTAAGCGAGCCTGCGACGTGGGAAGAACTGCTCGGTAACTGTGATGCACTGAAAGAAGCCGGTGTTACACCATTTACTATTGGTACCAAGTTCCTGTGGACCGCAGCCGGTGTATTCGATTACCTCAATCTGCGTACTAACGGTTATGACGTACACAATGATCTGACTGCCGGTAAAATCAAGTATACCGACGATCGCATTCGTGCAACGTTTGCCAAGTGGGAAGAAATGCTTGACCGTTGTTCTTTCGTCAGCACGCACGCCACTATGTCATGGCAGGATGCTATTTCGCCTTTCGCAAAAGGTGATGCAGCCATGTACGTCATGGGTAACTTCTCTGTTGGTCAGTATAAAGATGCCGGTCTCACAGACGAGCAAATCGATTTCTTCCAGTTCCCTGAAATCACTGAAGGTCTGCCACGCGCTGAAGAAGCCCCGGCCGATGCGTTCTTCATTCCTGCTAAAGCGAAGAACGTAGACAACGCCAAGAAATTCCTTGCTTTCGTCGCTACTCCTGAAGTACAGGGCGAGTGGAACAAGGCCATTGGTCAGTTGCCACCAAACGCTGATGCAGAAATCAACACCGACGACAAGTTCATCGTAGAAGGCATGGAAACACTGTCTACTGCTGCCGGTCTGGCACAGTTCTACGATCGTGACGCGCCGGCTGCAATGGCTAAAGCGGGTATGGAAGGGTTTCAGAAATTCATGTTAGATCCGTCTACACTCGACGAAGTGCTTGAAGGTCTGGATAAAGTCCAGGAAGAAGTCTACAAGTAACGCAGTAAACTCCGCCGGCTGTCTGTACAGGCAGCCGGCGCTGTTCCAATCAGGTTGTAGGTGAGGCCGGTTCGTGAAACCTTTCACACAGATCGGCACTGGAGAGCTCAATGACAACAACCGCGGTCAATTCGTCAAATCGTTTTGATACTTCTTCAACACAGGTGGGTATATCTGCCGTTGTACTTGCCGTTTGTATGTTTGTGTTGTTGTTTGTTGTCAGCACCTCAATGGTTCAGGAGATGTTCGGCTACCAGCGCCAGATTGAGGCACGGGTCCCGACTTTCTTCATTCGTATGGTTTTTCTGGTCGCGGCACTCGCAGCGGCTTTCTTTTTAATTACCGGTACTTCTTACTACAAAAGAAACAAAGTGGCGTTGGCGCCATGGTTGTTTCTGGCGCTTGGGCTGGGCTTTTTCATGCTCTATGTCATTGTGCCTATCTTTCAGTCTATCTCTTACTCGTTTACGCGATGGGACGGGCTGTATGACATTAACGGTGTCTGGACTGGTGAATGGGTCGGGTTTCACAACTACAAGGTGCTGCTCGACGATCCGAATTTTTATACGTCACTAAAAAACAATCTGCTGTGGCTTATTCTGTTTATGCTTGCGGTGCCTATCGGGTTGTTTCTGGCGCTATTCCTTAACCAGACCGTGACCGGTATTCGAGTTTACAAATCGCTGTTTTTCTTTCCGTTTGTGATTTCACAGGTAGTGGTGGGTTTGATCTTTACCTGGGCCTACAATCCCGAATTCGGGTTATTAAGTGAGGTCTGGAGCTGGTTCTTCTGTGAAATGAAGGAGAACATTGTCGGTAACATGACCCGCGTATGCTCGGTTGACCCGCCGTCGATTCTGGGTGATGAAAACATGGCGACCTACGGGATTATTGCCGCGGGCTTATGGCCACAAATTGCCTATTGCATGATTCTTTATCTCACCGGTTTGAACAACGTTTCATCCGATCAGATAGAAGCCGGCCAGCTTGATGGTGCCAAGGGCTGGAAGATGCTCTGGCATGTGGTGTTGCCGCAACTTAAACCGGCCACTTTTATTGCAGTGGTGGTCACGGTGATTGGTGCGCTGCGGTCTTTCGATATGATCGCCACCATGACGCAGGGCGGTCCTTTTGGTTCAACCAATGTGCTTGCTTACTACATGTATGATCAGGCAGTGGGTGAAGGGGTAGGGCGCTACGGCTACGGCTCTGCCATTGCAACAGTATTGTTCCTGATCATGCTGGTGTACATCAGTTACTTTCTATGGCGCATGTACATGGATGAGAAGGAGGGGCGGTAATGTTTCCAAAACCGATCAGTAATTACTCCGGCGGCTGGCAACTGGGTTACAAGATCGCGGTGCCAATTGTTCTGCTTTTATGGTTGTTGCCGCTGCTTGCCATATTCATGACGTCTATCCGGCCGGCCTCCGATATTGCGATAGGCAATGTTTTTGGCATTCCAAGTTCTTTTCAGCTGATACAGAACTACGGTGAGGTGTTCGCCAAAACCGACGCTTTACGCTATCTGATCAATACGCTGTTGATTGCCGTGCCAACCATGATTATATCGGTGGCGCTGGCCTGCCTTACCGGCTATGCGCTGGCAATTTATAACTTCAAGTGGGCGCTGCCGCTGTTCTTTTTGTTTGTTGCCGGTAACTTTGTGCCGTTCCAGATTCTGATGCTGC
>CAYZVB010000040.1:0-21965 GCA_964481315.1 uncultured Granulosicoccaceae bacterium
GCGCTGGGCCGAGTACGGTGCGAAAAAAGTGCTTAGCAAATATTCTTCGTTTCCGGAGGTGGTTGTTGAGGCAGACCGGTTTATCCGCTTTTTAACCGAGGTTGGTATTATTGGTCGGGCATCTTTGCAAACCGAGCCCGAGGCGGGCAGCTATGCCAGTGCTGCATTCGAGTACACCATGCCCGAACGCCTGATGTTTCGCGACGAAGATGCCGTTGCGGTACACCCGCTGTTTTGCAGTCACTGCGATCAACAGCAGTGTGCAGAGCTCGATCCGTACAGGGCGGTTTACCCCAAAGGCACAGAGCCGGACGACATCGACAAACGTCCGCTGATGCGCAAGTTCGTACCAATCAGCTGAATATGTGCGGCTGTTGTTGGTTGATCGACTGCACAAATCGACCGACTTTTGAGCGTTGGTTCACTGGCTTATAGCCCAATATCGTGTTTTTTTGTGAGCTGGTTCACAATTCGCTAACTACTTCCTGAAGTCCGTACTCACGCGGACGTTAACGCGGCGTCCGTAGCAAGTGTGAAAACTTGTGTCTGTCAAGTTGGCGCGAGATTGCTGTTGATAAAAACAAGCAAACATCGTGTTCTGAAACTGCCTGTAACCAAGGAAGATTAATGCGCACAAAAATACTTGCAGCTGCCATGGCGGCTGCGCTTTCCCTATCTACCCAGACGTCGGCCGAAGTAATGACCGGCGCTTTTGTACCCGGTAATGCATGGAACCAGCAGGCTATTGCCGACCTGAATGCCAACCTGCCAAAGTCCATGGCATTCATTAACGTGTTTTCGTCATTCTCTGCCAATTGGGACCACCTGTACTGGCAGTCAAGCAAGATTGTTAACGAAGGTATGGTTCCGCTGATTAGCTGGATGCCGGTGGACTTGTCGCGAAGCAACGACAATCTGCTGCCTGAAATCGCACTCGGTAGCTGGGATAGTTATATTGATCTGTGGGGTACCAAGCTGGTTGCCTGGGTCAATAGTTATCCTATCGAGAACAGACCGTCTGTGATGATTCGCTTCGGTCATGAATTTAATGGTACCTGGTATCCGTATGGCAACTCGCCGTCATGGTACGTGGCAGCATGGCAGCACATTCATGATCGATTTGAAGCGGCTGGTGTTAACGAGCACATCGAATGGGTGTGGAGCGCTAACAATGTCAATGTCGACTCAGTAAATGATATGACGCAATACTACCCCGGTGACAGCTATGTCGACTGGACTTCTATCGATGGGTACAACTGGGGCAGCAATTTTTCGTGGTCGAGCTGGGACAGCTTTAATGATGTATTTGCATCAGCCTATTCGACGCTGGTTACCAACTACCCTGAAAAGCCGATTCTTATAGCTGAAACCGGCAGTGCAGAACCGCATGATATTCCTGACCCTTCTTGGGGCCAGAACGGCGACAACAGTGATGCAGGTGAAGACAAGGATGTGTGGACTGCAAACATGATGTCGAGCATTGAAAATGATTTCCCTGCTATCCGGGCGCTGGCACTGTTTAACATTAACAAGGAGCTGGACTGGTCGCTGACAGAAAGTGGCAACACCGGACTGCAGGGCTACATCGGCGGTATGTTGTCATCGCACTTTACCAGTGACCTTCTTTCGGCTGACGGTGGTAGTGGTGGCGTGGTTTCACTGCAAATCGAAAACGACCTTCAGC
Source organism: uncultured Granulosicoccaceae bacterium (assembly GCA_964481315.1). GTDB lineage: Bacteria > Pseudomonadota > Gammaproteobacteria > Granulosicoccales > Granulosicoccaceae. Next base: position 1,685 of record CAYZVB010000040.1, read on the forward strand.
CTCTGCAGGGTAGCTACGTAACTGAAATTGCAATGGGGCCATCACCGTTGTTTATTGCAGCTGCGCGTAAGTCTTCTTTGGTTAAGGATAAGCCTGAACTGCAGGCAGCAATTGACAAATACAAAGCAGCCAATGCAGCCATTGCCGAGCAGGCATCCAGAGTCGAAGCTCTCAAGGCTAGTGGGAGTAAAGCCGAGGTCAAAAAAGCTCGTATTGAACTTGCTAAAATGCGCTCCGCTCAAAAAGCGCGACTTCAGCGACTTAAAAATGAAAGTCTGAAGCTGAAATTGACAGGGATCGATAAAGCAAAGTTGAAGAAAATTCGCGCAGAACAACAGAGACTGCGGGCAGCTTCAAAACCGTTGCCAACAGTTAACGTCACCAAGCAGCAGCGCATGCGTGACGGTTTTAAAGGAATGTCAGCCGAACAAATGGCGAAATTCCGTGGTTTAAAAATGGAGGTGCTCGATAACTAGGGTTGCCGGATAACCAAAGGTTAAGTTGATTCACGGATGGTTAAATAGGCCCTGCTTTCCATGGAAGGCAGGGCCTTTTGTTTTATCTTACTGAGAGACGTACCCGCAGTTAAGACTGGTATATCTCAAGATGTGGGACATTAGTAGTGCGGGTTTGGTTAAAAGGGCTTGTCACCGTCAATAGTAATTCGATGCATCTCTCTGCGGTGACCGTGGTAGTCATTGACCGGATAGTGCAGAGTGCAACGGTTGTCCCATATTGCAACAGTGCCTGGCTGCCACCGCACCCGGCATTTGAAATCGTCACGTAGTGCATGCGCAAACAGTGTTTCCAGCAGGGCATCACTCTCCTGTTGCGGTAACCCGTTAATGTGAGTGGTATGTGCAGGACTTAAATAAAGCGATTCTCTACCCGTTACCGGATGAGTTCTGACCACTGGATGAGTTGCCGTGAAAACTGTTTGTGCCTTTTGCTGCATGCTGCCAGTAGCCAGGTGTCCGGTACGCAGCTTCTGTTGATTCTTTGCAGAACTGTGTTCGGCGGTGAGCTTGCGGAGCTTTTTCTTCGTTGATGTATCGAGTGATTCAAAAGCGGCGTGCTGGTTGGAAAACAACGTATCGCCACCGACAGCGGGGACCTCTACCGCGTACAGTACCGATGCCATCGACGGCTTGGGCAGATAGGTGCTGTCTGTATGCCAGATACCACCGAACACAGATGTTTGTTCGGGTTCCTTGATGATGGCGATAATTTCCGGGTAACCGGGCAGGGGTTTGGCAAACGGATACGCACCTACATGGCCAAAGCAGCGGGCGAAGCGCAGCAGGTGGTCTGAACTTAATGATTGGTTTCTGATCAGCAGAACATGGTGCGCAAAGAAAGCCTGCTGCAGTGCTTCTTTGTTTGCGTCGCTAATGCCGGTGCCAAGATCAAGATCGTAAACATCGGCGCCAATGGCTGGCGTCAGGGGCTGGATATTCACTGCATATCCATATTGCTGTTGATTCCACACTGTTGCAACGAGAGTGCTGCGACGGTTATCGAGTGTTTCCGGGCCAACGCTGGTTGCCTTTGTTTGCGAGCGTCTACTTTGTGCGGATTTTTATGCGTTGTCCAGTATTAACACGGTAACCGTTGCCGGTAGCTAATTTACTCTGCGGATGGTCGCTGCGCCCTCGGGGTAAATGGAAGTCACCGGAGCAGCGTGTTGCTGCGACTTAGTTTTTATAAATACGGTAAATCGTGTCAAAGGTAGACACGAAAATATCACCGTTGGCACTTTCAATCATGTGCAGTGGTTTGCTGGCAAAGTCTTCGTCGTCAAACTGTGCAAATGCTTCTTCTCTGATAAAGTCGGTGTAGGCTTCACCGGCAAGGTGTATCACGCGTATGTCTGCGGCGTTGTAGCTACTGACAAATAGCTGATTGGAAAAGCGCTCAAACCCGCCTGAGCCGGTATGGAACAATAGCGCAGTGGGGGTGATGACCTCGTGCCAGATGCGCACAGAGTATCCAACTGAGCTGCCCTGTGGTTCTTCTTCCATACCCCACAAAAAATTCTTTCTGGGTTTAAGAAAATTGAGTTTGTCGTCACTGGTGGGACCGGCATCGGCTCCGAACAAATCACCGGTTTGCGGGTGAATGGCTAATGCAAATGTATTTCTCAGTCCTCTGCTCCATTCCGGGTCACCTGGAAATGGATTGTCGGCGGGTATTCCGCCCTCTGCGGTATAGCGCAGCACTTTGCCCGATAGGTTGCCCTGTTGCTGCGCAGTGGCCGGGTCGGTAATGTCGCCGCGACCAATCAGCAGGTTGCCGTCGAAGTCAAATACCAGATCGCCTCCGTTGTGCAGATCGGCAATAGGTAGCTGATCGATAATAGTGACGGGGTTTACGCCAGTGTTGGCAACATCGGTGTAGCGGATAATTTCTGCGTGCTCCGGGTTGCCGTTGTTTTCCGGCACCGTCGCATGAACGTAAACATAGCCGTTGTTTTGAAAGTCGGGGTCGAGTGCCAGCCCCAGTGTGCCTTTCTCGGCACCGCTGACAATAGTAACGTTTGCGAATGGTTGCGGCAGTAACCCTTGTGATGGATTGATTATCCGGATAGCGCCGGTCTGCAGTTCTGCATAGAACAATCTGCCATCCGGTGCCTGTGCCATACGTACCGGCATGTTCGCATCAGTGTGCAGCACATCGGCATTGTATCCTGCTGCAAGACTGACTATCCGGTCCGGTAGCCTGTCATCCACTGCAATGGATACCTGGAAGCTTTGCGTGTTTTCAGGGCTGGGAACAGTAAGTGTAAATGCCTTTGCGTCCAACTGATATTCCGGTGAACCTGAAATTCGACCGGTAGATGAGTCGAATGTCAGACCGGCAGGCAGAGAAGGGGTGACTGTAAGAACAGTGGAAGGTGAATCAGCCAGTTGCTGAGTGGAGTCTGTCAGCAATGCCAGGTTGTCTACAGCGGTTTGTGTTCGCAGTGAAACCGGACCGGCAATAATCTTTGTTTGTGACTGTTGCGGGGTGTTGTCTTCGCACCCCGCAACAGAGAGCATCAGGCCGAGTATCGGGTATAACAGCAGTGTACGGCGAGTCAGTTCCATGGCTGCTGTGTTTCAGCGCGTTTAAACAATGCCAAGTGCCGCAGCATTGATTTGATTGGTATCGGGGAATACCGGTGCTGCATCGTGCCCTAAATGGTTGCTGATAATTTCACTGAATACCTGGCGGAAGTCGACTTCCATTGGCAGGTTGCTTTGATCTCTGATATCGGATGACACAAGATCGCTGCCGTATGTGCCGCCCTGCACGCCGCCACCGGTGATTAACATGGTTTGTCCTTCACCGTGATCGGTACCGCCGGATCCGTTTTCAAAGTTACGCCGGCCAAATTCGGAAAACACCACCATCACGCAGTCCTGCCATTTGCCTATGGCTTTCATATCGTTGGCGAATGTTTCGATACCACTGTTTAGATCGGCCATCAGATTTGGATGTCTGCCACCGGTGACTCCCTGGCCGCTGTGTGTATCAAAGCCACCCATGCCGGTGTAGTAGATATCTGTACCAAGACCGCCACCCTGAACCAGCTGCGATATGCCTTCCAGTGACTGTCCCAGACGGCTGCCGGAATATTCGACGTTGGGGACATAGTCGGCAACGATTTGCTGTATCTGTTCTATGTTTTGATGCCCGGCCTGAATGGCATGTTTAACCGCAAGGGCATTACCACTGCCGGCGTGACGTTCGAGAATTGAACGGGCCAGCTGCAGTCGCCGGTCACTTTCACCGGCGTAGCGGCCATCGTTGTTGTAGGCAAATGCCGATAACTTGCTCATCTGCAGTAAATTGACACCGGGCCCCTGTAAAGCTTTGGCGTTGTAACCAACGGATATACAACCGAGGCTGTGCGGGTTATACAGTTGCGCATAGCGTGCGACCCAGCCGGTTTTATCGTTTGCATTAAGCCCGCTGGTGTCACCGGTATGAAAGACGTCTTTACTGGTGAAGTGGCTGCGATTTGCATTGGGGTAGCCAACCTTCTGTACCATGGCCAGTTGTCCTTCCCCGTGTAGCGTCTGTAAGCCGGTAAGGTTAGGATGCAAACCGTATTCTGAAGTCGCCGCACTGCCGCTGGTGAGCTCAAGCGGTGTTTCTATCGACAGTGAAGGTCGGCGATCGTGGTAGGCGCCAATATTAAGTGGCACTACCGTGTTTAATGAATCGTTGCCACCATCTAGATTTATAAGTACAACAAACTTTCGATTATCGGCAGCACGGGCAATGTTTGCCAGTGGGCCAAGGGCGGCGAGTCCGGCACCTGCCACACTCAGTTGCAGCAAGTGACGTCGTGAGATGTTGAATTGATCAGTCATGGCAGAGCTCCGGTTTATTTAAGGTGAAAGCTTGGATGCTGGCAAAGTATCCACAACAAATTGCGTAGCTTCCGGCTCTGGTGATTGGTGTTTTGCGGCGTATAGTTAACCGGGGTTTCGGTGCCGTCGCTGCTGATCTCGACATTCATATAGTCAATTAAATCCTGTCGCTCTGTGCTGTCGAGGGTGACACCAAGCAGCATGGCAACATGGTCTACCACTTCTGCAGCCGTGGTCGCGCCTGCAGGTTGCATAGCGGCACCGATATCGTAGCCTTCGTCTTCCTGGTTGCCACGGTTGGTGATCAGTTCGTTCACGAAGTTAGGCATTGCCACGCCGGTTGCATGACTGTTGATTTTGTCATCGCCTTCCGGCCAGCCTTCAACACTGGGTGGTCTGGATGGCAGACTTTCCATCTCTGTCAGATACCGTCGGTATTGCCAGTTGCTTTCTTTGAGTCCGGTGGTGCGTACCAGCCCGACTACCTGTTCGTAGAAGTCGCGAATCAACCCCTCGGTGGCAGCCGCAGAGTAAAAAGACTCTGAAAGAAACAGTGTTTTAAGTGCCGGTCCAATATTCAGGTTGTTCTGTCGCAGTTCGGTGGCGAAAGCACTGACCAGTGCATCAGAAGGGTTTTCACTGTGAAAATGTCTAAGCAATTTACGACTTAGAAAAAGCGAAACGCGATCGTGTCCGGTATCGTCTGCATGTTGCATGGTCAGGTCGACCATCACAGCGTAATCGTCGGTACTGAGGTTATGGCTAACGCTGTTACCGAGCGGTTGCTTGCTGCCAACGGCTTTGCTTTCCGGGTCGAATATTACTTGTGTCAGTCCGGTGCCCGGGTTGTATTGACGACGCCAGCCGGTGAAAGCCCGTGATGCTTCAATCACATCATCTTCGCTGTAGCCGTTGTCAACACCCAGTGTGTATAGCTCCCAGAACTCTCTGGCGTAGTTTTCGTTCGGTGCGAACTTGCTGTTATCTGCACCGTCGAGAAAGATCAGCATTGCACCGTGGCGTGAAATGTCGACAAGCAAATCGCGAAAGTTACCAACCCCTCTTTCGCGCAGCAGGTTAATGAAATCAATCATCAGGTGGTCTTCTTCACCGCGAAAGGTTTCGAAGTCCACACCGAAGTGATCCTGCCAGAACATACCCATCACTTCCTGAAATGCATTCGGGTTGTTCATTAACAGGTGAATGTTCCAGTCCACCACGTCTGATACGCCCGGAAACTTGCCTTCAAGGCCGGCTGGATCATCGTCATTTTGTAACAGCGCGGCGGCGTCGGCTTCAAATGGCTGGCTGCCGGTTGGCGCAAAGGCCATCATTTCGTCGATGTAGACAGATAGTCCTTTCGACTGAACCAGCGCAGGTGTGCCCGGTTGAATTCCAAAGTGAGTTCGGGAAAGAAAATGCCGAATGTCGGCCTCCGAAAACTCAGCTTTCGGACTGAGGGAAGCGTCGTTGTAGACAATTGTCGGAGTGCCCGGGTCGGTGTTGCCGGTACCCGGGTTAGCGGCACCGGTGGCCGGGCTATCCGAGCCCCCGCCTCCACATGCCACTAACGCTGAGGTTAATAGTGTCAGTAGAAGCTTTCTGGCGTATCCGCCTGAACCCTGAACCCGCTTGTTCTCCATGTTCGCGCCCTGTGTGTGCTTGTGAAAACAACTGATCGAACGATGGAAAGTCTTCGGCCTGCCGGAAAATTTCTTTAAGCCCGGCGAAATTTTTCGCGTTAAACATCGGTAATTCGAGATTTAATCCGCACAATACAAGTAAAGTAAACGAATAATTCAGTGTTCGTGTATGAAGCGCCGGATCATTTTTACTGACGAGTAGGTCGAGACGCAGTACGGTACTGAGTAAGTGAGGGCTATTTGCATCAGATTGGTCAGCGTAAAGTTGTCAATCATAAGATCGGGTACGTGATTAATAATGCACAGTACCGTGCCTACCACCAGCGCAACTTTAGTGGCTGTCCGTCTGACTGGTGCGCTGAACGCAATGGACAAGAATGTCGGGTCTTCTCCGAACTCCTGATTTTTCATGAACAGTTCCGTTTTATTTGGCTAGGCAGAAAAATCTGCTGTTCGGGTTGGTAAGATATAGCACACTACACCCCGACTAACGAAGGCGCAGTTGGTTTTTGGTTGGGCCGGACTTAAAGAATCCGGTTTATCACATACGCTTGCGATGAATGCGGGCATTTTGGAGTAAACATGATCGATCACATCGGTATTTCTGTCAGTGACCTCGAGACCAGTCTGCACTTCTATAGCAGCGCACTTGAGCCGCTTGGCATGAGTAAGGTTGGTGAAGACAACGGCTGGGTAGGGTTTGGGGCCAATCAGCAGGCGGTATTCTGGTTTGGTGTTGATGCTACTGTACAACGGCCAATGCATGTCGCCTTTACTGCAGCATCGAGAGAATGCGTTAGGCAATTTTATGCCGCTGCCATTGCCGCCGGTGCCACCTGCAACGGTGCACCGGGTTTACGTAATCGCTATCACAATGATTACTATGCGGCGTTTGTTATTGACCACGACGGACACAATGTTGAAGCGGTTTGTCATCAATCTACAGCGGGGCAACAGTGAATGGCAGATATGCTGGTCAATCTATATGCACAAAGTAACGCGAATCAGCACCACCCGTCTGCAGCTGAAGGGGTGCTGATTAAACGCGCACTTGCCGTTGACACTGCGGTAATAACTGCGTTTGTTCGTGATCACTTTAGTGCTGAGAGCAAAGGCTGGGTCGATGAGTGTGCAGTCACACTGAAGCGGCAACCGGTCAGTTGTTTTATCGCTGTTGAGCAGGGGCGACCAATCGGCTTTGCCTGCTACGATGCGACTGCGAAAGGAATGGTCGGGCCGCTGGGTGTCGATGCAGCCTATCGCAATCGCGGTATTGCAACGTTGTTACTCAATCACTGCTTTGAGGCGATGAAGTCGGAAGGATATGCGTATGCAGTGATTGGTTGGGTCAGCAGCACAGAGTTTTATCAAAAAGTGTGTGGTGCAATAGAAATACCGGGCAGCGAGCCCGGTGTTTACTCACGTATGCTGTCGCATAACGGCGACTAAACCGTTAATGCCATGGCAGCTAGCCTGTGACATGCTGCAGCGATTTATTGTGACGTTGTTTCCTGCGGCAAATAGCGCGTTTTCCAAAGCGTTGCCAGCGCGTCTGCTGCAGCACCCGATTGCTCATCGAGTTTACTTCTGCACAGGCGAGCGGCGTCGAGGTCGTCGGGATAGTTGTTAGCCAGTGCCACTTCAACCCATGCCGCACACTTAACGTAATCCTGTTCTGTACCAAGGCCGTCGTGATGCAATATGCCAAGCGTATACTGTGCATGCGGGTGGCCCTGTTCTGCTGCCAGCTGATACCACTTTACCGCTTCGGTATAGTCGGGCTTAATACGATTGCCTTCATGATAAAGTGAACCGAGTAGCGTCTGTGCCTCTGCATTGCCAAGATTGGCCGCCTTGGTGTACCAGCTTTTCGCTTTGTTGAAGTCGCGTTCCACACCGATACCTTCGCTGTACATGTAGCCGAGCTTTTGCTGTGCTTCATCATTGCCGCTGATGGCTGATTCAAGCCACCATTCACGTGCGTTCAGATAATCCTGTCTGACACCTACACCCTGATAATACATATTGCCCAGTTCATACTGTGCGGTGCGGTCGCCCTGCATCGATGCAAGTTCAAGCCACAGGCGCGCCTGATCGAGATCACGGGTGACGCCGTCACCAGTGGCGTAAGCTTTCCCCAACAGCAATTGTGATGGAATATGGCCGCGTTCGGCACGCCACGTCACAACGCCGATATCGTCGGTACGATGATGTGGTTTAGTTGCAGGTTGCGGCACTGCAGGCTCTTGTGCGTCTGGAATCGCGGCCACAGTGTTGTCTTCCGGAGTAGCGGCCGGTACGGGTGACGGAGCGGGATTGTTGTTCGCAGTTGGTGCTGCCAGCGTGTCTGTGGTGATTGGCTGCTGAGTGACTTCAGCTAATTCAGGTGCCGGTGAGGTCGCCGTTGCATCGGGAGCCGGCAGTGTAGGGATTTGCAGGCGCTGATTATTAGTAACCGTCGGGTCAACTGTCGGATTCGGCGCAGGCTCTTGCCCCGGAAGCTTCGGCAGTTCCGGTATTTGCAGTCTGGCAGGTGAAGGTTCAGGTGCGGTTGGTTCATCAACGCCGGTGGCGCAGCCGGTGAGTAACAGTGCGGGTAGCAGCACAACAGAAGCGAAAGCGGGTATCAGTCTCATGGTTCGGTGTTTATATCAGCGGAACACCATGTTACACCACAACCCGCTGCCGGTTGTATAACGGGCTTAGGCATCGGCCGTCACCCGACTCAGGGTTCAGGCGATACCCGCATCGAGGCTGGCTGCCATCAGCATGCCGAGTTCTTCAATTTGCCCGGTAAACTCATCGCGATAACTGCCGTGACACAACAGGGGTTCACGAAGCGCTTTCCAGCGCAGTCCGGTAACAATGCGTTCAACCGCGCTTATAGTGCCGGTGCCGTCGAGCCCGGCGCGCACATAAAGTGCGTAGGGAGTGCCCTGCTTTTGCTCAAGTACCGGGTAGTAAACGCGATCAAAGAAGTCTTTGAGTGCGCCGCTCATGTAGCCAAAATTTTCTGTGGTCCCGAGCAGAATGCCGTCTGCCGCAAGCACCTCTTCAACGCCTGCTTCGAACGGTGTCAGTAGCTGAGCATCGACTGATTCGATGTCTTCATGCTGTGCACCGCGCAGCGCTGCCCGCGCCAGTGCCAGAGTATTTTCGGACGGCGTGTTGGCAACGATAAGCAGCTGTTTTCTGCCACTCACGGATCAGTCGACTCCTTGTAGCCGCCGAAAATTTCAATCATGCGCGGGAACAGGGTGGAGAATTCCAGCGCCATTAAAGAGAAGTTGCTGTCGAACACGGCACGGCTGTCGAGATCGGCCATGTCGGCGCCGTCTTCGGGGTGGGTGTCGACAAACTTGATTTTGCTAAACACAAATTCATCGTCCAGTACGAAGTTGATGGTTTCGTTGAGCGTTAAGCCGATTTTCTGCACGTGCTTGCCAGTGGTAGAGAGTGCACGAATTTCGTCGCTTGTAAGGTCCTGTTTGTTGCAGCGCACCGTGCCCGAGACATTGTCTTCATCCTGCAGCACACACTCGTCCCCCATTTCGAGGTCTTTGGGCAGGTTGCGGGTGCCTTTGAGCCAGCGTGTATAAAGCCCGGCCTGGCCGATTTCTGTTTGTACCGGTGCGATTGGTAGCGACCCCAGAGAATCGCGCAACAGCGCGGTGCACTGATCAATTTTCTTGGCGCTGGCGTTATCAATCACCAGCAGGCCCTGCTGCGGCATAATCAGAACCTGCTCATAGGTGGACTTGGTGAAAGCCTGCGGTGTCAGCTCCATGACCACGTTGTCGCGGATGTCGAGCTTTTCTTTGCCGCGAATTTTCCGCTCCAGCGTGTGTTCGAGTTTTTCGATACGTTCGGCCATGTGATCGGCGATGACGCTTGCCGGCAGAATGCGCTCTTCGCGGCGCACTTTCAGCAGCATAAAGCCACTGGCAGAGTGCACCAGTTGTTCGCTGTCATCGCCCATTGGCGGCACCCACCCGTAACTTAGCAGCTGCCGGCGGTTGACCGGCTCGTAGGCTTTTGCGGCGAGGGCCTCTTCGAGCGCTTCCTGCGTCACCGTAAACTCTTCGGTGAACTGGAATAGACTTGCTGCTTTAAACCACATCAGAGGTGCCTGGCGAGTGTTCGGGGGTCGGTATTGTAACGGAGCAATACAATCAGTGCTGACTCACATCGACACCTGATGTAGATTGCCTGTGTAGACCGACGGCAACCGAATCGAGACCATGGCACGAACCGCGTTTATTACCCACGAAGATTGCGTAAAACACGAGATGACTCCGGGACATCCCGAGCAACCGGCGCGTATTGGCGCGGTGCTGAATGAGCTGGTGGCGCAGGGGCTGTTTCAGATGCTGCAGCGTTTCGAGGCCATTGAAGCAACTCGCGACCGCTTGCTGCTGGCGCATCCGCAGTCGCACGTCGATCATGTTTTCAGCAGTGCGCCCGACGGCTCCGACCCGTCGCTGGTGCCGCTCGACCCCGACACCGCCCTTAATCAGTATTCACTGCGCGCTGCACTGCTGGCCGCAGGTGCCGGCGTGCAGGCGGTGGATCTGGTCGTGGGCGATGAATTCGATAACGCATTTTGCTGCGTGCGCCCGCCCGGTCACCATGCGGAGAAAACCCAGGCCATGGGTTTTTGTTTTTTTGGCAGTGTTGCCATTGCCGCACTTCATGCACTTGAACAACCCGGCATCGAGCGTGTGGCAGTCATTGATTTTGATGTGCACCATGGCAACGGCACCGAAGACCTGATTGGCGATCACGACAGTATTTTCTTTTGTTCGTCTTTCCAGCACCCGTTTTATCCGGGAAAATTCGGTCCCAATGTGGCTGGTCGAAAAATTAATATTCCACTCGACGCCGGTACCGACGGCGCTGTGTTTAAAGCGAAAATGGAAAGTGAATGCCTGCCTGCGCTTGAGGCGTTTAAACCCGACATGGTTTTAATCAGCGCCGGATTTGATGCGCACAAAGATGACCCGCTCGGTGGCCTGAACTGGACCGAAAACGACTTTGCATGGATTACCCGCGAGCTGATGGGTGTTGCCGAACGCCACTGTGAAGGGCGCCTGGTATCGATGCTTGAGGGTGGCTATAACCTCGATGCGCTGGGTACCAGTGCAGCCGTTCATGTAAAGACATTACTTGCATGAGCTTAGCTGTTCACCTGACGAGAATAATGCAGCAACTAGAACAAACGGCAGCGCAATATGTTTGAAGCTTATGCAGAGTACTTCTGGATAGCGTTGTTTGCCGCCATTGTGCTGTACGGGCTGGCCAATGCCATCCAGGTGCCACTGGTGGTAAAAAAGTTTTATCAGCGCCTCGGGTTTACCGATCAGGGTGAGTCGACCTTTAGCGATGAGCCACTGCAGGGGACTGAGCTCTTGCAGGGGTTGGTGACTGCGGGTTTATATACCGGTACTTATCGCGGGCATCGTGTTACCCAGTGTGCGGCGCAATCGGCTGATCGTCGAAAATTCACGTTCAATAAAGTGGCACGCAAACGCAATCAGCTGGTATGGACCGTTACCACCGTGGAATGTGCAGCACCGTTGCCGGAGTTTTGCGCACGCCCCACCCGAGTGGCTGATGCGCCGGCCTACATACTTCAGCAGGAAGGGGTTGTGTTTCCGGACGATGATAGTTTTGCCAACAAAGTGCATGTGGCAGCAAAGGACCATGCCGCTGTACGCAGGTTGTTTACGGTGTTTATTCGTGAGCGATTGAACGGCATTGACCCGGTGTCTCTGGAGTCAGCCGGGAACGTATTAATTTACAAAAGCCCGAGGCTGCCGCACGACGCCGGCAGCACGCTTGAAAAAGATCTTAACCTGGTGGTGGATATGGCAGAACACATCGCGACGCAGCAAGGTTAAAAGCGTCTATCTCAGGTGGCAAATTGTTTCTGGAAAGCCTTGAGAAAGTTATCTACTTCGGACGCTGGTAACTGATTTACGCCTGCCGCGGCCTTTCTGCCACCGCCGGTGGCAAATTGTCTGCACAGCTCGTCGGCACCTTCGCGTCTGTTAATCGGTGCTCTAACACTCACCTGATAAGCGTTGTTTTCAATTTCGCTTAACAGCGCATGGGCACGGTCGGGGTAGTCTCTGGCCAGTTCGTTACCGTAAACCCCACCCACTCTGCGCGACCAGCTTGCCTGCGGGAATATAAACATCGCGCAGTCATCACTGGCAAAGTGAGGGCCGATCGCTTTAGCATTTGCCATATCACCGGCATAGCCTTCTTTTAGTGTGGCGAATGTGCTGTCTGACTTTATAAATTCGAACGGGTCGGGGTAGGGCAGCAGTGCTTTGAACAGAGCATCGGGTGCGAAAAACAAATCGTCTACTGTTGCACCATAGCCGTTGTAGTTTAACAGTGTGCCTAACTCTTCGAGCTCTGCCAGTTGTGCAGCGTTTAGCTGCAAAGGGCTGGCCGCAGCAGTAGCCGCGGTATGCAGGTTATCGCCGAATGCAGCAGTCACCGCCCAGGGCAGAAACTGATTGTTCAGGTGGCGGTTGACCAGCAGCCCGGTGCACACCTCGGCGTCGGTATCAATGGTTGCAGTCAGGTTGCTGTGCTCTGGAATATCCCCTGGAAAATGATGGTCGAAGTACTGGACCGTGGCGCCGTTATCCAGAGCGGTCACCAGCGCGGCATTGTTTTTGTCCATCGAAATATCCAGCACGGTAAGTCTGTCACCGGCTGCCGCATCAAATTTTGCCAGCAGATTGATGTCGCGTTTTACACCGGTGATTAGTGTTGCTTCACGTGGTTCTGCCAGGCGCAGTTGCAGCAGCGCACAAATGCCGTCTGCATCACCGTTGAATACATCGTAGTCAGCCATTGGATATTCCGTGTTGAATTGATTGCCGCACTTCTTTTACCAGTGCGGGGCCGTGAAAAATGAGGCCGGTATAAATCTGTACCAGATCAGCGCCTGCCTGCAGATGGCCAAGTGCATCTTTGCCACTGACTATGCCGCCGCAGCCGATAATGGGGATTTCACCCTGCAACCGCTGCGCCAGTCGCGAGATGGTCTCCCGGGCCCGCATGGTCAGCGGTGCGCCACTGAGGCCGCCAGTCTCTCCGGCGTGGGCCGATTGCTCGACACCGGCTCTGGTCGATGTGGTGTTACCGGCAATGATACCGTCAATCCGGTGTTGCCTTGCGGCATCGCAAAACCCGTCGATATCGTCTGCTGCCATGTCCGGTGAAATTTTAACCGCCACCGGTACATAGCTGCCGTGCCTGTCGGCCAGTTGCTGCTGCGAGGCTTTCAGGGTTTTCAGCAATACTTCGAGTGATTCCCCCAGCTGCAGGTCGCGCAGCCCCGGTGTGTTGGGTGAAGAAATGTTGACAGTGATGTAGTCGGCATGCGGGTATACGCGGTCCATGCAAATCTGATAATCCTCATGCGCCTTTTCCAGCGGCGTAGTCAGGTTTTTACCGATGTTAATACCGAGCACGCCATTGAACGTTCGCTTTTTCACCTGCTGTACCAGGTGCTCGACCCCCTTGTTGTTAAAACCCATGCGGTTGATTACTGCACGCTCTGAAGCCAGACGGAACATACGCGGTTTGGGGTTGCCGGGCTGCGGTTTCGGGGTGATGGAACCTACCTCGACAAAGCCGAAACCGAATCGACCGAGCTGGTTAAAGTAATCGGCGTTTTTATCGAGACCTGCGGCAAGACCAACCGGGTTGGGAAACTCTATACCCATGACTGTCTTCGGTTGATCGGGCACAGCGCCCGGCGCCAGCAGTGGGGCCGGCGTAATCTTCAGGCAGCGAAGTGCCAGATCGTGAGAAGTTTCCGGCGGCAATTTAAACAGCAGCGGCTTTGCAAGGTTGTAAATCACGATTTTGTCTGGCTGAGTACGGAGCACGGAGTGTACTTGCTTGCAGGCCGGTTTAGAAACTATGCGGTGTAATGTCGAGTCCCGGTCCGTTGCTAACCCGTCGCTAGTAATTCATCGCAGTAGTTCATCGCAGTAACTTATCGCAGTATTTGGCAATTAAACGCGTTAAAATCAGGCTGTGAACGTATTCCCTGACACTCTGCCAAAAGCGCTGGCGCGAAGCCTGGCACCGGTTTATCTCATTACCGGCGATGAGCCGTTGCAAATGATGGAAGCGGCTGACCAGATTCGCGTTGCCTGTCGCGACGCCGGTTTTTCCAGCAGCGAGCGGTACCAGGTCGACAACGCGCGAAGCTTTGACTGGCAGGCGCTGGCGATGTCCGGAAATACCATGTCGTTGTTTGGCGATAAAAAGATCATCAATCTGCATTTGCCCAACGGCAAGCCCGGCACTGAAGGTGCTGCAGCTTTGCGAAACTGGTGTGAGTCTGCACCACCGGATACCGTGTTACTGATTACCGGTGGCAAGCCTGAGGGGCGGTTTCAAAACAGTGCGTGGTTTAAGGCGATTGATAAAGTCGGCGTTACCATGCAGGTATGGCCGTTGCCGCCGGCTAAAACAAAGCAATGGATTCGCACGCGTCTCACTGCCAATAAAGTCACTGCCAACGATGCGGCAGTTGCATTGCTGCTGGAACGCGTTGAAGGCAATCTTCTGGCAGCGAGGCAGGAAATTGAAAAACTTGCCATTTTATATTCGGGGCAGTCAGTCGGCCCGCATGAGGTGCTTGCCAGTGTGACTGACAGTTCCCGCTATACAATACTCGATCTGGTTGATGCCGCGCTAGAGAGTGACCCGGCACGTGCAGTTAAGGTGCTCGACAGCCTTAAGGCCGCAGGCGATGCACCTGTTTTAATCTGCTGGCACCTGGCCAGTGAAGTGCGCAAGGTGCATGCAGTATTCAGCCGGCTCGACAACGGCGAGAGCATGACCTCTGCCATGATGCGCTCAGGCATCTGGAAAAACAGGCAGCGCCAGGTAGGGCAGGTGATTAAAAATCGCTCGCGGATCTTTTGGTTGCGGGCACTGTCCGACAGCAGTGCACTTGACCGGTTATCAAAGGGCATGTCCGATGGTGATCTGTGGATTGAAATAGCCGCCTTCGTGACCAGACTCAGTGGCAGAAAATGGCCATTGCTCAGAGCAGCCGATGTTCCGCGTTAGCCCGGACCTGCTACACCAGACAACACCGGTTAACACCACTACAACATCAAAGACGACAGGGACAACAAGCTGTGAACAGCGAAACCAATCTTGATATCAAGGGCTACATGCAGGCGCTGGGTGAGCAGGCGCGGGCGGCCAGTCGCAAGATGGCAAATGCCAGTACCGCCGAAAAGTCTGCGGCACTGCATGCGATGGCTGAAGCGATTCGCAGCAATGCCAGCCATATTAAGGCCGAAAATAAAAAAGATATGGAAGCCGGTGTTGCTTCTAATCTGAGTGATGCGTTGCTTGATCGTCTGGAACTGACGGATGCGCGTATTGAAGCCATGGCCGCCGGTTTGCAGCAAATTGCAGAACTTGCCGACCCGATCGGTGAAATCACTGACGTGAAGTACCGTCCGTCGGGTTTGCAGATCGGTAAAATGCGGGTGCCGCTCGGTGTTATTGGCATCATTTACGAATCGCGACCAAACGTCACTGCCGATGCTGCTGCCATATGTCTTAAGGCAGGTAATGCTGCAATTTTACGCGGTGGTTCTGAAGCATTGCATTCGAATCAGGCGGTGGCTGCCTGTATCAGCAGTGGGCTTGAAAGCGCAGGACTGCCTGCTACTGCAGTGCAGGTGGTGCAAACCACTGACCGTCAGGCGGTGGTCGAGTTGATTCAAATGCGTGACTATGTTGATGTGGTGGTGCCACGCGGTGGCAAAGGCCTGGTAGAGCGTATAAGTAGTGATGCCAGAGTGCCGGTCATCAAGCACCTGGAAGGAATTTGCCATGTATACATAGACAGCCATGCCGATCTCGACAAAGCTGTTGCAGTTGCCGTTAATGCAAAAACCTATCGCTATGGAATTTGCGGTGCGATGGAAACGCTGCTGGTCGCAGAGTCCATTGCTGCAGAGGTTTTGCCGCAGCTTTCAAAGCAGTTGCTCGAGGCCGGTGTTGAATTGCGCGGCTGCAGTAAAACCTGCGCACTGATTAAACAGGCCATTGCTGCCACGGAGGAAGACTGGGTGACTGAGTATCTGGCGCCGGTGTTGTCTATTAGAGTGGTTAGTGGTCTCGACGAGGCGATTGATCATATCGAGCGTTATGGCTCGCACCACACTGATGCCATCGTGACAGAAAGCCTTTCAAACTCACGCAGATTTACCCGTGAGGTAGATTCAAGTTCAGTCATGGTGAATGCTGCCACCTGTTTTGCCGATGGTTTTGAATATGGCCTTGGTGCGGAAATTGGCATTAGCACCGATCGCTTACACGTGCGTGGCCCTGTAGGTGTCGAAGGCCTGACCACACAGAAGTTTGTGGTAATCGGTGATGGCACAACCCGTTGAGTGAAAACGCTGCGAATAACGGTGTAACTCGTATTGCAATGTACGGAGGCGCTTTTGATCCGGTGCATCTTGGACATTTGCGCAGTGCGTTTGAAGTTCGGCAAGCGCTACAGCTCGATGAACTGCGTTTTGTTCCTTCCGGTAATCCGCCGCACCGCAGCAGTGCCCGCGCCAGTGACGAACACCGGCTAAATATGCTGGAACTGGCGGTGCGCGATGTACCGGGCATTGTGGTAGACCCGCGAGAGCTAAGCGGCACCGGTAAGTCGTATACAATCGACACGCTGGAATCGCTTGCGGCAGAGTTTCCGGCCGCACAATTCACACTGGTGATCGGGATGGATCAGTTCAGTGTGTTCGATACCTGGCATCGATGGCAGGAGCTGTTGCAGCGTTTCGACCTGGCGGTGATGGAGCGTCCGGGTGAGCCTATGTCCGATGTGGGCCGGACGATTTTGTCAGCCAGCCCAAATCATCAGGCACAGGCAAAACAAGACCGCCATCACGGTGGGCAGATAAATATTATTGCCGTGACGCAACTGCAGATATCATCAAGCCAAATACGCCGTGATCTGGCCGAAAAACGCGACATCCAGTATCTGGTGCCGCTTGCGGTACGCGACTATATCTACGACCATGGGCTTTACGCTGCGTCCGGCAGCTGAAACGACTTTATGTACGAGGCTGAATAACAGCAATGACCCCCACCGAGCTAAAAACGCTGGCCGAAAATGCTCTCGACGAGATGAAGGCTGTCGAAGTCACTGTGATTGATGTGGCAGACCGCACCACTGTGACCGACTGGATGATCGTGGCCGGTGGTACCTCGCAACGGCATGTGAAGTCACTGGCCAACGAAGTGATCACGCAAAGCAAAGAAAACGGCGTGCGACCTGTAGGTATTGAGGGTGAGTCCGAGGGCGACTGGATACTGGTTGATCTGGGTGATGTCATCGTTCACGTTATGACCCGCGAAACCCGTGACTTCTACGCGCTGGAAAAACTCTGGACTATGGAGCCGACAGAGCAGTCAGTTGAGCAACAAGCTGAACAGCTTGCCGAACACGATCAGAGCGATGCAAGCGACCACGATGCTGATGTTGCCGATTCAGATGTGATGGCACGCTAAGCGGATAATCATCCGTGGAAATTCATCTGCTGGCCATCGGCACCCGCATGCCCGGCTGGATTGACGAAGGTTTTGAAGAATATTAGCGGCCGCTTGGTCGTGACTGCCGGTAGGTGCTTAAAGCGTAGCCGTCACCGCGAAAAAGCAAGTCGCAGGACAGTGCCGGGGTAAAACAGCAGGAAGGCGAGCTGCTGCTTGCCGCCATTCCAGACGATGCCTACACCATCGCACTCGACGAGCACGGCAAAATGCACGACACCGTGGCAATTTCACGAAAGCTTGGTGACTGGTTTGAACAGTATCGCAGAGTGGCCGTATTAATTGGCGGTGCCGATGGATTGTCCGCTGAGTGTCTTGCTGCCTGCAAAGAGCGCTGGTCACTGTCGCGGATGACGTTTCCGCACTCGTTGGTGCGGGTCATCGTTGCCGAGCAAATCTACCGTGCCTACAGCGTGCTGAATAATCATCCGTATCATCGTGTATGACGAACTACTTCTGCATCGGGTGTCGCTGCAGCTAAATTTTCAGGTCGTATTGTCTTACTACTGGTATAACAGTAGTCCCTGCCGGACCTGCGAGTGAAAGTCGTGCCTAAGCAAATAGTGCTTGCCTCTGCCTCACCGCGAAGACGTGAGCTACTGAACCAGATTGGTATAGACGCTGTGGTTGCTCCCGCCGATATCGACGAGCAGGTGCACAGTGGTGAAGCGCCAATGCAGTATGTAAAGCGGCTGGCCGCCGAAAAAGCATCGAAAGTGTCGAACAACAGTCCGTCAGCCGTAGTTATTGGGGCCGACACCACCATTGATCTTGATGGTGAAATTCTCGGTAAACCTGAAGACGAAGCGCATGCGATGCAGATGCTCACGGCACTTTCGGGGCGGGAGCATCTGGTACACACCGGTGTGGCGGTGGTCTGTGATGGCCGGGTTGATGCACAGATAGTGACAACACAAGTGGAGTTCGTTGCGCTCACAGAGCAGGATATTCATCAGTACTGGCTCACCGGAGAGCCGGTTGGTAAAGCCGGGGCGTATGCGATTCAGGGGCTCGGCGCTGTGCTGGTTAAGCGTATTTCCGGTTCCTACAGTAACGTAGTCGGTTTACCGTTGAGTGAAACTGCGGCCATGCTTGGGGCTAGCGGTTATTCTGTGCTTTCCACTCATGCCAATGACACTCAATGAATGCCGTTTAGCAGGATATCGATGCCATGCTTGAAGAAATTCTGATTAACGTCACGCCGCAGGAAACTCGCGTTGCAACGCTTGAAAACGGCGTGCTCAACGAAATGTGTATTGAGCGTACGGCCAAAACCACGCTGGTGGGCAACATCTATATGGGCAGGGTTGCGCGGGTGCTGCCGGGTATGGAAGCGGCGTTTATTGATGTCGGTCTGGAGCGCGCTGCCTTTCTGCACTCTTCCGACATTGCCGACAATGCCCGCATCGATGAAAACGGTGAAAGGCAGCCGAAACATATTCGCGAGCTGCTGCGCGAGGACCAGAAAATTCTGGTGCAGGTAATTAAAAACCCGCTCGGTACCAAGGGGGCCAGGCTAACCACCAACCTGACAGCACCGGCGCGCTATCTGGTCCTGATGCCCGGCGACCCGTCGGTCGGCGTGTCTGCCAAAATAGAAGATGAAGTCGAGCGCGATCGCCTGCGCGATATTGTTCGCAAACTGCAGGAAGAAGATGAAAATACCAGTGACGGTTACATTGTCAGAACAGCAGCAGAAGGCATTGACAAAGAGGCGCTTGCCAAGGAGATACGTTTCCTTAAAAAGCTCTGGGGCTCCATTCAGGAAAACATCGCCTCGGCGCGTCCCGGTGATCTGGTGCACGCCGATCTGCCGCTGGTGAAGCGAACGCTGCGTGATCTGGTGGGTGTGTCGGTAGAGCGGATTCGTATTGACTCGCGTGAATCGTTTACTGCCGCCTGCGAGTTTGCAGACAAGTACCTGCCGGAGATTCGCCCGCGCATCGAACACTACCCCGGTGAGCGGCCGATCTTTGATCTGTACGGAGTTGAAGATGAAATTCAAAAAGCCCTTGAGCGCAAGGTGCAGTTAAAGTCCGGCGGACATCTGGTGTTTGACCAGACCGAATCAATGACAACGGTTGATGTAAATACCGGTGCGTTTGTCGGTCATCGTAATCTCGAAGAAACGATCTTTAAAACCAACCTCGAAGCGGCGCAGACTATTTGCCGGCAACTGCGGCTGCGCAATCTGGGCGGCATTATCATTATCGATTTCATCGATATGTCGGTCGATGAGCACAAGCGGCAGGTCATGCGTGCCATGGAAAAAGCACTCGACAGAGACCACGCCAAAACCCAGGTGTGCGAAGTTTCATCGCTCGGGCTGGTGGAAATGACGCGCAAGCGAACGCGCGAAAGTCTGGAGCAGACGCTGTGTTCGGAGTGTCCCACCTGCAGTGGTCGCGGCCTGCTGCGAACGGCGGAAACGGTCTGTTACGAAATTTCCCGCGAAATCATTCGCCAGGTGCGGCAGTTCGACGTGAAATCGCTGACAGTGGTGGCGAGTCCGGAAGTGGTTGAGATGTTCCTTGATGAGCAATCACACTATTTTGCCGAGCTCGAATCATTCGTTGCAGTACCGATCCGTCTGCAGGCCGAGACCATGTACAATCGCGACCAGTATGATGTCGTCATTGTATAGCGCCGGTTAATCTT
>CAYZVB010000041.1:0-21334 GCA_964481315.1 uncultured Granulosicoccaceae bacterium
CAATAGAATCAGCCACTTTGATTGATCGACTCATTGAAGAGTTCGTATGACTCAGTACACTAGTATCGCCTGATGAAAAACATTGATCAGGCGTTGAAAAAAGTATTTTTCGACGTTCACTTTCTTACCGCACTGTTGCTGGGTCCGCTGGTGTGGCTTGCGCTTTATCTGTGGGTCAGGCCGGCAGTCTCTGTGACAGGTATACAGATGCTGTTGATGGTGTGTCTGATATATCCGGTACTCGAAGAGCTGGCATTCAGGGGGTTTGTGCAGACATGGCTGCTGGAAAAACCTCAGTTCGCACAGATGCCGCTTACCGGACTCAGCTATGCCAACGTCGCCACCAGTATTTTGTTTGCCGGTGCCCATCTGCTGAATCAGTCTCTTTTCTGGGCCGTCAGTATATTCTTCCCGTCACTGGTGTTCGGCTACTTCAGAGATCGCTACGATCTGGTGTGGCCGTCAATTATTCTGCACTGCTGGTATAACACCGGTTTTTTTCTGCTGTTGCGATAGGTCATCCGCAGTTATGGTATGTTGCCGTTGACACATGCAACGGAGCCAGCCATGGCCGAGCACTCAGAATCTGGTCTCATCAGGTTGTGGCCAACCAGTCTGATGAAACGTCAGTTGCCCTCTCATGAAAAACCCAATCAGCTGCTGTTCGAGCTTATTGAGAAAATGGACAGCGAAACCGACAACCTGACGACCGGTTATCTTGAAGCGGGCTTTCTGCAACTACAGCATCCTGCCACCGCATGGTTACTGCAGTGCGTAAATAAAACCGTTGTCGACTATTTACATGCGCACGATCAGCGCTATAAAAGTGAATGGCAGGTACAAAGCTGGCCAAATATAAATCGCTTTGGCGACTACCATGATCTGCACAATCATCCGCACAGTTATCTAAGCGGTACCTATTATGTCAGTGTGCCACAGGGGCACGAACAGCTACCCGGCCGCAATGACCGCAGACCCGGTGCTATTTCGTTTTATGACCCGCGGCCGCAGGCAAACATGAATGCTGTCAGAGGTGATCCGCAAATCGAGGCCGAATATACCGTAATGCCGCAAGCCGGCACTATATTATTGTGGCCGTCATTCCTGCACCATTTTGTGCACCCCAACCTATCTCAAGCACCCAGAATCTCTGTTTCCTTTAATGTGGTGTTGAAATGGTCAGACGAACTATTACCGTCCCAGTGAACATAACCTGCCCGGTGTTTGCACGGCCCGCTGGTAAATGCGCATCGCTATACCTGTAGTCTACCTATAGTAAACCTGAATCTTCAGATACACAGATAACATGAAGTCACCTGTCATCCGGCAGGCTATTCAGTCACTGTGCACAAGGAGATTCTAATGTTTCAGAAAAGTCGCGAACGATTACTGTCACTGTTGTTTTTGTCCCTTTTATTATTCGGTGTCACCGGTTGCGGGGGTGGAGATGACACCGATATTGATAATCTGCTAACGGTAGCGACTCAGGGCAGTGTTGATCGCTGTGAGTTTCTTGGTCGCTACAACGATCAGGTTTGCGATACCGACTGTCCGTTACCCGACCCTGACTGTGACAGCGGTGCGATTCGCAATATTGATGCAGACGGCCCCACCATGTGTGTCGCGTTGCGTGGCAATGGTGATCGTATTCCGGCGCACTTTGCCGGCCTGGCCCGCATCACCGAGAATTATGGTTTGTTGTCGGGCGTGGCCGGTGGCAGTTCTGCGGCGTTTAGCGCCATGCTGATTGAAAGTGTGCAAAAAAACACGGCCGTGCGTTGTCAGCACTGCACTGCCCGTGAAAAAGGCGAGCGTGCCGCTTTATTATTTAAATCGATGTTTGGTTATATTAATACCATCAGCGCCAGTGAAGATTTTCTCGCGGCGCAGTCGTACGCTGCACTGCTGAGAGAAATCCAGGCCAGCGGACTCGATGCGCAGCTGGCTGCCGGCAAACCGGGTGCTTCTGACGCGTTATCGGTGTTGTTAAACAGTGAGCGCTTTCGGTCGCTGGTAAACCCGGAAATATTTCAACTGTTGCGTCAGTCGCCGAACCCAGAATTCCATGCTGCAGACTTGTACAAAGGGATTGTGATGGCGGCAGAGTTTGATCCGTCAGACCCCAATATCCTGGTCAGGCCCGGTCTGCTGAATATCGATGGACTCGCCGAACAGATCGGTCTTGCTGCAGATTTCTATGTCGAAGCCAATCTCGATGAGTTTGTTGACGCCTGTTCTGACGTAAGCGTTGGTAAGTCGTGGTCACAGATAACATCACTTGAAACCGCCGCCGGAAATTGCGGGAATTTATTCAATGCGCCGTTAAATCATTACCTGCAACGACGAACACCTTCGTCGCAACTCAATAGTAAAGTCGGTGAGTTTATGCACACCATAGTACCCACGTCGGTGATTGAAGGTGAGTCAGTCGAGCGCTGGAAGGTATCGCTCGATGCCTATAGACAGGCAACACCAATAACACCGCAATACGACTTTAACGACATTCGCTTCGGCTATTTTGGTGCAGCAGATGACCTGCAGGCGATACGTGAAAATCGCAACGGATACAATGATGAGAAAACCAGACGGTTTCGCGCCTACCAGAATGTTACCTGGCGCGAAGTGTTGCGTTACTCTCCTGCAGAACCGGGTTTGTCGCGCGCACTGGAGCTGCCGGACGGTCGAATTTCAGCCGGTGGCTGGAGTGACCTGCATCCAGTGCTGGCGCTGAAAAATATGGGATGTGACAAAGTAATTTATCTGACACGCCGTGGCGGTGAGTCACGTTTTGCGGTGGGTGTCTCTGAGTTACTTGGTGCACAGCCGTCCGATGAATATGCCTTGTATGATCTGAGTAATACTAACAGCGGGTTCAGCCGTTCTCTGGAAGAGGCAGGAGGCGTGGTATGCAGTAACTGGGATCAGCAGGAGCGTCTGAATTTTCCGGCGTTCTTTTCTGATGCCTATCATGCACCGCTGCAGACTACCGATGCACACCTGCAAAGTGCGCCACACCCGGGGCTCAGCGGAAATCTCGGAGTACGTGGTTGTTCCGTCGGAGCCTATTAATCTTTATTGGTTATTCACTATCGGCGGCTGAAGCCATGGTGGCTCGCGTTAAGCGAGCTACCATCTTGCTACACTTGAAAGACTGTCGGTATCAGTTGCTGAGCTGAAAATCACTTAGGGAGTGATGCAATAGCTCAGCAGGTAGGGGCGAGCTGTATTGTTGACAAATGGTGTTTCCACCGCTCCCATGTCACGGCGCATACCCTGGTCGCGGGAAACGCCGCATATGTCTTTTGTTGCGTTAGAGGGCAGTTGTTTCAGCCAGTCGGGGGCAGCGGCATCGCTGCCACTGTCGAGCGCAGGCGATCCGGCTGTCGGAGTTGCATCTTCAGTAATTGCAGGTACATTATTCACATCGCAAAGCATCTCGCGGCAAAGGTTGTTGCCGCGTACCAGTGTGTTGACGGCTGGGTTACTGGTATTTGTTAAACTATTGTTAATATCAAACCCGTGGTTATCCCACGCAATATTGTTCTCAACCAGTACATTTGCAGTGGGGTGGCTGCTGCGGATGCCGCCCCAGCTTTTCCTGCCTGCAGGTGTCAGGTGTCCGGATTGCGTAATCGTGTTATTGAATATCCATACGTTATCAACAAGGCCGCCGGCCTGCTGTCCGAATGGGTGATACCAGATAAGTATTCCGTCTTTATTAATGTTTGATATCACATTGTTGTAAATTGCAATTTCACCGACCTTGCCCCGGCCTTCAGTAGTGACCGCAATACCTCCCCAATTGTCTCTGATACGATTGTTGGATATTTCAATGCCGGACACCACCGGCTGATTGACCGCAACATCGGCTTCATTTTCACCGCGACCACCGTCAATATAGATTGCTTTATCGCTCAGGCCATATAGGGCGTTACCGGTAATTACGCTGTTTGTCACGCCTTCCTTGAAGTCTATTCCTTCATCGCCGGTGCCATCCGGTGTGCCGTCATCGTTGAAATCGCCTTCGCGAATGGTGTTGTAGCGAACTGCTACTTCAGATGCGCCGTTGGCGACGGTAATGATTTCATTTGCACCGCCATTGGTGTTCAACTCAAGAGTGTTTGATTCTATGGTTACATGGCTGATATTTTGATAGTTCCCGGGGTCTTTTCGATATCTCACTCCCCATACGGCGATGCCTGAAGACCAGGTATCTATAATGGTGTTGCCAAGTAATAGAATATGGCTTGCAGGTGGATGTAGCTGACTCTCACGCCCTTCAATGCGAATGGCATTGCCGTTAAAGCCTCGGATTTTCTCGAATCGTAGATTGGCAATGGTAAGGTGGCTTTTTCCTATGGCCTGAATCCCGTTGTTGATAATGGTTGCCTGCGAGAATCCATCTGCCTTGAAAACAATTGGATTTTCAGCACTGCCGCTATTGGCTATGTGTATCGGCCCGTCATCGTAAATGCCACTGCGAATTAGTACCGTGCTGCCAGCTGTTACCGTAGCAGCAGCTTTTACAATGGTCTTCCAGGGGTACTCAATAGTGCCGCTGTTGCTGTCATTGCCGTTAGTAGCATCTACATAGTAATGGTTGCGGGTTTGGGGGATGTCTGCGACTTTGTTGTCGAAGTCACATATCCATCTGGTATCTGCGAGCCTGAGTTGCTTACCCTGCGGGCAAACTAATCCGTCTGGTTCGCTGAGACACCCGCTTACCATAAGGCACGTTGCCATTATCATTGCCAATACACGAAATAACATGGGATTACCTCCGCTTTACGGTTAACATAAATCGCATACAGAGGATAGAAAATTAGAGCCGCGGGCCGGTATAGTCATAGCAGACTGCTGGTATAGCCGCACCTGCTCCGGATTGGTGTAAATGATGCGCTGGAAATGCAAGTGTTGTGAGCGCTTAATACACTCCGGTTTTCAGCAATTCAAAAGGGGGAGAATAAGTGTCAGAAGTGTCAAACCTGTTGGACACCCTTAAGCAACTGATGAAAGAGAAGGGCGTTAGTCAGCCTGATGTTGCTGCCGCACTCGGATTAGGTATTGCGCGAGTGAAGCAAATGTTTGCAGAAAAAGATATTCGTATGTCCCGGCTTTCAATAATCTGCAATGAGCTGCTGGAAATCGACCTGTCTGATCTGATGCGTATCAATGAAGAGCGTGTTAGCTATATCACGTCGCTAACCGAGGCACAGGAAAAGCTGCTGATCTCGGATATGAAATTACTGGTGGTTGCCGTTTCTGTACTGACTAACTGGACAGCCGAACAGATTGTCAGCAGGTATCAGATAACAGAGCGCGAGTGTCAGCTGCATTTAAATAAACTGGAAAAATTCAAGCTAATCAGTATCCGTGATGACGGGCATATCCGGTTCTTATTTGATCACAATTTCCAGTGGATTGAAGACGGCCCGCTCGAGCGTTTTTTTACCGATAAAATTCAGTCGGACTTCCTCAACGCGCCGTTTCACGGAGCGGGTGAATTGAGGGTGTTTCGTACCGGTATGTTGTCTGAGCAGTCCGTTGATCAACTAATAAAGCTGGTAGATAAGACTGTTGCCGGGTTTATCGAACTAAATCGCGACGACTCCAGGTTGCCGCTCGAGCAGCGAACCGGTTACAGCATGGTGGTAGCATTGCGACCCTGGCTAATGCCGGCATTCACCGATTTATTGCGTACTTCCTGAAAGAGCCAAAGCCAGATGTCAGGCAGCTTTTGCGTTGTTGGCAGAGTGGTTAATGCGATCTATCGTATGGATAACTTCGCCGCTTGCTACCGGCTTCGAGTAGTAATAGCCCTGCGCTACATCAATGCCCAGCTTACTGACCTCGATGAGTTGCGTGTCTGACTCTATGCCCTCTGCAACAGTCTCCAGGCCGTAGATGTCGGCAATCGATGTAATGGTTGCAGTAACTGATTTCATGCTTTCTTTATCATCACCCAGCTTGCTGATAAAGGAGCGATCTATCTTCAGGGTGTCGAGCGGTAGCCGCTGCAGCTGATTAAGCGACGAATAGCCGGTGCCAAAGTCGTCGAGTGCAATACGAAGGCCATAGTCTTTTAGCGCACTAAGGCATTTGACTATCCATTCAATGTCAGCCATGACCACACTTTCAGTGATCTCGAGTTCGAGACAGCTGGCGCTAACATTGTGTCTTTGGATGGCGTCGATCACATCCTGAACAAACTCATTCTGCATCACCTGGTGTACAGATACGTTTATCGCTACCCTGATTGGCAGGTCACCGTTATTGTTCCATATGGCTGCCTGTTTGCAGGCCTCGTTCAGTACCCAGTTTCCAAGGGCCGGCATCAGTCCGGTTTCCTCGGCAACTGTAATAAAGTCGACAGGTGATACCATGCCGCGTGTCGGATGGTTCCATCGAATCAGAGCTTCAACGGCGTTTGCTTTATTCAGTGCCAGGTTAAATTGCGGCTGGCAGTAAAGCTCAAGTTCGTCATTATCTATTGCCGCGACCAGATCCTTTTCAATCGTGATGCGTTTTTCGTATTGTTCTGCTATTTCCTGATCATAGTGTTGTATGGTTTTTTTGCCGGATTGCTTGGCATTGAACATCGCGAAGTCTGAAGTGATCTGCAACTCTTTGACGCTGGTCGCATCGTCCGGATAGATGCTATACCCGATGCTGGTGTCAATTGTTACTTGTCCATCGTCGAGCTTAAACGGAACATCAAATGCATTTTTTATCCGGGTGGCGAAGTGTAACGGTTTGTCTGCATCACTGGTGTTAAAAGCAATAGCGAATTCATCACCACCCATACGCGCCATTGTCATATCGATGCTGGTCAGACTCTTTAGCCTTTCTGCTACCATTACCAGCAATTTGTCACCTGCCACATGTCCCATTGTGTCGTTGACAGATTTGAAACCGTTGAGGTCCAGAGTGATTAATACGAGTTTTTCCTGTCTTTGCGCATCGGTCTTCTTGAAGAGTGATTCAAGTTCCTCGCTAAAGTACCTGCGATTGGGAGCACCGGTCAGGTCATCGTGATCAGCCTGGTGCTGAATGTTTTTGCCAATTCTAAAAGTAGCGTAGGCCATCGCCACGCAAAGCAGAACCAGAAAAGTGTTGCTTAGCAGGGTAAACGTAGCACTGTTTTTGATTGAACCTGCGGTTGTCAGCGTGTTAGCCAATGCCGCGTCTTCGAGTATTCGGGCCTTCTCTCTGGTAGTGTCGGAAACTCTCTGCCACTCGCTGAGCATGGTTGCCGGATCTGAACCGACAGGTGAAGTGAGAATATGCATTTTCGTTTTAGTGCGAAACGCATTGTCGTACTGTTGTTGCAGGTCTTTCACTGCTGTCGCAGTGTCTCCGTCAATGATACCGTTTTCCAACATCTCTGATAGTTCAGAAAATGCCTGAGAAGCGCGCTCATGCTGCTGTAGTATTCGAAGTGCCAGGTTGTCAACGTTTAGTGATTCGATAGCAGACAGTTGGTATTTCAACAGATAACTGCCAATGAGTGTGGTGGTCTGGTTGATCGCATCACTGACTGTCCAGATGGCGTTCTTAATGTCGTGTGCCGAAAGCACATCGATGTATTTCTTTTCCGGCAGTGCGTGAGTTCTTTTCCTGAGTGTGTTGACTGCCTCTATCAGGGTAGCGTAGGCATCAAACATTTGCAGACGTACACTTTCGTCACGATCTGCGAAGGGCAGGTAGGTCTGCGACATGAGTATTGAACTGGAAATTGACAGCCGGTCGAATCGGTCTTCCAAATCGCGTATCAGGAATTGAATAGATTCGTCACTGTAGCGTTTTTGATTGTTTTGCGAACCACTGCTGCGAGAGGAAATTATTTCCTGCCTGGCTCTGTCAAACAGATCACGAGACCGTTGATTAATCGTATTCAGGTTCTTTCGAACTCTGCTAAATCGAACAGAGCTAACCAGTATGTTCTGGACGGTGGCGCGCTCGTGGTCCAGATTTGCGGCCACTTCAAACAACGTTGTTTCAGGGGCGACGGATGCCTGTAGTTGCATGGCGCCGGAAAACTGAGTGTGTGCATCCGACAGATAGCGGCTACCCAGCCAGAATACCAGCAGAGATGATATCAAACTAACGCCAATCAGATTTTTACTGACTTTGGATATATCGATCATAGCGTTGAGAAACAGTGGTAATGCAAACGACTAATCAATCGGGCAAGGTCTGGGTCTGCTTATTGGGTGCGATGTCAACTTTTATTAGGATGTACGGCTGTTGTGGCCTCTAATCTGTATTGGCAGATGACTACCTAACTGAAAGGAATGCGCGATGCCAGATAAAGCGGTAATCGGGCCGGGTTCCGTGCTGTAGATAAATATCGGTAAAATTTCCTTATTTCAGCAATTCAAAATTTGTTGCTCAGCACTACACAAGCTGCATGCCGGATCAGTGGCGAATTGAAGTCAACCTGATCTGCCTGGCCTCTGATTCAATTGTATTAATCAGAGAATCAATTAATGCAGAGAACAACGGCGCATGGGTATCAGTGGTTTGCAGATATTCGGTGAGTTGCTGATTAGTCAGCGATGAAAATGCAAACTCCATGGTGCGGATGGTGTCTTCTTCAAACAGTGCAATTAAAGTAGCTGCTTCGTTGCGAATGACTTCGGCACGTACCGATTCAGCCTGCAGCTTTTTTAAATCACCGGCGCTCGCTGCATGTTGCATACAACCGCTCAAACGCCACCCTGCATATTCTATTTCTACGGCGACATTGGCGATAAATCTGCCGGTGTCTGTATTGTGGTAAATCTGTCGAACCTGCTTCAGGCGCTGTGGGTCGGGAGTGTGTTGCAGTAGTAGTTTCTCGTCGATCTCAAGTCTTTCGAGCTTGCGTATCCTGCGACCGGTACTCGATATATACCAGTTCACCAGTTGCCTGACTTCCTCAATGCCGGTTTCCTGCTTTAAACGTTCGGTCAATGCGTTCGCCATAGCGGTTGATGACGGTACCAGTGCTGCCGGTGTGGACTCACAGCGTTTGGCATGGCGAGTGGCTGCTGTTCGGATTTCTGTTGGAAGCTCTTCCAGCATCTTGCTGAGTCCGGTCTTTTCCAGCAGGCGGTCGTATGGCGTGCTCGCCGGAGTGGCGGAAATCGTGGAGCTCCATCCGGCGAAAATCAGAATTAATACAAGTGCACGCATGGCATTAGACCGCTTTGATATGAAACTACTGTCGGCGCTGACGGCGTGGTCATTAGCTTTCTTTGCCAATATCGCGCTTTGCTTAATGAAATATCCTGACTGACTGCGATTATTTGCCGGCAACCATAGATTCCGCTAAGTTAGCCCGGCTGTTAATCGCGCAATCCAAGAGGCCAGGCACTTGAGCAGTGATGCTTTTGTTTTTTTTACCCAGTTTATTAAAAACCCGCGTCAGCTTGGGTCGGTTATCCCGAGCTCGGGGTATCTGAAGCGCCGCATTATTCGAAATGCCAGCTTGTCGGAGGCAAAACAGATTGTTGAACTTGGGCCCGGTAACGGTGGCACCACCAGGGCTATTCTTAGCGCCATGCCTGCCGATGCGCATCTGCTTAGTATTGAGCTTAATGCCGGCTTATATCAGCTTGCCAGCCGTATTCACGACAGCCGGTACACAGCCCACCATGGCGACGCCACAGCGCTTGCAGATATTCTTGCCGGGCACTCGCGGCCGGCACCCGATGTGGTTATTTCCGGTATACCGTTTTCCACTATGGACCGCACAGTGGCAAGCCGACTACTTGAAAATGTCCATCGGCAGCTTGCACCGGGCGGAAGATTTGTGGCGTACCAGGTCAACAACCGTGTTGATCAGCTCAACACTTTTTTTGAGCCTTCACAGCGTTCGGTTGAAGTAGAGCTGCTTAATGTTCCGCCGCTGCGTGTGTGGTGCTGGCGCAAGGGCGGTTAGTGTAGCGTTTGCAGGTTACATTACACCAGAGCCTTCAGCAGTGTTCGGTTTGCAGCAGGGCTTCACCGCGTTCGTCGATAATCTGTTTGCCTTTACCAATGGCGTGTTCGATCGCTGCATCGCGGGTGGAATGGTTGTCGGCGCGTATGAATTTTGAGCTTCTCACTTCACCGTCCTGTTGCAGCGAAATAGTGCCGGCAGTTCGATACTGGCCGCCCTCTTTGATTGGTTCAGGGCGAATGGAAAATTGCTTGTATTCAACGGCATCAGCCGCTGATTGCTGCGAGTCGGTGGAATCTCCGCCACCGCCGAACAGTGATTTGAACAGTTTTATCATGGTTTCAGGCTGACTCCGTTGTTTAACTGGTGTTTGGTGCAGTGTAACGCCTCGCAACACAAATACCGGCAGGAAAGCATATAATAATGCAAAGACTTCAGGGGATAGATTTGAATACACCACGCAACCCGTGCCGGCACGGTCAATAATAGATTCGCCATGGCGTTTAGCAGCTCAGTTTCGTGTCCTTCCTGCGGGGTGGCAGTAGAAGGTATCTCGGCTCACACCCGCAGTATGGAGTGCCCGCACTGCAGTAACTGGATTTATGTCAGCGGCAGCGGCTGGACTTCCGGCGGAAGCTTCGAACATGCACTCGACGCACCGTCCATGCTGCGTGTCGGGCGCAGTGGCGTGCTTGCCACAGACGGCCGGCAGCGTCGTTTTGTGGTGGCCGGGAGGTTGCGTATCAGCTATCTCGATGGATACTGGGATGAATGGTGGCTCGAATTCGACGACGGCAATCACCAGTGGCTGGAGGAAGACGATGGTCGTTATAAACTCCACACACCGGTGGCAACTGATCTTCAACCGGCACCGTGTCTCGAGGCCCGGGTCGGTGGCATGCTGACGATTGATGGCAGCAACTGGTTTATCACCGAATACATCGACGCGCAGCTTGCCGGTACCGAAGGTTCGCTTCCTGTTGTGGCACTTCCTTCCGAACAAGTTGTGTGTGTCGATGTAATGGGAAACGGTGAGCGTTTATCGGTGGAAGCCAGTGGTCACGATGTCAGTGTTACCCGAAGTGAAAAAATCGCCGGCACAGACTTTATCTGGGACAATGCATAACACTGCTTCAAACCTGTCCGTTGTGCGCATGTACGGTGCCGTGATAACGATTGCGGTCTGTAATACTGTTGCAATGTTCATTATGAGGAACATACGGTCATGCAGGTAGGGCAGCGGCTTGCGGGCATACACGCCGACAAACTTCTCGGCACACTGCAGTCGCATATTGATGCCGGTCATGAGCAGGCGGCGTTGCAGGCTATTCCCGACTTGCAGCTTCAGCATCCCGGGTTTCATAACGAACTCGAACAAATAAAACAAAAACTCAGTGACAAACTGGCCGAAGATATCAAAGTGCTCGATGGCGCTGGTGCACAGATTTTTCGTTGTGTTAACTGTGGCAGCGGATTGTCCAAACAAAACCCGGATACCGTCACCGTCATCTGTCAGTACTGTGGCTGCAATGCCGAGCATCCGGCTAGTGATCGCGCGCTCGAACGATGGAACACGGCGCTCGATCTTGAATCAAACTTTACCATTGGTGATTTCTTTACCTATCGCGGGGTAAGGTGGCAGGCAGTTGGTGTGCAGTTATTTGCCGGTCGTGTGCGTGAATACGATAGTGAAGACGGCTGGGAAAATAACTATGCCCGTTATACCAACTGGTGGATACTTAATGAACAGCGTGAACTTGCATGGCTAATCGATGATGGCAGTCGCCGTTACTGGGCTGAGAAACATATGCCGCAGAATCCGTCGCTACCCGAATCACAAGACAGAAACTATGAACACGGTGACTGGCAGCTTGAGTTTGCCGCCGGTGAGTTCAGCTACCAGCCGGACTATCAGGAGCGTCACACCAGTGCCGAAAGCCGTGCCGCGCGTCGCTTGCCTGAAGGTGAATCACAGACCGCACAGCGCTACTACACAAGCGTAGAATCCCGCCTCGACGAAAACGGCGAAGTCCGTGAAATAGAGTTTTTTCGCTCACGCATGATCCCGCACAGTGAAATGCTCGATGGCTTGGGGAAAGATTTAGTCAAGGCTGATCTCACACGCTGGAAAAACTCCATGCGCGGGATTTTATTAGCCGTACCGTTGCTGGCCGCAGCTGCGTTTTACTATAACCGCGGTGGAGACATCGAAAGCTTCGAGGCGGCGCTGAGTAAAAACGACACTCAGGTACAACTGCAGGAGCTCAAAACAGAACAGGCAGGTCAGCTGTACAAGCTGCGCGGTTCCATTCGCGGCATGCAGGATAACTCATGGTTTGGAGTGGTTGTCGGTATGCTGAACAGCGACAACGAACAAATCTATGGCAAGTACATTGAGTTCTGGCGCGAGTCGGGTCGCGACTCCGACGGTCCGTGGTCCGAGGCAAGCTTAAGCAGCAGTTGGGTGATCCGTGTTGACGAGCCCGATACCTACCGGTTTGTGATTGACGGTGATGCACAATCGACCACACCCGATGCCGACTTCCGCCTTGCCATTGAACCCAATCGCACGTCACTGACACCGTTTATTTTAGCGGGCTTTTTTAGTTTTTTTCTAATGATGCTTTGTCGCTCTAAAATGGGATCGGTCAGTGCGGCAGCAGCGTCAATCGCATTAAAGCTTCGAACCCGTTAACGCATGAATAAGACCGCAAGAGAAAACCGTTGAAAAGACTTCACTACCCGCTACTGGGCCTTCTGGTACTTGCCATTGTCGGGCTGCCGACCTGGTATTCCGTGCGTGGTCACGGTGCAGAAGCCGTCCCCGGTGTCGGTGAAAAAGAAGTGCTGCGGTCAAATTCGGGCAGAACGTATGTCGGCGGTGGTCCGCGTTTCGGCAAATAATACTTATGTACAAATTACTGGAGAACACCATGAACAAAAAAAGCTATTTGCTGGGTGGCCTGCTGCTGTTAAGTATCAGCGGTCCGTCGTTTGCGCAGACTGCACTTGCGGAGTTTTCTGCCGAACTGCTTTCTACTATTGTCTATTCGGCAGTAGGTATTCTGATGGGGGTGGTTGGCTTTAAAGTCGTCGACTGGCTCACGCCCGGCAGTCTGGCTGAAGAGGTCGCGCACAAGGAAAACCGGGCGCTGGCTATTCTTGCGGGTTCTATGATGCTTGGTGTCTGCATTATTATCGCTAGTGTGCTTGTCAGCTGAAGCGTTGGTATCTATTACCTGACTCCCGACCGCTAAATTCACCTGCGTACAAATCAACGCACGGCGGTACTCTGCCGTATGTGGTATTCATCAGTTGCGGAACCACTCGTTAGCGATGCGCCAGTAGCGATTGGAAAATCTGCGTTACAGCACAATCGCTGTCTGTGTTATGACGCTACATAATGTCCAGGTATACAAAAACTCTCTGGTTTATACATGACCGATAATGCCGCCGGGCAGCAGGTTGCCGTAACCCAACAGCAGTTTGCGTTGCTTAGCGGTTCTATATTAATTATTGCTGCGTGCAGCCTGATCTATGAATTATTAATAAGCAGTCTGTCTACCTACCTGCTTGGCTCAAGCGTGATTCATTATTCGCTGACCATTGGGTTGTTTTTGTTTTTTATGGGTATCGGTGCGTGGTTTGCGCAAAACATTACCCGTCATCTGGTCGCCGCGTTCGTTGCAATAGAAATCGCTATTGGCGCTGTCGGTGGTATTTCTGCCATGTTGTTGTACGGTGTTTACAGCTGGACAAGCTTCTACTATCCCGCCATGTTGCTGGTGGTGGCGGCAATTGGCATTCTGGTCGGCATGGAGTTGCCACTGCTCACCAGAATACTCGAATCCTACAGCGGCCTGCGTCGCGGTATTAGTCAGGTACTTACCTTTGATTATCTTGGTGCGCTGCTCGCGTCACTATTGTTCCCTTTTGTCCTGTTGCCTTATCTCGGGCACTTGTTAACCGCCAGTGTCATCGGGCTGGTTAATCTTTTTGTGGCGTTTGTGGTGGCCTGGTCGTTTAGAAACCGGCTTGCCGGATCGTCGGGTGCGATTGCAGCGGGTGCCGGCTTCTCGTTGTTGCTGGTGATTACCACCGGTCTGTGGTCGGGTTCTGCAGCGCGTACGTTTGATAACGCTTTATACGAAGATCCGGTTATTTACACAGAGCAAACCCGCTATCAGAAAATTGTGATGAGCAAACTCGGCGATGATCTGCGCCTGTACCTTGATGGCAACCTGCAGTTTGCCAGCTCCGATGAATATCGCTATCACGAAACACTGGTGCATCTGCCGGCGGTCTTTACCCGCAAACTGCAGCGCGCGCTGGTAATTGGTGGTGGTGATGGACTGGCTGCGCGTGAGTTGCTTCACTACGATGAAATAGAATCTGTCACGGTCGTTGATCTCGATCCTGCCATTACCGATCTGGCAGGCTCACACAGTCAGTTAACCAAACTAAACCGCAATGCGTTGCGGGCGTCGCGGGTGACTGTAGTCAATAGCGATGCATGGCGCTGGCTGGCTGAAGCCGGAGATCTGTTTGAGCTGATTATTGTTGATCTGCCCGACCCTGAAAATGAAGATGTCGCCCGCTTATACAGTGTGGCATTTTACGAACGTCTCAATCGCAGGCTGAGTACCGGCGGTGTCATGATTACCCAGGCAACATCGCCGTGGTTTGCGCGGCGTGCATTCTGGAGTATCGGCTCCACACTTGAAGAGGTGTTTGATCACGTAGCCCCTGCCACTGCGTATATTCCATCATTTGGTTTATGGGGTTTCTTTGTCGCTTCCAATGCACCGCTGGTGCCGGCCCGCGAAGCCTACCATGGTCGCTACATTAATAGTGACTCATGGCAGCGGCGCCTGCAGTTGCCGGCTGATTTGCCGCGACTTGAAGCAGACATAAACCACGGTGAATCTTTACCGGTGATTCGTTATTACCGTGAAGGGTGGGAATCGATGAACCATGCCGTAGCACCTGCTCAGCCACCTGCGCAACAATGATAATACGTCGCGCAGTTGCAGAAGATGTTGATGCGATAGCGGCGTGTGCGCGGGCGGCATATAGCAAGTACATTGAACGCATCGGGCGTGAACCGGCCCCGATGCTTGCAGACTTTGCAACACAGGTTGCGAAGCAGCAGATTGAAGTCATGGTTGTCGGTCATGAGCTGGTGGCATTTGCTGTAAGCTACCCGCTGGATGACTGCTACTTTCTGGAAAACATTGCTGTTAATCCTGGTTGTCAGGGCCATGGATATGGGGCCTGTATGCTGAATCATATCCATGCAGTGGCAGTCGGTTATCCGCTGGTCAGGCTGTACACCAATGAAAAAATGCATGAGAATTTAGCCTGGTACAGGCGTCACGGTTATATTGAGACGGCAAGGCTTGTTGAAGACGGCTTTGCCCGCGTGTACATGGAGCGGCGGCTCTGACTGTTACAAAATTAAACCCCTTTTTTTATTCGGGTTATCACAAAGTAAGGCACAATGAAATACAACCGGCTGGCTAATACTGATCTTAACGTGAGTGCAATCTGTCTCGGCTCTATGACCTGGGGCACACAGAATACTGAAGCACAGGCGCATCAGCAGATTGACTGTGCCGTTGAGCATGGTGTGAATATTATTGACACCGCAGAAATGTATCCGACCACCCCGCTGGGTGAAGATACCTGGGGTCGCACAGAAGAAATCATTGGCAGCTGGATTAAAAAAGGCGGTCGCAATCGCGATATGTTAATTGCCACTAAAGTAACCGGTGCCGGTAACCAGCCCTACATTCACGAAGGTATGCCAATCTGTCCCAGGAAAATAAAACTGTCACTTGAAGGCAGCTTAAAGCGTTTGCAAACAGACTGTATTGATCTCTACCAGTTGCACTGGCCGAACCGTGGTTCATACCACTTTCGGCAGTTTGCACGTTACGATGCCAGTGCACAGCGCACCGCAGAAACGCTTGATCATATCCGTGAAGTATTATTCTGCTTGCAGCGGTATGTCGATGAAGGAAAAATCCGTCATATCGGTTTGTCTAACGAAACCTGCTGGGGGGTGATGAAATTTCTGCAAACCGCAAAAGACAACAATCTTCCGCGAGTGGTTTCGGTGCAAAACGAATACAGTTTACTGTGTCGTCTGTTTGATCTTGATCTGGCCGAACTCGCCCACCACGAGCAGGTCGGGTTGCTGGCGTTCTCGCCGCTGGCAGCGGGGCTGTTAAGTGGTAAGTATGCCGATGGCAGTATTCCCGACGGGTCACGTCGCACGCTGGTTAATGATTTGAACGGTCGTTTGTCGGAGTATTCTACACCTGCGCTTGAAGGCTATCTGCAAGTTGCAGCAAAACATAACCTGCCTGCATCACAACTGGCGCTTGCGTTCTGTATGCAACGACCATTCATGGCGTCAACCATTATCGGTGCTACCAGCTTGCCGCAGCTTGAAGAAAATCTGGGTGGTGCAGAGCTTCAGCTGACAGATGAAATCAATAGTGATATTGCTGCCGTCTATCGCCGCTATCCGGTACCGATGTAAACACCGGTGTCTGTTGATCTGCTGCAGCATTTTCAAAGTGGGATTGCCCCGCCGGGTACTTTCCCGAGCCCGTTTAACAACCAGCCGCATGCGCTGGCATTGGCAGCAGCACAGCATTTGCAACAACGGCTTCCGGCACTTACCACAGGCATTCACAACTTCAACACCACCGGCGGTGGCAAAATGCTGGGTGTGCTGGCGGTATTGATGCCTGATGGCAGACAGGCTTATCTGTCTGCGTTTTCCGGCATGCTCGGTGGTAGCTGGGAGGTGGCGGGTTTTGCACCGGTAGTTTTCAATCGCCGCCAACACGCGCAACTGCTTCATCAGGGGCAGCAGCAACACGACGCTATTGAACAGGAAAAACAACAGATACTGCACAGTGCCGACTATCGTATAGCCACTGACAATTTCGCAGTTGTCAAACAGCAAACTGATCGTCTTATCGCAGACAATCGAAAAACAAACACCAAAAGAAAACAAGCCCGCAGTGTTCTGCGCAAGCAACATACGTCTGATGCCGGTTTTCTTGCAACGCTTGATCAGCAAAGCCGCGATGATAAACGCGCGCGGCAACAGTGTCAGCGCGAAGCGAATGCGCGCTTGGCTGCAGCAGAGCAGTCTGTAACTGAATTTAAGCGTGCAATACAACAGCTCGACAATCGCCGCCGCAGGTATTCAGCCAGTCTGCAGAGAAAATTGTTCGACCAGTACACTATTAACAGCATCAGTTCGCAAAGTGTTGCGTTGCGTACGTTGTTTGAACAAAAACTGCCACCCGGTGGCGCCGGTGATTGTGCTGCCGTGAAATTATTGAATGCTGCTATTGTGGCGGGTCTTAAACCGCTTTGTCTGGCGGAGTTCTGGTGGGGTGCGGCGGCGGGTCTGCGGCAGCATGGTCGTTTTTATCCGGCATGCCGCAGCAAATGTCGCCCGATACTGCCGCACATGTTATCCGGTCTTGATGTGCAACCGCCTGACTACGAGCAATCGCCGGCATTTGCCAGTGACCAGCCGGCAGTTGTTTATGAAGATAATGCCATTGTGGTGATCAATAAACCTGCCGGTATGTTATCGGTGCCCGGGCAGGCTATTACCGATTCTGTTGAATCGCGGTTACGCAAACGCTATCCGGTTACGACAAATCAAACCCTGCTGTTGCATCGGCTGGATCAGCCAACCTCCGGCTTAATGGTGGCTGCCAAAAGTGCCAAAACACATAAGCACCTGCAACACCAGTTTCAACAGCGTCAGGTGCGAAAGTGCTATCTTGCGTTGCTCTCAGGCACCGGTCTGCCGGACAGCGGTGAAATCAGTCTGCCATTGCGTGTTGATCTTGAAGACCGTCCGCGGCAGCTGGTTTGTCACAGTCACGGAAAAGCGGCATTCACGCGTTATAGGGTATTGCACGTAAGGGCAGGTACCACGCTGGTAGAATTTCAGCCGGTGACCGGCCGCACCCATCAGTTGCGTGTACATGCGGCACATCCGGACGGTCTGGGTGCTGCTATTGTTGGCGATGAGTTATATGGCGAGCCTGCCGATAGGCTACATTTACATGCGCAAACACTGGAGTTTGCCCATCCGGTCACAGGTAAGCCGATGTCATTCACTGTTCCCGCAGCTTTTGCAGATATATCCCTGTATCAACAGGATGCCTCATTGTGACTGTCACAGAGTCCACACTACCGGTACAGTTCCAGTCGCAGCCGGACGCGCCGTTGCAATTTGCCGGTAAGTTGCCGGAGAAGGCCGACGTGGTCGTTATTGGTGCCGGCATAATCGGTGTTTGCACTGCATATTATCTAGCCGGTGCCGGTTTAAACGTGGTGCTGTGTGAAAAAGGCCGGGTGGCCTGTGAGCAGTCGTCGCGAAACTGGGGCTGGATCCGACAACTCGGTCGCGACAATGACGAACTGCCCATCATGATGGAGTCAACTCGTCTGTGGGAAAACTTAAGCCGCGAGATTGGTGAAGATGTCGGCTTTCGTCAGCACGGCATTATTTATCTGGCCAGTAGCGAGAAGAAACTTGCTGCGCGCGAATCTTGGATGGCGACGGCGGCAGCGCATAACCTTGACACGCAAATGATTACTGCTGCCAGTGTCGAGCAACAAATTAGCGGAATTCCCGGACGCTGGTGCGGTGGTATTTACACACCGAATGATGGCCGTGCCGAACCGTTTATTGCGGTGCCTGCCATCGCACGTGCTGCTCAACGCAGAGGCGTGTCAATTCGTGAGCACTGTGCTGTAAGGGATATCGAACGGCAAAACGGTCGTGTATCCGGTGTGGTTACCGAACACGGGGTCGTACAGTGCGACGCGGTGGTGCTTGCCGGTGGCGCCTGGTCATCATTATTTGCTACACGACTCGGGCTGACGCTGCCACAACTGACAGTGCGTTCTACCGTGGTTGCCACGAGTGCAGTGCCGTCGGTGTACGAAGGCAATGCCGCCGATGAAAAGCTCGCCTTCAGGCGGCGGCAGGATGGTGGTTATACCCTGGCATTGTCTGATCTGACCGAACACTTTGTCGGGCCTGATTCCTTCCGCTACTTAAAACTGTTTGTGCCGGCGTTTCTCGATGACTGGCGTTCGTTTACGTTCGGGTTGCCGCCAAAGTCGTGGCCTGATGGCTGGAAAACCTCAAGAGCCTGGTCTGCCGACGAAGTTTCGCCTTTTGAGCTCAACCGAATTTTGAATCCGCAACCCCGTAAAGGTGTGGCGCAGACACTGATTAATCGATTTAAAGAGCGTTTTCCGGCACTGACTGATGTCACCGTAGCGCATAGCTGGGCCGGAATGATAGACACAATGCCCGATGTGGTGCCGGTGATTGATCACGTACCGGAGTGTAGCGGGTTAACCATAGCCACCGGTTTCAGTGGTCACGGATTTGGGATTGGTCCGGCGGCAGGTAAGCTTACGGCTGAGTTGGTTCAGGGTAACGCGGTTACCTACAATATGAAGCGATTCCGCTATAAACGCTTTCAGGACGGCTCAAAGATTGTGCTTGGGCCAACCCTGTAGAATCACTAACAAAGTAAATCAGAAAAGTACATGCCTAATTTATTTCGTTACGTTCTGAGTGCCATAGCCGTTGTTTGGTGTGGTCTGGTTGCCGCGGCTCCGGTCGCGACACTTGAATACATTGATGGTGAAGGTCGGGAAGACGCCGCGCCACTGATTGAAGACGGCATTCTTGAAGACTGCGTTGCGTTTATTAATGAAGTGTTTGTGCTTGAACGCGACATTGCCATTATTGTCGGTGCTGACGACGGACCTTTGTACGATCCGTCTGACAGTGAAATTCAGCTGCCGTATCACTTTTACGGTGAGGTGCTCGATCGTATATCAAAAATAGAATCCGACCCGCAACTTCAGATCGAGTTTGCACACGATGCCATGTTACACACGCTCTACCATGAAATTGGTCACGCCCTGATTGATCAGTTCGAGCTGCCTGTTGTCGGTAAAGAAGAAGACGCGGTAGATGGGCTTGCCTCTATGTTGCTTATTGAATATTACGAAAACGGGGCTGCAATGGCGGCTAACGCAGCAGAGCTGTTTGCGCTTGAAGGTGAAGCCCGTGGTGATCCGGATGAACAGGATTTCTGGGGCGAACACAGTCTCGACGAACAACGCTACTACAGTACGCTGTGCCATATTGTCGGCAGTGACCCGCAGCAGTACCGGGAAATTGCAGATGACATCGGGTTTTCAGAAGAACGGGTGGAAATCTGCAGTGAAACTTACACCCGGTTGGTGAGTGACCGGGAAGCGTTGCTCGACGATGTGTTTAATCCGTAGACCAGTGCGGGAGGGTACATGCCATACGGTTACGTAGTCGCTCAAATAAAAGTCATCGACCCGGAAACTTACAAAACCTACATTTCAAAGGTACTGCCGACGATAGAAGTTTACGGCGGTGAGTTTCTGGTTCGCGGTGGCCAATCTGTCAGCTACGAGGGTACACCTCCGGGTGACAGAACAGTGGTGATCCGCTTCCCATCGTTTGAGGCTGCGCATAACTGGTATGAATCCGAAGAATATGCCGCGGCGAAACAGCTTAGAATGTCTGCGTCTACCAGCGTTCAGACGATTGTTGAAGGCGTATAACCCAACGCTGATTGCTTTGCCGCTGGTCAAAGCTTAACTGATGGATACACCGTTGTGCCTAGTTCGCAATTTTTAATACAGGCGAAACTGCTGCGTGAAAAGGTTGCATCGTTCGATGCTTATCCTTATTCACTGCCGGTGGTTAAAAGTCTGGACACCCTCAGGTTTCATCCCCGTGTTACTTTTGTGGTTGGTGAAAACGGTTCAGGTAAATCAACCCTGCTGGAGGCGATCGCCACTGCGTGGGGGTTTAACCCCGAAGGTGGAACCCGAAATTTCAATTTCTCAACCGAATCCACTCACTCCGGCCTGTGGCAGTGTTTGCGTTTATCTAAAGGGTATAAGCGCCCGAAAGACGGTTTTTTTCTCCGTGCGGAGAGTTTTTATAATCTTGCCAGTAACATCGACGCAATGGACAGCGAGCCCGGACCGGGTGTACCGGTTATTAACTCTTATGGTGGTAAGTCGCTGCATCATCAGTCACACGGTGAGTCTTTTTTCTCGTTAATGGTGCATCGTTTCGGCGGTAACGGTCTTTATATACTCGACGAACCGGAAGCGGCATTATCGCCTGCCAGGCAACTGGCCATGCTAAACAGAATGCATCAGCTGGTGAGTGAAGAGTCGCAATTTATTATTGCCACCCATTCCCCGATTATTATGGCTTACCCGGATGCTGAAATACTGATGATCAATGAAAACGGAATAGACAAAGTAGACTACGAAGACACTGATCATTAT
>CAYZVB010000041.1:21344-21936 GCA_964481315.1 uncultured Granulosicoccaceae bacterium
TCAGACCACCAAACTGTTTATCAATAACTACCAGAAAATGACCGGTTCTTTGTGCTGAATTGGTTTGACAATCCGTTGTTCTGTTTGGCGGCACAACCGTAAGAAACGGGCAATGTGTGTCGGTGAATGAGCGGATTGGCCTGGCTGTAGATTACTTGCCAGGTGTGCTGCAGAACATCGCTGGAAGGCGGGTGTAAAAATACATCAACGAGTGGCGCAGATGCACCACTCGTTCAGAGGTAAACCATAGTTAGTTCCAGGTTACAAGGTTAATCACCCGCTCAACACCCTCGATTTGTGATACCTCGTTTGCAGCGATTGCTGCTTCAGCACCTGAGTCTGTGGTGCCAAACAGTGTGGCAACACCGTCGTTAATGGTGACCGAAAGAGAAGCGCTGCTCACACCGACAATCGAATCCAGTGGCTGAGTGCCTGCGCTCAGACCCATGGCCGAAGCGGTTCCGATTGACAGTGCGCCGGCGATGGCAAGAGCGGCGATTGATTTAGAAAGTTTCATCGTAGTTTCCTTAGAGTTAGATAGTAGTTGGTTAAATTGAGTGATTAGTTGTGAGTGATCAGGTTGATTACGCGG
>CAYZVB010000042.1:0-15113 GCA_964481315.1 uncultured Granulosicoccaceae bacterium
CCGCCATACGTGCAGATCAGGTCGGAAGCTCCGGCAGCTTCGGCGCGGTGCCGATATTTGCGGGCACACTGTTAATCTCTGCCATTGCCATGCTGGTGGCAGTACCGTTCGGTTTAATGTCTGCCATTTATCTTGCAGAGTATGCAAGCCCGCGGGTACGCGCATGGGCCAAGCCGTTGCTCGAAATACTGGCAGGTATTCCAACCGTGGTTTACGGCTTTTTTGCGGCACTTACCATGGCACCGTTTATACGCAACATTGGTGAAGCGGTCGGGTTATCTGTTGCCTCTGAAAGCGCGCTGGCAGCGGGGCTGGTAATGGGCATTATGATTATCCCGTTTGTCTCTTCATTGTCAGATGATGTGATTACTGCAGTCCCTCAGGCGATGCGTGATGGTTCACTTGGCTTAGGTGCGACTAAATCCGAAACCATTAAAAAGGTCGTTATACCTGCTGCACTACCCGGTATTGTCGGCGGTGTGTTGCTTGCGGTATCACGCGCCATTGGTGAAACCATGATTGTGGTCATGGCGGCCGGGCTCGCCGCCAACCTGACCATCAATCCGCTTGAGGCAGTGACCACCGTGACAGTACAGATCGTTACCCTGCTTACCGGTGATCAGGCATTCGACAGCCCGAAAACACTGGCAGCATTCGCACTGGGACTTATGCTTTTTGTCACCACACTCATTCTCAACATTATTGCACTGCGCACGGTGCGTAAATATCGCGAGCAATACGAATGAACGATCAACGCACCACCACTCAGATCGTTCAGGACAGCATTAAGCGTCGCTACGCCAAAGAGAAACGCTTCCGGCTGTACGGGCTAATAGCCATTGTTGCGAGCCTTACCTTCCTTGCCATGCTGATAATCACCATCAGTATTCGGGGCTTTCCGGCGTTTACGCAAAACTTTATCAAGCTCGACGTCACACTCGATCAGAAAACCCTCGGCCTCAGTGGCGAACCGGACACCGCCGAACTCAGAAAAGCCAATTACTACGGCGCTATTAAAAACTCACTGCTCGCCGAATTCCCTGACGTCAAGAAGCGCAAAGATAAAAAGCTTTTATATAAGCTTGTCAGTA
Organism: uncultured Granulosicoccaceae bacterium; assembly: GCA_964481315.1. Lineage (GTDB taxonomy): Bacteria > Pseudomonadota > Gammaproteobacteria > Granulosicoccales > Granulosicoccaceae. Next base: position 1,092 of record CAYZVB010000042.1, read on the forward strand.
AAGGCGGTCAGTACGATCTGCAACGAAGGTTAATGGACAATCCCGAACTGGTGGGTGAAACGCTGTCGGTATGGCTGCCGGTTGGCGATGATGTAAACACTTACCTTAAAGGAAGCGTCGACACCAGCCTGCCCGAGAAAAAGCGCCGCTTTAAAGATAATCAGATCGGCTGGATAGATTCGCTGCAGGAAAAAGATCAGATTGCCAAGCGCTTTAACAAAACATTTTTTGAAAACGGTGACTCACGTGAGCCCGAAATGGCAGGTATTCGCGGCGCTCTGTTCGGCAGCATGCTAACCCTGGTAGTCACGCTTGCGCTGTCGTTTCCAATAGCCGTAGCTGCAGCGGTGTACCTTGAAGAATTCGCACCAAAAAACCGCTGGACTGATCTGATTGAAGTCAACATCAATAACCTTGCAGCGGTACCTTCGATTGTATTCGGGTTACTCGGGCTTGCCGTTTTTATTAACTTCTTTCACCTGCCGCGTTCGGCACCACTGGTGGGTGGACTGGTACTGTCACTTATGACGCTGCCAACCATTATTATCTCAAGCCGTGCCGCACTGAAATCAGTACCGCCATCCATTAGAGATGCGGCCCTTGGCCTTGGCGCGTCAAACCTGCAGGTGGTGTTTCACCATGTACTGCCACTGGCCATGCCGGGCATACTCACCGGCACTATTATTGGCATGGCACAGGCGCTGGGTGAAACAGCACCGCTACTAATGATAGGCATGGTGGCATTTATTGTCGATGTACCGACCGCAGTGACTGATCCTGCCACGGTACTGCCAGTACAAATCTTTCAATGGGCAGATCTGCCGGAAAAAGGATTTGTAGAAAAAACTTCCGCCGCCATTATGGTGTTGCTGGGCTTTTTAATTCTGATGAATGCGCTTGCCGTATACCTACGCAAAAAATTCGAGCGCAAATGGTAAACCTATGAACGACGCTTCGACCGACGCAGACTCTGATCGCATGGCTCCGATGAATATCGACCAGGAAATCCCGCACGAGCAAACCGTAGAGGAGATTGTTGCAAGCCTCGGTGATACGGTTGGACAAACACGGGTAGAGAAACCGAAAATGTCGTGCACCGGTGTAGACGTGTTTTACGCTGACAAGCAGGCTATTTTCGGTGTTGATCTCGACATTGCAGACAATGAAGTCATTTCAATGATCGGCCCTTCAGGTTGCGGCAAATCAACGCTGCTGCGTTGCCTCAATCGCATGAACGACACCATCCCGATCTGCCGCGTTACCGGTGAACTGACACTCGACGGCGAAAACATTTACGACAAAAAAACCGATCCGGTACTGCTGCGTGCCAGAGTCGGCATGGTGTTTCAAAAGCCCAATCCGTTTCCAAAATCCATTTATGAAAACGTGGCATACGGACCGCGCCTGCACGGCTTAAGCCGCAACAAAGCAGACCTTGACGATATTGTGGTTACCAGCCTTAAAAAAGCTGGGATTTACAACGAAGTGAAAGACCGGCTCGACCAGCCGGGCACCGGCTTATCCGGCGGCCAACAGCAACGATTGTGTATTGCACGAACAATCGCCTGTAGTCCTGAAGTCATATTAATGGATGAGCCCTGCTCTGCTCTCGACCCGATTGCCACGGCAAAAATTGAAGAGCTGATTGATGAGCTGCGCGAAAATTACTCTATCGCCATTGTGACTCACTCAATGCAGCAGGCAGCACGTGTATCTCAACGCACCGCATATTTTCATTTAGGCAAACTGGTTGAAGTGGGCAATACTGACGATATCTTTACCAATCCCCGCCACGAACTGACCGAAAACTACATCACAGGAAGATTCGGATAATAACGTCGATTATTACCGCGACAGCAACAGCATAAGCACCGGACATCAGAACCATGAAAAGATTTAACTACGAAGGGCATACTGCACATCAGTTCGATGTAGAACTGAACGAGGTTAAGCACAAGGTTATGAACATGGGCGGCCTGGTGGAGTCGATGGTTCACAACGGCCTTGAAGCACTGATGAACATGGATCAGGAGCTTGGCAAACAGGTCAGTGACGACGATCATCGCGTCAACCAGTTCGAACTCGACATTGACGAAGACTGCACTCGTATTCTGGCCCGCAGACAACCGGCTGCCAGTGACCTGCGACTGGTGTTAACCATTATTAAAACCATTTCAGACCTTGAACGCATTGGCGATGAGGCAGAAAAGCTCGGTCGTATCAGTGTTAAGCTTGCCAGCGAAGTCGACGTACCCACCTACTATAAAGAACTGCGCCATCTGGGTGACCATGTTAAGACGATGCTGCGAGAAGCGCTCGACGCGTTTACACGTATGGATGTTGAAGCAGCTTTTCGCACCGCGGCAAAAGACGAAGCAATCGATCAGGAATATGCGAGCTTCTCGAGGCTGCTCATCTCACACATGATGGAAAACCCGCAGCATGTCAGTCATGCACTGGACATGAGCTGGTGCGCACGCTCACTCGAACGCATTGCAGATCACGCCTGTAACATTTGCGAATACGTGATTTACCTGGTCGAAGGCAAAGATATCCGCCACGCCAACCTCGACGAAATGCGTAAGAAGCTATTGTAAGCCTGCGGCGGTAAACAGTTACCGCCGGTCATTTCGCACCACTCGCCTACTTCCGGCCGTTCGCGAACGGCTTCGCGGCGGCCGCCAGAACAGCAACGGCTGACTGCCCTCGTTACAGAAACCCCCTGCACTGCCGATACCCTTGCCGTTCACCAACAGGGTTCACAAAACGGCGGGAGTTGTAGAGATGGGTCACAGAAAAAAGATCTATTTAGCGTTGATTGCCACGGTTATTTTATTCACCGGGCAAATCAATTTCGCACATGCATCACAGATGCAGGAAACAAAGGTTCGACTGCAATCGGACTTACAGAAGCACATCTACCGTTCACTGGTTAACGGTGCTTTTCATACCCTCGACTCAAAAACCGGCGAAGTCATTGCCTTGTACCCGCGGGTTTCACATCCGATGATTCTGCAGATGGGAGAATACTACGTGATGTGCGCTGACTTTCGCGACGACGCAGGCAATGATGTGGATATTGATTTTTATATGATTAAAAAACCACGCGGCTATCAGGTTTTTCGTGCAGAAGTGAATAACCACGCCTTGCTTGAAGGTCTTATGCGCGACGGCAAAGCGAAACCTTTTAATTGAAGGTCACCACAGACCGGATACCAAGCCACCTAAGGCTGGATTATTGACCGCACTGGCCAGAGGGATATCGGCTAGCCACCGATTGTGAAATTCACACAGAAAAATCTACTATGAAGTCAAAATCAATATTGACAAAATTTCTGATCGTACTGGCACCGGTGTATCTGGTGCTGGTACTGGTCGGAAGCTTTATCGCGGCACAGGTACTGATTCGTGATAACACCGACCTGCTGACCTCACGCGTCGGCAGTCTGGCGGCACGGGTATCACTTGCTCTCGACATTCACGAGGCTTATGCCTACGACACACTGGCGCAAGATCTAATTGCGCCACTTGGCGTTGATGAAGCGGTAGTTTGCGTAGAGTTCAGAAGCGCCGACGGCAGCAACGTTATCGCAGCACATCCGCCTACCCTCGGTTGTGTTGGTCAAAGCAATGCGCCGTTTGAAGCAGAAATACCTGTCGATGACTATGATGAATATAACCTGCATTTGAAGTTTACCGATGCGGCAATTACTGCTGCTGTTAAAAAGCAGATCATAATAACAGCCTCGGTGCTGCTGTTCGCTTTTATTATTACGCTGGTAAGTGCAGCAATTGGCTTTAAGGCAATTGTAAGCTCACGGTTACTGGCGCTGCACGATGCGATTCGCATGGCCGCAGACAATCTTCAGCGTCAGCGCGTTCAATCCACCGGCTACGATGAACTGGCAGAAATTATCAAAGCCTACAACACACTGATGGATCAGGATGCTGTACGCGAAAGACAACTGACTGCAGCAAATGAAATCCTCACCAGGCAATCAAAACAGGATCATCTGACCGGTCTGTACAATCGAAGATTCTTCAGCACGATGGTCACTGAAAACTCACCGGCAACACCCGTCAGCGGCGCTATCATGCTGATGGATGTCGATCACTTTAAGAAGATCAATGACGTGCACGGGCATGCCGCCGGCGATGAAGTGCTGGTTGCACTTGCAGGACGAATCACCAACTGCCTGCCGGATGAAACGCCGGTAGTGCGCTGGGGAGGGGAAGAGATTCTGGTGTATCTGAGTAATCTTGGGTACGACGAAGTAAATTCGTTTGCAACCATGCTACTGAACGCGGTGGGAGCAACACCGGTAACAACAAAATCCGGTGATATAAAAGTAACCACATCAATCGGTATTGTGCGGCTGCCATTTAGCTGTGGCGGGCAAACTTTGTTACCGGAAGAGTCTGTCAATCTGGCGGATGCTGCACTTTATAAAGCGAAATCTGCTGGACGCAACTGTGCTATTGCCATCGCCGAGCAGTCGCTCGCCAGTGAGGACGCTATTGCAGTGGTTGAAAAAGACTTCGAGAAGGCCCTGAAAGAAGGCCTGATACACACAGAAACGCTTCACGGGCCGCCGCAGCGTAACAGCTCCTATTCGGTTGTTACACCCATTACAAGTGCAACACCAAAAGCTGCCTGACGAATAACTATTAGGTCGACAGAAACTATCTTGGGCTGTCGTAGCGAACGCTGCCGTCAGGCTTTGACAATACCAGTTGCCACAACTGGTTTTCGCGGGAGCGGAAAGATGCTGCACAGACCTTCAAGTAGTATTCCCACATTCGATAGAACTCGTTGGAATAGCTGCCTGAAAGTTCGCTCCAGCCGTTCTTAAAATTGCGATGCCACTCCATTAAAGTCCGGTCGTAATCGGGGCCGAAATTGTGTAAATCTTCGAGCACAAACCACGACTCATAAGCGCCCGATATCTGATGTAAAGATGGCAGTTTGCCATTCGGGAATATGTATTTTTTAATCCACGGATCGACCAGATCGTGAGTGCGATTGGTACCGATGGTATGCAGTGCGAACAAGCCGTTGTCGCGCAACAGTGAATGGCACTTTTGCATGTAAGTCCGGTAGTTCTTAACGCCAACATGCTCGAACATGCCCACCGACACAATGCGATCAAACTGCCCGGTCAGATCACGGTAGTCCTGCAACCGGAATTCAATCGGCAACCCGCAACAACGCTCTGTAGCAAGTGCAGCCTGTTCTTTTGAAACCGTTACTCCAAGCACCTCAACACCGTAGTTGCGTGCAGCGTGTTCTGCCAGACCACCCCAGCCCGATCCGATGTCGAGCAGCTTCATACCTTTTTCAAGTTGCAGTTTACGGCACAGTAAATCGAGCTTGTTCACCTGTGCTTCGTACAGGTTTGAAGCACCCTTCCAGTAACCGCACGAATAACTCATGGTGGGGTCGAGCATGATCTCAAACAAATCATTGCCGGTGTCGTAGTGTTTTTCACCAACCTGAAAAGCCCGCGATTTTTTTTGAAAGTTAAATACTCTGGCTTTGGCAATCTCGAAAACAAGACGGGCTTTATTTTCAATTTTCTGATCAATACTGGCGCGCATGGCTCGTGTGGCGAGTTCGTCAAGTGCCTCACAGTCCCACCAGCCTTCCATGTATGCCTCACCCAGACCCATAGAACCTTCGATGAAGGCGCGACGCGCCAGTTCGCGGTTGTGTATTTGCGGATCAGCGGGCGCGGAACCATTGATGGTAACACCACACTCATCACAGACTTGCGCCAGCCAGTCCTCCCAGCGGTTACCTGAACGGGTATTACTGTATGCTTGTGTACGTGACTGGTCTGCAAACACCTGGTGTGTTTCAGACCGATGGCGAGCCGGCTTAACCGGCGGGCGTGACGCTCGTCGTGTGGATTCGAACTCTATTGTTCGGGACGCTCGTTGAGACATTGTTCCCCCTTGCACAGCAATGTACTGCTTCCATAACGGTAAGATACCCGTACACCCGCAAAGTGCCGGGCTTTACAACATCATAAAAACAAATAATTGCGGATTGCAAATACCGACAACCGGCTGACAAGATTACTCATTCATTTTTGTATCATTTTGTACTGCAAATAAAACAATCACGAAACTTTGTTGGTATCCGTGAGAAGTGAATTTATTACTTCCTGAATTGCCGCCTTCGGGTTTTCCTGCATGTAGCAGTGACCACCGGTCACCATGCGGTGGCTAATGGCGCTATTGATCTCACTTGCAGTGCGTGACGCGCGAATAGCAAATGGATAAGTCGTTTCACCCATGATTACCGATACCGGGCACGCCAACTCGCGCAACGCGCGCCATAATCCGCGTGGCAGTGTGGCAAAAAAAGTTGCTTCGGTTTCGGGATCGCACGAAAGCCTCACGGTGCCGTCCGGTGCATCTGTCAGTGCATAGCGGGTAAAACCCTGCAGTGATTCATCGGTCCAGTTTTCAAAAATTTTGCGACCGTGCAGGTAGCCGAACGCGGCCTCACGGCTGGGCCAGGTTTTGCGCCGCCGACGGGTTGATTTCACATTCGGGTGAAACACGCTGGTCAGTTGCAGTGCCGCGATCATGCGCATGAACAGTAACATTCGTTTGGGAAACAAAATCGGGTCGAGCAATACCAGCGACTGATAGGTTTGCGGATGGCGGTGAGCCGACAATAAAGTAAGCACGCCACCGAGGCTGTGGCCCACCCCATACACCGGTCGGTCCCTCAGCAGGCCGGTGTTGACGGCGGCACTGTGGGCAAGTTCTGCGACTGCATTCCAGCCGGGAAACACCGCCGGCAGTTCGCTGCCGCCGTGACCGGGCAAATCCAGCGCCAGAATGTCGAAGTGCTCTGCCAGTCCACTTAACATGGGCTGATAGACGCCGGCTGCGAAGCCGTTTCCATGCAGAAACACCAACAGCGGCAAACCGCGTTGCGGTGACCGCAACCCGCGAAAGAGCAAACCACCGTCACCGGGTTGTTCAACAGGAACCAGATTCATATATTAAATATTGTGTTTGCTGCAGATGGAACAACTGATACGCCATTATCTCACAATGGATCAGCACAGCTTCAGTGCCGCAACGCGCGGTGCCGCAAATACGCACTAAAGCTGATTTATCGCGACGGTTTGTCTATATTAAAAGTGCACTGTAAATCCGGGGTATCGCATGCACCTCACACATCAGGTCACTAATCAGCCGTCCGAGTTCGACTACAACCTGTACACCAGTGATCACGCACTGCAGAACTGTGTACAGGTTTTCGGCGGACAACACTCTACTGACGCTCTGACAGAGTACGGCGGCAAAGCCATGCACAACCTGATGCATGTGGCAGCAACAGCCAACACCGCAAAACCCGAACTAAGAACACACGACCGCTTCGGGCATCGTATCAACCAGGTTGATTTTCACCCGTTTTATCACTCACTGATGCGGGATGCGATTGAAGCGGGTATGCCATCGCTGCCATGGGCACAACCACAACCCGGTGCACATGTGGCGCGCAGCGCACTGGTTTATATGCACAACCAGGCCGAAGCCGGCACCACCTGCCCAACCACCATGACATTCTCTGCAGTGCCTGCACTACGCCACCAACCCGATGTTACTGCCAGATGGATTGAAGGCATTGCATCGAGACAGTACGACCAGCGCAACGTACCGTGGTACGAAAAGAAAGGACTGACCATTGGTATGGCCATGATTGAAAAGAAAGGCGGTTCAGATGTCCGAGCCAATCAGTCCACTGCAGTACCGGTAGCGCAGGCCGGTGCCGGTGAAGCGTACCTGCTAACCGGCCACAAATGGTTTTGTTCGGCACCGATGAGTGACGGATTTCTGGTGCTTGCGCAAACTGACAAAGGACTGGGTTGCTTTTTAATGCCGCGCTGGACACCCGAAGGTGAACTCAACCGCTTTTATATACAACGGCTGAAAGACAAACTCGGCAACTGGTCGAATGCATCGAGCGAAATCGAATTCAGTGGTGCATGGAGCTGGCTGATCGGTGAAGAAGGACGCGGCATAAACACCATTCTAGAAATGGTTGCCATGACACGCTTTGACTGCATGCTTGGCTCGGCATCTCTGATGCGACAAGCCGTTGCACAGGCACTGCATCACTGCAGCGAACGTATGTCTTTTGGAGCAAGCCTGTCACAACACGCGGCAATGCAAAATGTACTGGCAGACCTTGCTGTAGAGTCCGAAGCTGCATTGCTGCAAACGATGCGACTGGCGCATGCACTCGATGCTGTTAACAAAAGCAACGACGAACACGAGCAGTTATTATTACGACTGGCAACACCGGTTGGAAAATTCTGGATCTGTAAGCGCACACCCGACATGGTGGCGGAAAGCCTGGAATGCCATGGTGGCGGCGGCTATGTGGAAGAGTCGGTCATGCCGCGACTATTTCGCGAATCACCGTTAAATTCTATCTGGGAAGGATGCGGCAATATACAAAGTCTCGATGTGCTGCGCGCCATTGCCAAACAACCCAGAGTCGTTGATGCCTACTTACAGGAACTGCAAGCAGCAACGGGCAGTGACAAAGCCTACGACAGTTTTGTAACGCGCCTTAAGGACGATATAACCGCAAGTAAGTTTACTGAAGCCTCGGCCAGGCAACTGACCTCAAGGCTCGCGCGCGCACTGCAGGCGTCATTGATGATCCGCTACGCAGGTACTGCCAGTGCAGAGTTTTATCTGGCTACCCGCATTGCCACCGAACACGGTATTTACGGTGTGCATGAAGATGCAGGCAATGCAAAACAAATAATTGCCAGCGCCATGCCACAGAACAGCTAACCGGTTTGTGCAGCGATTTTATCCAGCACCCGTGACGCGGCAACCATGCCGTATACCGCGGTTACCCCTACCATAGAACCGTAACCGGTATTGCAGTCGAGAGTTACACCGGCCTGCGACGGTTTGTTCTGCGCGACAGTGCCATCGCCCTGTGGAAACAACGGCTGCTGATCGGAGTACACACATTCAACGCCGAATCTGCGTGCAGGGTTACGGGTCCAGCCGTATTTTGACCTGAGCCGTTTGCGCACGCTTGAAGCGAGTGAATCGTTGTTGGTTTTGTTGAGATCAGTAATTGCGACACGCGTTGGATCTGTTCTGCCACCGGCACCACCAATCGTAATGACAGGAATCTGATTTCGCTTGCAGTAGTAAATAAGCGACACTTTCGACTTTACGGTATCGATGGCATCGATCACATAGTCGACGTTACCGTCTATGTAGCGCTCGATATTATTTTCGACCAGCATATCGTCTATCGCATGGCACGCGCAGGCCGGGCTGATTAACCCAATACGCTGTGCCATCACTTCAACCTTTGAGGTATTCAGCGTGTTGTTACTGGCGTGCACCTGACGATTAATATTACTGGTAGCAATGTCGTCGTGATCGATTAGCGTGATCGCACCAATGCCACTTCGCGCCAGCGCTTCCGCCACCCATGAACCAACCCCGCCAATCCCGACCACGCAACAGTGGGACGCTGCGAATTTGTCACAGGCAACATTGCCATACACTCTGCTGACCGCGGCGAAGCGGTCGTCTTGTTGCCAGTCCATTCAGGAGTTGCCAGCGCGGCCGTACTGCCGCCGGTTCGAAGCGGGTTTACCGGGTACCGTAAATGCGGTCTCCGGCATCACCAAGGCCGGGCACAATATAACTGTGCTCGTTGAGTTTTTCGTCTATCGCTGCGGTATAGATGGGTACATCGGGGTGCTCGCGCTGAAACGTGTCGATGCCTTCAGGGGCAGCAAGCAAACACAGAAAACGTATGTTCTTCGCACCGCCTTCCTTCAGCCGGGTTATCGCGGCAACGGAAGAGTTGGCAGTAGCCAGCATAGGGTCGACCGCTATTACCAGGCGCTGATCGAGATCAGACGGCATTTTGTAGTAGTACTCTACCGCTTTAAGGGTTTCCGGATCACGATACAGACCAATGTGGCCGACACGCGCAGACGGGATGAGCTCGAGTATTCCCTCAAGCAAGCCGTTGCCGGCGCGCAGGATAGATACCAGGCAGAGTTTCTTGCCTGCAAGCATGGGCGCTTTCATGGTGGTGATAGGCGTTTCAATTTCCACCTCACGCACCGGCAGATCACGGGTTACCTCATAGGCAAGCAGGTGACTGATTTCTTTCAGCAGCATTCGAAACGTCGAAGACGATGCCTCTGTGCGTCGCATGAGTGTGAGCTTGTGCTGTATTAGCGGATGATCAACAACAGTAACTGGCGCAGTCATAGCGGAAACGCTCCGGAAAGCTGGTAGACCACCGCATTCTACCTGAATCGGTCAGATGAATCAGTGCGTCAGCGGAACACACACTAATTGCACGGCAACGAACAGTCGCACATTCGATGTTACGATTGGATGATCGATCAGATACAGGTACTGGCAATGAAAACAACATTTGTGCTCACGGTTATCGGCCCGGATCGACCCGGTATTGTTAATGAGCTTTCCGGCATTCTACAGCAGCACAATGCGAACTGGCTGGCCAGTCGCATGGCTAATCTTGCCGGTGAGTTTGCCGGCATACTGCACGCCAGTGTCGACGACAAAAATTACTCAGAGTTGCTGCGGGACCTGAATCAGCTAACCGACAGTAACCTGCAACTTCTGATTAAGCCTGTCACCGTCGATGAGGCGTACAAAGTGGAGTACCGCAAGGCAGAGCTTGAGGTGGTCGGCACAGACAGAGAAGGCATTGTAAAAGACATCACCCACGCACTGACACGCTTTGATATCAACGTGGAAGAACTCACCACCGAATGCAGCGATGCACCAATGTCTTCAGAGCCGCTTTTTAAAGCCGTGGCACAATTAACCATTGCACGCACGGTAGATCTCGATCTGGTACAGGATGAAATTGAAAAAATCGCCAATGACCTGATAACGGAGTTCCGGGTATCGATGTAACCGCATGAGACCTCGATTTGTTCCGTACAAACGCTGCAAGCGTTGTGAGCTGGCCAGCAAATTACCCAGCAAGCACTGCAGACACTGCCATCACCTGAGCGAGTATGAAGTGCAGCTTCTAAAGGAAAAACATCAGCGGCATCAGGTTGGCAACCGCAGACTCGGTTACCAGATGTTTTGCCGTGCCGTGGTGCTGGCAGGTTTGTTACTGGTAGCGTTAATCGGCTAAACAGCCGGCTTATAGAACGCGCGCCACCGGGTACCGGGAACCCTGCTACTTAAAACCGCAGTTGCTCACCAGGGTAGAAGATTGGCCGATCGACCACATAACCACTCACCTGCGCCGCATCCATCGTTATCACACCGGTTATAATGACAGCTGCCGCAGCAGCGCCGGCCAGCGCGATTTTGATAACGCTGTAAGGCCGCTCGCCGCGGGTTTTACCGTTGCGGCCATTCACCACAAATCGATAGGTTTTACCTTTGAAACTAAACGCTGCAGTCCACAGCGGCAACAACACATGCTTGAAGGTGGTATCGGAATGTTCGGTGTGCAGGCGCTGAATACGCTGCTGGTCGCCGCCGATAGAACGCCTGACATCACTGCGAATAATCTGCTTCATCACTTGCTTGGCATGACCAAACCCTTCATCAAGCGCTACCTGATATACCTCACTTTGAAAACCGCTTAAGTAGTCTTCGGTGTATGGCACCAGATTTTCCAGATCCCAGGGCTCGAGCCAGTCGGTAATTTTGCGCGGCAGTGTACGCGTGGCACCAATTAATACATCGTCGAAGTGACGGTCTGTTCGGCCCTGCACCGGGGTCCAGCGTACTTTCGGTACCATACGCGAGCGCCGGACATAACGACCGTTTTCCATCACGGTGACATTTCGCCGAACGTAGTAGACGTCTCCGCGCTGACCGGTGTACGAAGTGAGTGTGTCGCTGTCGTAAGTCCAGTACGGAATATAAATACCATTCAGGCCATACTCCTCGCGGGCATGTTTCTTAAGTTTGGAAGGCGCAAACCATCGACCGCCTATCCACTTTTTATACGCTTCGTGTGCCTGATCTGCGGTAATTGCAAACGGCAACAGTGCCTGAGGTGAGAATTCCTGAATCTCACCGGTAGAGGTGACGACAGTTGTACCGCAAAACGGACAGTCACTGGCATGCAGATGTGTGTCCATATTGAACGCTGCAGCACAGTTGGGACACTTAAGAATTGACTCAGTGGTACCGAGGCTGCGGGTACGCTCAAGCTTTTCGAGCCCTTTGGGCAACGAAATTTCTTCGATAGCGACATCCGGAATGGCAATCGCATTGCGCACGCCACAGTGGTCGCACTCCAGTTCGTCGGTGCCAACAGCGTACACCAGCACGCTTCCGCAATTAGTACACGGAAAGCGTGTTTCATCGTTGGCATTCGGCGCCTGCTCCGGCGCCGTTATTTCGAACAGGTTGTCGTAGTTGGTATCGAGCTGCTTTTGCTTTTCAGACACGTTTTAACTGCAGTTGATTTTACCGGGCCGGAAGTGGCGGCGGCTCGATAGAAACGAACAGAGAAGCGAGATCGTCGACCGCTGAAGCCTCGGCCCAGTCGTCCATACCGGGTGACCACACCAGTGACGCAGCAGTAAGCGAACCGTTGGCTTTTTGCTGCTGCAGGGCTGCCATATCAAAAGGCCCTGTAGGTCGACCATCAACCGCAACGTGATACTGCACCGAACCCGTTAATGGCGGAGGCAGAGCCGCCGCACCACCGTGACCCGAGTCGTGACCGACCTGTCGGGGTGCTTCACGCTGGTAGGACATGGAGTTGGCCATTTGGTTTCCCATGGCAAGGCCGGCCCCCATACCAATACCTGCACCTGCCGCACCGCCCGGCGCACTGGCACCAGCCTCGAGGGCAACACCGGTCTGGTAGGTCATGTATTTGTCGAGGTTACCCACCATGCCGGCACTGGTACGTTTGTCGAGCGCTTCTTCGACTGCAGGTGGCACAGAGATGTTCTCAACCAGCAGTTTAGTGAGCTCAAGCCCGTACTCTTCGAACTCAGGACCGATGCGTGTACCGATCACATCACCAAGCTGTTCGTAGTTGGCCGCCATGTCGAGCACCGGAATACCGGCGGCACCAACTGCCGATGAAAAGCGTGAGGTAATGAGGTTGCGCAACTGATCGCTAATTTCTTCAACGCGAAAGTCACCGTCTGTACCGACAATTTCACGCATAAACTTAAGCGGGTCCGCAACGCGAACACCATAGGTACCAAACGCACGTACACGTGCCGCACCGAACTCTGCATCGCGAATCATGAGCGGGTTTTTAGTGCCCCACTTAAGATCGACAAAGCGACGTGTGTTGACGAAATATACTTCGGCTTTAAAGGGGCTGCTGAAACCGTGATCCCAGTTCAGCACGGTAGACAGTACCGGCAGGTTGCGGGTTTCAAGTTCATACATACCGGGGCCGAGTACATCGGCAACTTCACCCTCATTAACAAATACCGCAGCCTGTCCTTCACGAACAGTCAGCTTGGCGCCGTATTTTATTTCATTACCATAGCGCTCGAAGCGGTACACCATGGTGTCGTTGCTGTCATCGGTCCATTCGATGATGTCAATGAATTCACCGAATAGTTTATCGAAAAGGCCCATGGGTTATGCTCCTGTCGCGGTCTGACGCTGGTGTGCGCTTGCAGACACCAGTTTGTTTTTAAGTTCTTCTTCGAGTTGTTCCAGTGTGCGTTCTGCATCACGACGCTTGCGCTTGCCTTCGTCGGCAATTTGCAGGCTTTCCTCGATGGTGGCAATAAGATTTTCGTTAGCGCGCTTAACCGCCTCAATATCGAACACACCGCGTTCGATTTGTTCGCGTACTTCGCGGTTGGCAGTGCGCAGTGTTTCTGCATTTTTCTCAAGCAAATCATTGGTGAGATCAGTTGCCGCTTTAACACTTTTACTGGCTTCCTGTGACCGGAATACAGTGACAGCCTGTGCCAGCTGCTGGCGCCACAAGGGTACGGTATTCACCAGCGTTGAATTAATTTT
>CAYZVB010000042.1:15141-20534 GCA_964481315.1 uncultured Granulosicoccaceae bacterium
GGCCTTTGTCGTTTTCCTGCACCATTCTGATACTTGGCAGGCTTTGCATAGCAACCTGTCGCGTCAGCATGAGGTCGTGCACACGGCGCTCAAGATCATCGCGGGCGGTTCGCATATCACGCAGTTGCTGCGCTTTGAGCACATCGTCAGTGTTCTGTGCTTCAGCGGCCAGTGCCGGTATGTCTTTTTCGTCAAGCTGCTGAAGTCGTGCTTCACCGGCGGCAATGTACAGCTCGAGCGTGTGGTAGTACTCGAGGTTGGCATCGTAGAGTCGGTCGAGCCCTGCGATATCTGTCAGCAGCTTGGTTTTATGATCTTCAAGGTTGTCGGTGATGGTGTCTATCTGACGACGAACACTTTCGTATTCCTGTATAAACTGAACCACCGGACGCGCACGGCCAAACAGGCGCGCGAAAAAACCGGGCTTTTTGTTCGGGTCCATGCCCGCGACGTCAAAGCCGCGAAGTACTGTCACCATATTGTTGAGATCCTGCCCTGCCGGACCAACGTCTTTGTTGCGTACACCTTCAAGCATGTTGTCACTAATGGTTGTCAGGCGTTCCTGCGCCTTGCTGCCATAAAAGATAATGCTGTTGGAATCACTGAGATTTATTTCGTTCATCAGTTCACCGATACGCGCACGGTCTTCGTTGCCGGCGGTTTCCATGGTGATCATTTCATATTTAAGATCCGGCGCGAGCATTGCGTCGAGTTTGTCTACCTCTTCCTTAAGCGACACATCGGTCGTTTGCACGTTGTTATCTGACATGATTTGTTCTCTCCCCAAAATTAAACTTTGCCGGTACCTGTGGTGCCACGCTTACACACCCTCTTTTTCAAGCTGCAGTTGCAGTACTTCTATTTGCACATCGAGTTCAGTCAGGTTGTTTTCAAGCAGCTTTTGTTTTTGCTCACCGATGACTGTTTCAATGGTTGTTAATACGTTGCGGAAGTTGTCTTCAAGTTCTGCGTTCTCACCGTACTTGTGTGAGTCGGCATAACCTTCAGTCACGCGCTGCGCACCGTCGAGATAAGTGCGCAAAAACTTGCGCGCCCGACGCAGATCGCGGGGGTCTTCTTCGACGATACCCATAATTTCGCGAACACCTGCGACAATGTTGCGCAGCCGGTCTTTTAATTCGACGTTGTGGATGCGACCGCGAGCAGCCTCGATTGCCTGAATTTTGTTGTCTGCCTCGTTCAGGATTTCGAGCACTTCTTCAGAGGTTACACCGACCGCCGGCGCATCCGGTGCGCTGCGAGCCGGATCACGACCGTACACCAGTAAACCACCGAGGGCTGCCACAGCACCAAGCACCAGACTCATCAGGAATGTTTCGCCGGAACCCAGCAACGCTCCGATAAACACCCCGGCACCAAGAATACCGAAACCGAGTAATTTGTATGGCACGGTGCTGGCGCGCCGGACGATTTTTCGACGCAGCGCCTGCGACTCGATTTCCGAACCTTTACGCACCAGCGTGGCTGCCAGCATGATAATCGCGAAAGCCAGACCGGCACCTAGTGCCACACTGGCTTTGCCTTCCTTAAACAGCGCAATCAGGCTGCCGAGCAGCATGGGTAAAGGCAGCAGATACAACAACCACGCACCTGTGCGTGGTAACCGCCTCGGCTCATCGGAATTGATTTTGCGGGCTCCGCCGCGCTTGAGTTCGCTCATTGGACGCGCTCAATCAGGGTGCCGTTCGATGCCGTGTGCGGGCTTACTGCATTAAACAATGAGCCACACGACACTCCGGACACAGACATCACGAGTAAAACCACTCCGATGGCTTTTTTTAACTTTTCAGGCATATCACCTCAAATTTGCACGATCAACCAATCAAATATGAGGGTAAACCGGCTGTTTTTCAACCACTTGCGACGATTTTCAACATAACCGCGACAACCTTCGGCCAAATCCCGCACAACTGACCATGTTAGCAGATTCGACACGGCGTGATGGCCGTGTCTCTACGGTAAACATGCGCTGGAAAGCCTGACTGTGTCACACCGGAGTCAGTCGATAGGTCGTTTCGACAAGATGCTGCAGACCCCGGCGTTTCAAATCAGAATCGTGCTGCTGCAGCACCTCAATCTGATAGCGTTGCTCGAAGTACTGACGCATTTCGGATTCGGGCACTGAGAACGGCGGGCCGTCCATTTGCGACTGATCGTAGGCGATCAGATTCATCAGTATTTGGCTGCTGGCAGGCACAATATTTTGCAGATGTTCGGCATAGCGCGGACGCATATCTGCGGGTAACGCCACCAGTGCAGCCCGGTCGTAGACCCGTGCAACCGAACTTAGCTGTTCTGTGGACAGCGAAAAGTAGTCACCGGCATACAGCGTGTAACCGTGGGCCCGAAACACCTTAAACTCACCGATTTCCTCAACGGAAAACTTCTGCCCGCCGGATTCGAGAAAGCGACGGATTGCCGTTTCGCTGAGATCCACACCGATCACCTGATGGCCCTGCTCATGCAGCCAGGTTAAGTCCGGGCTGCGACCGCACAGCGGAACAAAGACCGCGGAGCTGTCCGGCTGCCAGAACTTCACCAGCGCATTGTTGGCCTGATCCTGCTGCCAGCCCGGCTTTTCACTCTTAGCCCATGCGTTATGCCAGAATTCGTGATCCACATCGCACCTCATTTGGGGGTTAAATTTTTTCCCGGTTGTGCCGATAACCGTCGTCTGAATTATGCCGGTGCTTCGCAATCCGTGCAGACTCGAAGTACCATTGGCAATGGCCTGATATTTCCAACGGTCTTTACAATGTTTGCATCAATTTCCTGCAGCACCACCGCTACAATTAAGGTACAGCCGGTTAGCGGAGCGTGCTGACACGCTGATTCAATCAGGCACCAGTAAAACGTATTATATAAGAGGCGGAAAATGTCGAAATCAATTCTGGTAACCGGTGGCGCCGGTTACATTGGCAGTCACACAGTAAAACAGCTTGGCGAACAGGGCGAAAATATTGTCGTGCTCGACGACCTTTCAACCGGTTTTGAACAGAGTGTGCTGTTTGGTGAGCTGGTGGTTGGAAAAACCGGTGATCGCGAGCTGGTCGATCGCATTATGAAAGAGCATAACGTCGACACAGTCATGCACTTTGCGGCACACACCATTGTGCCTGAGTCTGTTGAAAACCCGCTTAAGTACTACGACAACAATACTGCCAGCACCCGCAACCTGCTTGAGTGCTGCCAGAACAACGGTGTCAGTAACTTTATTTTCTCAAGCACTGCTGCCACCTACGGTATTGGTGACGGTAAGCCGTGTTCAGAAGAATCGCCGACTGCACCGATCAATCCCTATGGCATGTCCAAGTTAATGTCTGAGTACATGCTGGAAGATCTTGGCAAAGCCTGTGACATGAAACATGTCATTTTACGCTACTTCAATGTTGCCGGCTGCGACCCGGACGGTCAGATCGGTCAGTCAACAAAGAAAGCTACGCTACTGATTAAGGTTGCTGCGGAAGTGGCGGTTGGCAAACGCCCTGAAATTTATGTATTCGGTACTGACTATCCGACTGCAGACGGCACCGGTGTGCGTGACTACATTCACGTCGCCGACCTTGCTTCTGCACACATCTCGGCACTCGACTACCTGCGTAAAGGCGGCGAATCAACACGACTGAACTGCGGTTACGGCCACGGTTACAGTGTTCGCGAAGTTCTCGACACGGTACAGAAAGTCATCAATGGCCCGATCAAAATTGTTGAAGAACCGCGACGTGCCGGTGATCCACCGGAGCTGATTGCCAATGTCGACAAAATCCACAACACCCTGTCATGGACACCAAAGTATGATGACCTTGATGTGATTGTTACCACGGCAATTGACTGGGAAAGAAAGATGCTGGAAAACAAAGCTGCATAAAGCATTAAAACCAGCTCCCGGATATAAAGCTCCGGGAAACAAAAAAGGGTGCCTGCAAAGGCACCCTTTTTTTATGCTTACCTGTTAAGCGCAGATCTATAAAGCCAGATCTAACAGCAACTCATCTGAAGTGGATGAACGCTGCGCAATACTGTTTGAGATCATCTGATAATGCGCCAGCTGATCAGCATCAGGTAATTCCTGTACATCTTTTGCGTGCACTTTAAGTGCGACAATGTCAGTCATTACGCTAACTTCAATCGTGCTTTTGTCACCGCGCACAAAACCAGGCTCACCGAAACATTCTCCGGGCCCCAGTACCGACCCCAGACCACTGCCGTCACTGGTGCTGGCAACGCCTTCAAGTATCACATAAAGATGATTGTCGATAACGTCGCGTGCGAGTGCGGTGGTACCGGCTTCGAAGCGTTCAAGGTGGCAGACAGAAGTAAAGCGTGCAATTTTGCGTGCGCTGAAACCCTGAAAAAACTTCAGCTGTGGAATGAGCTCCATCCAGCTTTCAAGCTCCGGCGACAACAAATCAGGCGGAGACATTTTGTCTGCAACCTGGCGCAGTGCTTCAGCCAGTTCATTACCACTGCTGTAACGCTGGCGCGGGTTCTTGGACAGGCATCGTGCTACGACCAGTTCGAGCTCTCTGGGCAGATCAGGTCTGATAGATCGCAACGGCGGTGCAGTATCTTTTATCACTGCACGGAACAGTTCTTTCACTTCCTGGGCTTTAAACAATTGCTGTCCGGTGAGCATTTCAAACATCACCGCACCCAGTGAGTAAATGTCACTTCGCGGGCCAAGGTCTTTACCGACCACCTGCTCCGGTGACATATAGTTTGGTGTACCAAGCGCCTGGCGACCTTTGCTCTCTTCGGCTGAAGTGCTGACTGCAATACCAAAGTCGAGCAATCTGACCGAACCGTCAATCGCAACCATGATGTTGGCCGGTTTGATGTCGCGATGCACAATACCCATCTTGTGAGAGAAGTCGATGGCATCGGCGACTTCGGCAATAATATTCACCACCCGGTACGGAGGCAGCTGTGCCTGGCCGCGACCATAGGTTTTCAGTGATGTGCCCTCGACATATTCCATCGCAATGTAATTCAACGGGCCATCGACGCCCGCTTCATACACTGTGACTATATTCGGGTGCGTAAGCCGCCCGGCAGAAAGCGTTTCTGTGATAAACGCCTTTTGCGCTGCCGGCGTTTTACCAGACTCATCAAACCCGCCCGCCTGCGATATTTTCAGCGCGACGTCCCGCGACAAAATAGCATCGTACGCCCGGTAGACAATACCGCAGGTGCCGCTGCCAATCCGGTCGAGCAACTGGTACTTACCGACCTTGGCCGGTACCTCGAAATCGAGTTGTGCTGTGGAGTTAATTTCTGTCCCCATCTCTTCTTCATCTGTTTGCAAAGAGAAACCGCATTCGCGGCTATTTTTACTGACGCCCTGCCCCAGACTAAGCGAGACAGCGACAGTT
>CAYZVB010000042.1:20544-21832 GCA_964481315.1 uncultured Granulosicoccaceae bacterium
CAGTTATTCATTAAGCATAGTCAATATTTGACCGTGTATAGCCCCAAATGACCCATTTGACATACAAACCACGACATCTCCGGGTGTTATCTGCGACTTCAGACCCGCCAGCAGGTCTGCAATGTTACTGAAAACCCCAACCGGCACACTGACTTCGCGGCACAGCGGATCAAGATTTAGCTTGTCCGGCTGCGCGTTATGCAGCATGACGTGGTCGGCCTTTTCGAGGGCGACGCCCAGCGTATCAAGATGTGTGCCGGCAACCATACTGTTAGAGCGGAAATCGACCAGCGCCAGCAGCCGACCGCCATCGGCGACCTGCGGTCTCAGGGCGCTCAGGGTGGCGCTGATTTCTGTCGGGTGATGTGCAAAGTCGTCGTACACATCAACACCACCCGCCAATCCCAGATGTTCCAGCCGCCGTTTTACGCCTTTGAATTCACGCAATGCCTCTACGGAAACTGCCACCGGCACACCGGCGTGACGTGCCGCCGCAATCGCCGCACAGGCATTGGACAGATTGTGGTCGCCACTCAGTGCGGTCTGGCGACTCAGCGCAAACGACTTGTCATCCGGGGTAACTATGGTTGAGTCGTGATATTGCCACTGCCCCGGTGCCGCGCCGGCAGAAAAGCGCTCAACCTCACTCCAGCAGCCCATATTAAGCACATCAGGCAGATTGATGTCGTCGTCGTTGACCACCAGTAACCCGCCGCCGGGCACGGTGCGAATCAGGTGATGTAACTGTTTTTTTATCGCAGCAAGGTCTTCAAAAATATCGGCATGGTCAAACTCAAGATTGTTTAGCACTGCCGTGCGCGGGTGGTAGTGAACAAACTTGGAACGTTTATCGAAAAACGCGGTGTCGTATTCGTCTGCTTCAACCACGAAAAAGGTGCCGCCACCGGCGCAGGCGGAATGGCCGAAGTTGACCGGCACACCGCCAATCAAATAACCCGGCTGCAACCCGGCGTATTCAAGAATCCACGCCACCATACTTGCAGTTGTGGTTTTACCGTGTGTACCCGCAACCGCAACTACCCAGCGTCCGAACAGAAAATGTTCGCTTAACCACTGCGCGCCGGAGGTGTATCGGTATCCGCGCTGCAATACTGCTTCAACTTCTTCGTTACCGCGCGACAGTGCGTTACCAATAATAACGAGATCGGCGTTGCCGGGGTTTTCAGCCCGATACCCCTCCATTAACTCAATACCAGCGCTGCGCAGTTGTTGATCCATTGGCGGATAAACATTGGCATCGGAACCGGTTACCTGATGCCCCTGGGAC
>CAYZVB010000043.1:0-11089 GCA_964481315.1 uncultured Granulosicoccaceae bacterium
GGTATGAACAACACCGAAATCAATACCCGCCTTGGCTGGTATTCGTCGTCCGTTACCAGTGGAACAGAGCAGCTTTCCAATGCGGGCGGTGATGATGAGGTAACCGACGGTGGCTGGAACGATAAAACACCTTTCCCGATGATTCAGGGTACAGATTGCTGCGGCGAAGTTGTCGAGTGGGGCAGTGAAGTATCGGGCCTGAATACAGGTCAGCGGGTGCTGGTAAGAGCCTGTATGCGTAAGTCTGGTTTTAGTTCGTTAGAGAATATCTGGATGGCCTCTGATTTTGACGGTGCCTTTGCCGGGTATGTCAGTGTGCCTGCCAGTGAAGTATTTGCGGTTAACTGTGACTGGAGCGACGCCGAACTCGCGACCATGCCGTGTGCCTATGGCACTGCCGAAAACATGATTCATCGTGCCGCTATTGGCAACACCGATCGGGTGCTGGTCACCGGTGCTTCCGGAGGGGTAGGGTCGGCAGCGGTGCAGCTGGCAAAACGGCGCGGGGCGCATGTGACTGCCATAGCAGGTAGCGACAAACTTGATGCGGTCGCAGCGATTGGTGCCGATACGGTGTTGCCACGTGGTACCGATCTTTTATCAGCACTGGGTGAGTCCAGTATTAATGCTGTGTTTGATAATGTCGCAGGAGAGGGCGTTGGTCAGCTTGTGAAGCTGGTGGCACGCGGTGGACGGTATTGCACATCGGGTGCGATTGCCGGTCCGCTGGTTGAAATCGACTTCAGGGATTTTTATCTGAAAGATCTGTCGCTGATTGGTTGCACGGCTTGGGATGAGCCTGTGTTTCCCAATCTGGTTAAATATATAGAGCGTGGCGAAATAAAGCCGCTGCTGGCAGCAACGTATCCGCTTGAAGATATTGCACAGGCGCAACAGGCGTTTGCTGAGAAGCGATTCGTGGGCAACTTTGTACTGCTACCTGATCACGACTGACTACGGTACCGTTAACAGTGTTACCTGGAACTGGTTCGCCTCACTGAGTGACTCGTTCTACCTGGGTAATTAAAAGGGGGGAGTCTCAGTGTCGGTTTGATCTGCGGCGATATTTCTTCGATTCGGCGGCAATCTCACGGGTGATTGTCCAGAAAACCACGGCAATCAGCACAGCAAAAAAGATCCAGAGTAGCGTATTCATGTGTTGGGCCTGAATTTAATATTAATGTTCTGGTTTGTCGCGGTGATGTCGGTATCAGATCCACTAACCGGAAGTCACCACCTCGACAGTGTATCAGCAGTCATGGTTCCTTTGTATACCCGACGGCGCGATACTACACGCTGCGGGTTGTTTTCCGCAGACGTTACCGATGACAGGGCTGTAGTAACCCGGGCGAATAAAAAGCGCAACGAGAAGAAACTCTTACAGCATTTCGAGGCGTGCCACGTCTGTTACTGCCAGCCGCAAAGTGTGATGCAGGTGGCATGTTATCCGGCTTGAAATTCCTATCAATTTGCACAGTTGGCCCCCGACGTTGGCACAAAAAACATCCCGGCGTGTATTTCTGATTCCATGAACCAGAGCAAATTACCGGCTGGCAGGTAAATTTCGCGGGCATTCTCTGTGCATGAAGCGCCTTTCCATGGTGAGTTTTAGCTATACGCAGAGGTATCCGGCGTTCATGAATTTCAAACGTTTTTTTTCAGCGGTCACGCTGGCTTTCTTAGCAAACGTCTCACATGCGACTGACGAGTGGATGTACTCGGGTCGAATTGGTGGAACGTTTGTATATAACGCCATGAGTCAGGCTGACCTTGCTGCACTGCTCGATCAGCGGGTAGATGAAAATGTAAGTATTCTCGAGCTCGATAGTCGGCTGTCGTATTACCTTGACGATCAGGAATTCGCCACCGAGGTGTCGTTTCTTGATGAAGTTGCAGAGCTTGCCAATGCACGCGGGATGAAGGCTGTCATTTACTACCCGACGTTCGAGGTGCTGACCGCCAATGCCATTGACAACAACGGTCAGATCTCACCCGATTCGTTTGCCAATACCTATCCCGACTGGGTGCAACAGGGTATCGACGGTACGCCGAACGTGTTCTACGGCGGACAGGAAGTGTGGGTGTCACCTGGTGAAGAAAGTGCCTGGATGTCACCCAACACCGGTTACAAAGATTACTTTATCGATCGCGTTGAACAACTGGCAGCGACTGATCTTGATGGCATTTGGCTGGATGTACCAATTTATCTCGATACCGGTACACCATGGCCCGGTCGCGAGCCACTTGCAGCGGCAGCGTTTCGCGACTGGAGTATTGCCGAAGGCCTGAACAATGGTGCCGGCTATACCGCACCGAACTCCCGTGATATGAACGATCCGCGCTTTCGCGCGTGGGTAAAGTGGCGACACATTAATGTGGCCGATTTTCTGGAAGACGTGCGGGCAGCGGCCCATGCCGTTAACCCGGACTTTGCGGTGGTTGTTGAGAATTTCCCACTCGATTACCTGAGCTCTACCACCTATGGTCTCGATGGTACTTACCTGCCGGTTAAAGATAATTTTTTTACTGTATGGGAAACCGACAGTGTCTCAAACACACAGGCGATGAACTGGTCCACACCGGACGACTTTGAGAACAAGCTTGCAATGCTTAAGTGGGGTAAGAGCGTTCACCCATCGCAGCCGTCGTGGAGCTTCTCTTATGGCTACGAACCTCTCGATGCCGGATTGACTATGGCATCGACCGTTGCCACTCAGAATATACCGTTTGAATCTAAAACCCCGACCATGCTAAGCACTGTCGATAGTGATTTTCGCAGTAACTGGTTCGGTTACATTCGCGATCATGAAGAAGCGTTGTTTACCGACCGCATACCCGAAATGGCAATCTGGTTCAGTTCGGCAACGCGTGATTATCAGGATTACGACGAAAGCGGCGAGTACGGGCTGTATTCAGTTACCACTGCACCGACCAATGACGATACGTGGTGGGCCTCGCTTGAGCTTCAGAGCGTTGTTTCGGCGCGGCACCTTGGCGGCTACCGGGGTATGTCGGCCGCAATGATGCGCATGAATATCCCCTATACCGTGGTGCACGGCAGAGACGCCGGACCGCTTGCTAACATTGATGATCTGCCGATGCTGGTCCTGCCAAGTGTAGGTGCACTGTCGGACTCGGATGCCGCCTATATTCGCAGCTATGTACAAAACGGCGGTGTGCTGCTGGCCACCGGGTCGCTGCCCGGCACGCTCGATGAAACCGGTGCTACGCGTGCGCAAAGTGCAATTGCCGATCTGTTTGCGTTTCCAGGTACACCGGCAGCGCGGGTAAACCGTTTTGGCAATGGTCTGGCCATTTATCGGCCGGATATTATTGGCATTAATCTGTTTGGTGAGCAGCTGGATGAAAACACCGCTGTTGATACCTTAACCGAGCTGGAAAAGCTGGTTCGAATTCATGTTAACGAACCGTTCACCCTTGCCGATGGCGAAAACATATATGTTGACCGCGCTATTGCATCCGATAACGAACACTTGTTGTACCTGGTTAACTACAACGGTTTACAGCTGCCGCTGGTGCAGGAGGTAAAGCCGGTATCAATTTGCTACACGGTGCCTGACGGTAAATTAATTACAAGCGTGGTTGCCAGCAGTCCGGATGCCGGCGGGCTCAATGGCTTTGCAACGGTCACTGAACGTGGCAATGGCGTGTTTAAGATTGATGTGCCGGTCGATCAGTTTGCGTTGCTTGAAATACAACTGGCCGATGCACCACAGACCGCGCTGGCGCAATATGCAGGTCCGCAGTTTGAAGATGCAGCGCATGCAGAGGCTGCGCAAAGCGGGCTCGCGTTCATACTTAACCGAATGCGTAACAGCTCACTGCCTGAGCCTAACCGGTTCGGGGTGCACACCAACCTGCTTGATAACGATCAATCGACAGAGATTTATACCGGT
The DNA here is from genome assembly GCA_964481315.1 of uncultured Granulosicoccaceae bacterium. GTDB lineage: Bacteria > Pseudomonadota > Gammaproteobacteria > Granulosicoccales > Granulosicoccaceae. The sequence continues at coordinate 3,918 of CAYZVB010000043.1, forward strand.
GGTCACAACGTAACCACAGAACATATGGGCCTGTTATTACGCACTTCGGCATGTATGGGTGACCAAAACACCTTTAATGAAGGCTTCCGCTATGCGCGCGATATGTTGCAGTCGCCGCTATATCATGTGCCCAACTGGTCAATCGATAAAAATCGTCAGCAGCCGTTTGTGTTCTACGATGACTTTAACGGTAACTGGTATAACGCCAATGCACCGCTCGACGATCTTCGCTTAATTCACGGCCTAATTGATGGCTATGAGAACTTTGGGCTTGATAACGCTAACCTGCTCGCAGATGAGATGCTGGAAGGGCTGTACTGGACTTCGGTGACTGATCGTGGGCGTAATGACAACAGTGCACTGTTTCCACAGTACCCCGGGGGCTTACTTGGCTTTGCATGGGACTGGGCGGAAACGGACGACGCAACACTTACCCCTGCATCAACGGCTACCGGCAGCGGTTACCTTGGCACTGATTTGTTACCGGTTGACTATCAGGACCTCGGGGCCATAGCGCACGCTGCACTGCGTGATCATCGCTGGGACAGCGTGTTACAAGACACCACTCAACTGCTTCTCGATTCGGAGATAGCATTGTCCGGTCTTTACTACAACGGTTATCGTCCGGATGGTACCTGGACTGGTGACTTTGAATATCAGGGCACGCGTCGTGGTGAAAATCTGAAAACCATTCAGGTGCTGTGGACGGCGATTCATCTGGCGAGAGTGGCAAAGTCACCAACGCTTGCGCTAACTGATGCGCAGAAAGCACTGGCGCGTGGTTCTGCTGCTCGAAGCCTGGCGTTTTTTAAAGGGTTTTATGACGCCAACGGTCGGGTGCCTGAGTACTTAACCTATGGCGGACAGGATGTGGCTGATTGTGTGTCCGACAATGTTCCGGAAAATTGTCTCGGCACCAATATCGAAAACCTGTTTAACGGTGAAGCTCGAATCTATGCGCAGATGTCGCGTCTGGCGTTGTTGCTGGGGGACTCATCATTTTCAAATCAGCTGATTAATGAAAAGATAATCACGGATCGTATCAGTGACAGTAACGACCCGCGCTACGGCCTGATCGGTGTCTCGACTGCAGGTATCAATGACGCACAGGCATTTGATGTGCTCGAATCTGTGTTTTCGATTTGTCTGAATGCAATTGTTGAAGATGACGACGGGCCACAGGTCGACAATAACCGAGCGCCGGTTGCTAATGCCGACAACTTTGCCACCAACGAAGAAACAGCGCTGACGATTACTGCCGCGCAGTTACTCGGCAACGATACCGATCCCGATGGTGATACGCTGGTGGTGTCCGGGTTGCCAAGCCGCAGTGCAAACGGTGGCAGCATAGAATTACAGGGTAATGGAGACTGGGTTTACACACCGGCGTCCGGGTTTAGTGGCGCGGACTCAATATCCTATGCAGTCAGTGACGGGTTGGGCGGCAGTGCCATTGGACAGGTAAATGTTAACGTAGCGCTGGTGCCAAAGACCGATCATCTGGCAGAGTCGGTAACTATTCTGTCCGGTTCGCTTAACTACGGATCGATTGATTTCCTAACGCAGGATGATGTAGATACTTACGATATAGATGCAGCGACCACCACCACGGGTAACGTTGTTGACTGGTACAGCAGTGGCAGAATAGACAATCGAAACGAAGTCTCGCGCCTGCAGGTCCAGTACTCCGGTCACTATTCAATTGCAAACGTCACGCAGGAAACGTTTTTGTATGACTTTGCGGCAAACCAGTGGGTGAGTTTTGATACCAGAACGGTTGGTGATCAGACTGATTCTGTTGTGTCGATTGATATCACCAGTGATGCCACTGACTTTATTGCCGCCGATGGCGAAACGCGAATTCGTATCAGAGGCACGCAATCGTCTCAGGTGCCTACGGTATGGGCTAATTCAATTGCCTGGAAAGCGTATCGCGGTGCGAATGCGAACAACACGCCGCCGCAGGCCGCTGCGGTCACTGAGACAACTACTGCCAACACTGCTATTACCATACGGCTCGCCGGCACTGATGCCGACAACGATCCACTGACCTACAGTGTCGATACCGGCACGGTTTCAGGTACCGTTACCGGAAACCCGCCTCTGCTGACCTACCTGCCACCGCAGGGCTTTACCGGTACAGACAGCTTCAGCTATTCGGTCAGTGACGGGGTGGTGCAAAGTAGTCCGGCTGTGGTAACAGTCACTGTGTTACCGCAGGGTGCGATTAGCAACCCCGCATCATTAATCACACTTGATGGCAATCTTAACGACTGGTCGGGTTACGTGCCGTTTGCAGATGATCCCGCAGACGCCAACAGTGCAAACGATGCGCTGGACTGGAGCATGGCGTGGATGGCGCACGACGGCAGCGACTACTATCTGGCTTATCAAAACCACGGGTCTGTCGATGTATCGTGGGGACAAACTGTCTATCTGGATATTGATGACAACACCGCCACCGGTTATCAGGCGGGACTGGCTATCGGTGCGGATCGCGTGATACAGGGGCGGTTTCTGTATAGCTATACCGGCACCGGTGATAACTGGAGCTGGAACTTCGTTACTGAAGTATCGGGCACTTCGGGTAGCAATACGTTTGAATATCAGTTCCCGCGCAGTGCGTTAAACAACAGTGAGTCTATCAGAGTGGCCTTTGTCGGATCGAATGCACCGTATGGTGGCGCGACTGAAGATTTGTATCCGGATGGTGTATACGATCCGGCGGCTGCGAATCGTTTTTTTGCGTATACCGCGGTGGCTGCTACTAATAGTGCGCCGCTTGCGAACGATTCCGCATTCGTTGCCACTGAACAGCAGTTGGTTGAATTTACGCTAAACGCAACGGATGCTGATAACGACGCGCTTGACTACAGTATTGTTTCACAACCGCAAAGCGGCGTCTTAAGTGGCACTGCACCGCAGCTGAGTTACCTGCCTGATATCGGTTTTACCGGTGACGACTCATTTACTTTTAAGGTAAGTGACGGAACTCAGGACAGCCGGGTCGCGACAGTGCGAATTACCGTGCAATCTGCCGCGCAGGCCGCTATTCCGAGTAATCCGGTTAACTCAATTACTGTCGATGGTGACTTGTCAGAATGGGCTGCGCTAACGGCCTTTGCAGCCGACCCCAATGATGTTAGCGGGAATGAAAACCCGGTTGACTATCTTGGTGCCGCCATGGCGCATGATGGCAGTAACTTCTACCTGAGCTATCGCAATGACGGGCAGGATGTTGCCGCATTGCAGGAGTGGCTGTATACGATTTATATCGATACTGACTTAAACACTGCCACCGGCTATCAGAGCGGTCTTGCCATTGGTGCAGACTACATGCAGCAGGGTAGCGGTGTGTTTGTCTACAGCGGCACCGGCACAGACTGGACATGGCAGGGTGTTGCCGCCTCCGAGCGGCAGGCACTGGTGTCGAATGTTGAGGTGTCTTTGCCGCGACAGGCGATTGGTAACCCGTCGCAACTGCGGTTTGTCATGATTGGCGATAATCTTTCGATTGGTGGCACAGTTGAAGATGTATACCCGGACGGTACTTACGACTCCAGTGCTGCAGTCAGGTATCTTGAATACCGCACCGGTGGCAGTGCGCTCGAGCCTTCCATACTGCCTGCGTTCGACAGTTCGATCACGCCGGTATTTGGCAGACAGGAAATGTCTCGCAACCCGTATGTTAACGAGCAGAGCGGTGCCAGAGTGGTGACCGGCGGTTCAGGTGTGTTTGGCCTCGGTGCCGGGGTATTGCTGGTTGCCGGTTTCGGGTTGATTAGACGGCGTAAGTTTTTACACTAGTCAGTGAAAGTCAGGCTGAGCCGGTGCGGAGTGACTGCACCGGGCTCAGCCGGTCTATCTATCGTTTAGCGGCGTAGTAGGAAACACGCCGTTCAAGATAGGCGAGAAACTCAGAAATAGTAAATGCAAGTGCAAACAACACCACCAGCACTGCCCAGAAGTGTTCCATCAGAAAGTTGTTTGCATAGAGTTCGAACAACGCGCCAAACCCAACGATAGAAATCAGCAGCTGACCGATTATTACGCCTTTAACCGCGCGAATAATGCCAATGCGAACCCCACCGAGTATTTCCGGCAGTGCTGCCCAGAAATAAACTTTACTGAAAGCGGCCCATGGCGAGGCACCGAAGCTGTGTGCCATTTCAAGTAGCGAGCGGTTGATCTGCATCACGCCGGCACGTGCGTTAAGGATAATAATCCAGATAGCAAACAGGGTAGTGGTGATAATGATTGATTTCATTCCGAAACCGAAAAGTACCATCAGTACCGGCACCAGTGCAGTCAGTGGTGCGCTTAAGAAAATGTTAACCCACGGCAGCAGCAGTTCATCGACCAGCCGGTTCTTGCCCATTAATATGCCAACAGGAATGCCGATGGCAACGGCAAAGAAAACCCCCGAACAAAACGCATAGGCGGTTTCGTACAGTGCCTTTTGAAATGCCTGTGACCGATAACCTCGAACAATGTAGTCATCACTGCGGAGAGCGGTGGTACGAAGAACGAGATTTCCAGTCGACCGACGATTTCCCACAGTAAACCCCAGATCAGCAGCGACGACATACCGGGTAAACGTATACCGAAAAGTTTCATCGTCTACTCCACGTAGGAACGTAGTGAGTCCCAGATTTCATCGACTATATCGAGGTATTCCGGGTCGCGTCTAATGCTGTGGGAGTCTTTTTCACGCAGGCCGGTGGGTCGAATGATATCGGATACCCGGCTCGGGCGCGGCAGCAGAATCGCTATCTGATCTGAGACATACACGGCTTCTTCAATGGAGTGGGTAACGAAAATAAAGGTTTTGTTTTCGTTTGCTACCAGTGCCAGCAGGTCTTCCTGAAACTTGCGGCGGGTTTGTTCATCGACAGCTGAAAACGGTTCGTCCATCAGCAGTACATCGGCATCCACCGACAGCGCTCTGGCTAAGCCTACCCGCTGACGCATACCACCGGAAAGCTCATGTGGATAGCTCTTTTCAAAACCGGCCAGGCCAACATCATTAATGTATTTTGCCGCAATATCTTCGCGCTCTGATTTAGGTATGCCGCGAAGCTCAAGACCGAATGCCACGTTGCGCATTACAGAAGCCCATGGCAGCAACGCAAAATCCTGAAAAACGAACGCACGGTCAGGTCCCGGGCCGTTAACCGCCTTGCCGTCTACTTCAATTTCACCGGCGGACGCATCGAGCAGCCCTGCGATAATTTTTAGCAGTGTGGTTTTACCGCAGCCGGAAGGGCCGAGCAGGGAAGTCAGTTGTCCCTTCGGAAACTCAAACGAAAGATCCTTTAGTGCTTCTACCGGACCGTAGATTTTTGAAACGTTACGAACCGACACTGCATTGACCGTCGATCCGGCAGCGTGGTTGGCGCTTGTATCCTGAGTTGCATAATCAGTCTGAGGCATAGCCACGTGCGTTTCCTTCAAATAGAAAGTGTTCGAGTTTCTCAAGCAGGTTTAGAAAGATCACTGCTAATAGAATGATGGAAAATATTGCCGCGTACATGCTGGCATAGTCCGCGATTGATCGGCTGTAGGTGATGATGTCACCGACCCCGGTCGGAGTGATTTTCAGCTCGGAAAGAATGGCACCGATAAATCCTGCAGAAACACCAAGCCGTAGTCCGGAAAAAATTACCGGTGACGCAGCGGGTATGACGATTTTAAGTATGACTTCCCACCAGCTTGCCTGAAACGACCGACCCATCTCGGTTAGTGATATTGGCGTGTTGCGAACCGCACCGGCGGTATTTAACACGATGACAGGCATTGCCATAATGCACACCACAAATACTTTTGAGGTCAACCCGATACCGTACATCATGACAAGCAGTGGTATCAGGGCGGCCAGGGGTGCAGCCTGCATAACAATAAAAATAGGTGAAAACAGCCAGTCAAACCACTTGCTAAGCCGGCCCACAAGCCAATGGCGATGCCTGTAACGGCAGAAATCAGGACGCCAATCGCAAGCGGTTTGAGTGTTTCGCCGTAGGCCTGCCACAGTGACCCGTCGAAGGCCATGCGTTTAAGTGCCGCCATGGATTCGAAGAAGGTCGGAAATGCATAGCTGACTGGTATGCGCCCGGCAATTTCCCAGGCGCCGAATACCACAAAACCGGAAACAAGCTTCAGTAGTAAAGAACGGTTCACCAATAATTATCCCGATGATTCAGTGATTGAATCTGCCCGGCCGGAAACACCGGCCGGGCAGGCTTTGGTGAGTCACTACTTGGCGATAGCCGCTTCAAGTGGTGCGAGGTACCAGAAGTCTTCGATATTCAGCGTAGAAGGGTCGCCTTCCAGTTGTCCCGCCTGGCTGTACCATTCCATATCTGCCTGTGCGCCTTTCATACCGCCGCCCTGCGCGTCGTACAGACCACCTGCAACAGCATCGGTGTAGAAGTTATCGAGTTCACCGAGTATTTCTTTTGGCAGCTGACCGATTGGTCCGTTAGGGTCGGTTTCTTTAGATATTATGGTTGGGTCTTCATTCATGTCTGCCCAGGTACTGGCAAGCGCATCGACAAAAATTTGAACGTCTTTCTCGTTGGACTTTATCCAGTCAAGGTTGGCGAACAGTGCTTCGTCACTGGCTTCAACGTCAAACATCGGTAACACATTAAATTTATCTGCATGCTGACGCATGATTTTGTTTTTGTTGGAAAGGTCAATAATAGTCGCGTCTGCCTGTCCGGCTACCAGCGCTACAACGCGGTTTGCAGAGCCCGGAACATACGAGCGTTTGCCAAACTTGATGCCCATTTTGTCTTCAATTACGTTGGCGATTGAGTCAGTACCACCACCACGTGAATGCAGCAGAATGGGTTCGCCGTCCAGATCTTCCAGTGAGCTGTAAGTTTTATTGGTTACCAGAAAAAACTTCAGCTTGGAAAGTTGAAAAATGATTCGCAGTGGCGCTTTTGAACGCTGCATAGCGGAGTAGGGTGTGCCGAAACCGATATCCATCTGACCGCTAAGTACGGCCTGAATGGCTAGTTCTTCATCGGAGAATGCGGTCCATTCGTAGTCGAGGCCATTGGCTTTGGCGCGATCAAGTGCGACAAAAAAGGCCGCAAGTTCATCGGAAGGGGTTTCCGCAAGTGCAATTCGAATTTTCTCTGCATTTGCTGCGGACATCGTAATAC
>CAYZVB010000043.1:11099-21704 GCA_964481315.1 uncultured Granulosicoccaceae bacterium
GAGTAGTACCGGGTATGGCCAATAGGGCTTTGGCCAGTCTGGTGACAAGTCGTTGCATGTTATTCCTCCGGTGATTTCTCACTTTCACTCGTTGTTAAGGTTCCCTGAACAGGGTAACGGGAACCGGATATCTGTTAGCGAGTTCCAGTGCTGTAACAGCACAGTCAATTGTGTAGCCAGTGTGCGCTAGACATCGCCAAACAGTCGTTTTGAAACGGAATTAAGGTGTTGTTGCATTGCAGCGTGAGCTGCCAGCGGATCACGTTGTTCTACTGCATGAACAATTTCATTGTGTTCCTGAAAACTGCTGTGATTAGCAGGTGGACAATCGGTCGCGCGTATCACCTGGCGCCATGCGACAGCACGTCTCACCTGATTGAGGTAGTCGAACAGGGACACCAGTAATATGTTGCCGGTGGCTTCCGCCAGTGTGCGGTGAAAAGCGTCGTCGTCGGCTTCGTAGTTATCCCATGTGGTGGCAGATGCTGCTCTGTCACGCGCGGCGATAAGCCGGTTCATGGAATCACCTGATGCGTTAATAGCCGCCTCACGTGCAATAGCCGGCTCAAGAGACAATCGTGCGCGCATCATTTGTATGGGTGTAACCTGATGGCTCAACTCTGCAATACCGGGCACGTTGGCAAGGGTTTGCGGGGTAGTGATAAACGTACCTTTGCCCACATGCCGCCAGATCACGCCTTCTCGTTCGAGCGTGTCGAGACCTTTGCGTAATGCGTTGCGGGTAACACCGAGCGCGCTGATCAGCTGTCGCTCCGCGGGCAGGCGGTCACCTGGTGCATAGCCACCGGTAGCGATGAAGTCCCGCAGCTGCTGCAGCGCATCGTCCGTATGTTGCGATTGTGGTGATGGTTGGTTGCTCACGTTCGGTAGTTGTGGTTCCCGCAATGACCATTCTGGTCAGGCTTAGATCAATCTGTTCTATTGGTTGATCAATCGTTTAATTGATCGCAATTAATACACAACCAATTGATGTTTGCAACCGTTTAAACACTTGATGCATAATTGATCGCAATTGATTTTTACTGCAAACGCACAATAACAAAGGCTTTCTTATGTCCGCATTCACGATTGATCCTCCAAACACTGTGGCGTTGCCGGTTGCCGGAACAGAAGCAACCTTTCCGGTTCGCCGGGTCTATTGCATCGGTCGCAACTACGCCGCACACGCTGTAGAAATGGGCCATGACCCCGATCGTGAACCGCCGTTCTTTTTTCAGAAAAACCCCGACAACCTCGACTTTTCAGGTGAGTTTCCGTACCCGCCAAAAACTTCCGATGTACACCATGAAATTGAAATGGCGGTAATGTTGAAGTCAGGTGGTAATAACATTCCCATCGAGCAGGCGCTCGACCATGTGTACGGCTATGCGTTGTCACTCGATATGACGCGTCGTGACCTGCAGGGGGAACAAAAGAAGATGGGCCGGCCGTGGGAGATTGGTAAAGCGTTTGAACGCAGTGCACCGGTTGGGGTGATACACCCGGTTGCTGAAGTCGGTCACCTCGATGAAGGGCGCGTTGAGCTAAAAGTAAACGGTGAAGTTAAGCAGGAAGGTGATCTTAATCAGATGATCTGGAAGGTGCCGGAAATGATTTCATACCTGTCTGACTACTTTAGCCTGGCAGCCGGCGATGTGATTTTATCCGGCACACCTGCCGGTGTGGGGCCGGTGGTGAAAGGCGATACAATGGAAGTGAGTATTGCCGGACTGGGTTCTATGACCGTACCCGTTGTTTAGCGGGTAAGGTGCATAAGTGGTAAGTGGGTGCAGGCCTTCTGCGGTGCCTCGCGCCGACCCTCCGGACAGAGGGCCTGACACCTGCTCACTGCAATACTAAACGGCTTAAGCTGGTGTGCCCGCTGTGACTACCAGGCAATTTAAACCTGTGGTGGCGGGTTTCGTACGCGATAACCCATTCCCCGTACCGTCTCTATAAAAAGCGTTTTATCTTTTCCCAGTTTTTTTCTTAGCCTGCCAATATACACATCGACCACGTTGGTAAAGCGGGTCGACGTTTGAACCCCATACGTTGTTCAGAATACGTTCCCGTGAAAACATTTTGTCGGGGTTGCTCATTAGTAGTTCGAGGATGCTGAGCTCTTTTGCGGTAAGCGGTATGTCCTGGCCTGACACGGAGACAGTTTTTGATTCGGTGTTCATGGTGACATCGGCAATTGAAAGCACCGTACGCTGAGTGTCTGTATCACGCTGACGTCTGCAGACCGTTTCGATTCTGACCAGCAATTCGTCAATATCGAAAGGCTTGGTCATGTAGTCGTCTGCCCCCATTTTTAATCCATGCACAATATCTTCAACGCTATCCATTGCAGTTAGCATAATGATAGGGATGTCTATATTGCGCATTCGCAGTTCCTGACAGACATCGAGGCCGGAGAGGCCGGGAAGCATCAGGTCGAGCAGCAAAAATTCGAAGTCTCCGTTCTGAATAAACGGCACTGCTTCATTGCCTGTGTCGAGCCTTGTGCATTGATGGCCTTCCGAGTTCAACGCTCTGACCAGGAAGTCCGCAATTCTGTCGTCGTCTTCTATGACGAGTATTCTCATTGTGTCATCCCAGTCATTTTACAGCTCTTAGCTTAACTTCCAGTGGCAGGGTAACTGTGGCAGTAGTGCCTTCGCCGCTCTCACCATGCAGATTAATACTGCCGCCGTGTGCATCGATGATGGCTTTGGCAACCGGTAAACCGAGACCGGTACCGGATGCTTTACCGGAACCTTCGTTACCTCGATAAAACCTTGAAAATACCTGACTCGACTCGTTGTATTTCAGGCCGATGCCGGAGTCTTTGATTTCAAGGGAAAATAGCTGATTGAGGTCTTGTACATTCACCTCTACCACTGATTCGCTGTACGAATAGCGAATAGCATTGTCGAGCAGTATGGTTACTACCTGCCTTATTCGACTGGCGTCAATGCTGGCGACCATGTCGTGCTTTGGGTAGTGTTGTAAAATTTCTATGTTTTTCTCTTTGGCTATAGCGGCAAAGTCATCGCAGACATCGGCCACCAGCGGCACCAGTGCGACCGGACGTTTGTGGACCGGCGCTTTGCCATCTTCGGCACGCGCAACGAATAAAAGATCCTGTACAAACCTTGTTGTGTGGGTGGTCTGTTCTTTAATTCGACTTAGTGCATCGATGTATTGTTCGGCTTTTTTGGTTTCTCCACGCAGTGCGATATCTGCCTCGCCCTGCATGATTGTTAGCGGGGTTCTCAGTTCGTGACTGATGTCTGCAAGGAATTGTTTACGCGTTTCACTGACCAGAGCGAGTTTTTCGTTAGTCTTTTTAAGCTCACTAGTGCGGTTGTCGATTATTGATTCAAGTGTTTCCTGGGTGGTTTTCGCACGGTGCCTCTGTGATTCAACCTCAGAAGCCATCTTGTTCAGAGCGGATCCCAGTCCTGAAAATTCCTGTTCGACATCATTCGGTACGCGGTAAGTAAAGTCTCCGCTTTGGTAAGCGATTGCTGCCTGTTCAAATGCAGATACTGATCTTGTTAAGGCGCGCCATGTGGTAAACAGCAAATAAGCGCCAAAGACTATAAAGCAGACAAATAGCAGCGACAGCAGGCGCGTGATAACGGTATTCAGTTCCTGTGCAACCAACTGTGTTTCCCTGACTTCGCGCAGCTCTTCAGCAAGTGCTTCATCGATCAGGCGGATGAATGTGCCCTCTACTTTATGGCTGCGTAAATTGCCAAGTGCTGCTTTTGCGTTGGTTTCATTACTGTTGGCAACTTCGTTTCTGACAAGTCCGCTGCTTCTGATAATTTCTTCGGCAAGCAGTTCTATTTTGTTGAAGTGCTCAAGTTCTTCTGCCTCTTTAACATCACCCACCAGCGTCAGTTCGGCTGCGATACTCTCGCGTACATCGCGCAGGGATGCACGCAACGCTTCTTTGTTGCGGTAACGTTCCTGCAGGTTGGTTAGGGTGCCGCTCTCTACAATCTCGCCAATCGCGTTGAGCTTGCGGTAAGTGTGGTCAGACACTGCACGGTAGCTTGCGTATACATGTTGTGCCCGTGCGCTTCGTTCAAGGTAAAAGTTATATTGACGTGCCGTGTATAACAATGCTGCAGACGCGAGCAGTACCAGTACCAGTAATGTAATACCGGTGGTAACAAGCCTTTTTTTCAGGCTGTTCTGAAATGATGGTGTCATGATGGTCTGCTAACTTCTGGTGAATTGCCGGCACACTTTTATGGCTATGTAAAGCCGCCATTTCCGGCGCTGATTCTAACAGTCTGTATGGAGTGTGGCTGACAATTCTTCACGAAAACGACAACCGCCCGGGGCACATTGCCCCGGGACGGCTGGTTTTAACTAATTTGCGATGGAGGACAACAGTGCAGGGTTGGTAACAAGATTGCGCACACCGTGAGCGTGATCTTCCTTAAAAATGTTGCCGGAGAACCACTCGCCAACAGACGCGATATTTACCTTGCCAACCTTTGGTCGCACACTCCAGCTCACCTGAAAAGGAGAGCCTTTTTCGTTGTAGCTCGGTCCGGTCGTCGAGCCGGTGTACTGGATAGCAGCGCCGGTATCCGACGGAATGTTAAGTGCCTGATGAAAACCGTCTTTTTCTCCGACTTCGGTCAGTGCCATAAAGTCGAGCGCGCTTTCGTCATTGACCAGTACAAATACCTGAGTTTCAACCCGCAGCTGAGGATTGGCGATAGCGTCGCTGAGACAGGCACCTAGAGTCGGCCCCGGAGTCACCTGGGCTGTTGTGTGAACGTAGTGCACTTCTATGGTGTCGCCCGGTTCCAGGTTGCCATGCTTGCCGCTGCCGACTTTCATATCGATTGGGGCCAGCTCAGCGTCGGTCAGTTCTCCGCTGTATTGGAAACCGGTTCCGTAGCCCTCGCCATTTCCGTTGCCGGCGTATTTGGTGAATTCGCCACCTTTGTGCTCTGCACCTTCGTGCATATGAATGTTGCACAGGTTCATTTCTGTAAAGGCAGGTGCCGATTCAAAGATTCGAGTATTGCTGCCTGCCGGGGTATCGATATCACGTGGTGATTGTGGCCCGAAGCCGGCGCCGTCTGTGGATGCCGCGAGCGCAGCGCGCTGATCGGCAATAACGTCGTCACCCACAACGGCTTCAGAGGCGGCGTGAGCAGTGGCGGCGGTCAGACCGATTACAATAGAGGTTTTAAGCAGGTTTTGAGTGCGTTGGTTCATGGGCTGGCCCTTTTGGTTTGAGCGTTTGATATTTCGCGTAGTATCCGTCTAGCACGGCACGCTTAAAGATAGGGTCGGGATCTAAATTCATCCTGACAGAAATTTAAACAGCGTTTAACTCAAACATGAACAGAAAATAAACCGTTTCTGGTTGCTGGAAAAACAACTCAAACCGCCATGCTTTGTTTTTGGATAGACGCGGAAAGGGACATACCGGCAGCTGAACCGGGCTACCCGGTACTGGCGCACACCTAAAGCACGCTCGACCTCACGTTACTGATATTCCTTGAATAATAATTTGTTAAAAATAATATCTGCCGGCCGTTCCTCTTTATAGACCCGGACAGGATACCGGACAACCTGTCGACTACGTGGTAAACGCCCGCCGGTAAATTCTTGTGATACGAGAGTGGTTTACCGGTCACGGACGAAAAGCGGATGTTGGTCTCACTGCAGCAGCACGAGGTTAAACCACGCACCGTGAACATTGATACAAAAGTAAATAAAAACCTTATTGCGATCAGCATCGTGTCGACGCTGCTTATTCTGTGGCTCGCAACCACTTTCTGGTTTAACGCGTACTCGCAGCGCAATGATGCTGCATGGCTCAGATCGTCCATTACCCCTGAAACTCAGTTGAGTGAACTGGCAGACAGTCTCGCTGCAGAGCGTTCGATGTTGCATCGGCTGTATGAACACTCACAACTCGACGAAGCAGCGCTGGCGTCATATCGACGACAGGGGGCAGCTTCCGGCCAGTTCCTTCACACCGTGGTACAAAACGAAATTCTATTGCAGTCTGACAGCGCTGATCAGCATATACGCCGGTTAACGGATTCATATGAGGCCCTGGCCGGTTACCGGAGCGCGTTAAAGCTGCAGGCAGGTGAGGACCTTACAGCACTTAATGACGCCGGTAGAATGCAGTTTTTTGAGGTATATACTGATCTGATCAAACAGGTCAGTGACTTGCGCTCCAGTGCGTTGGAGCTGTCAGGGAATAATCATTACAACGCTGCCGGCGGTAAAACCCTGATGAATGTGTTGTGGTCGTTACGTGAGTCGGTGATGCAAATCAATGCCATCTTAACCGCCGCTGTCGACAGGTACCCGGTTTATTCGCAGGCTGATATAGATAGAAACGGGTTAGTGCTGCGGTTACAGCAACAGCAGTTGCATGCTCTGCACGCCGTGCGCGACCTTAATCAACTGTTTACAGGCTCACCCGGGTTTGCGCCACCTACGAATCTGAATGATGCCTACCATCAGTTTTTCGACATTGTATGGCCGGCCTACCAATCCACACAGGCACAGCTGATCGAGCGGCTTGCGTTAACCGGTGACTATGCAGATTTAAAGTCTTCGTGGGAGGGGGCCCGCAATGACCTGCGCCAGTCTATTCAGGCACTTATAGAAGGTGCCGGGACGCACACACTGGAAACGGCGCAGACCATTGAAAGAAATACGAATCGTCGGCTGATCGCAGATACTGCTCTGGTGCTTTTGTGTATAGGCATGGCTGTGTTGTCCAGTGGCATTGCCCGGAAAGTGCAGCACCAGGCTAACCACGATGATCTCACTCAGTTACCCAACCGCCGTTTCTTTAATGAGCAGGCCGACATCGCCATTGAAAATGCTGCGGCTTGCGGAAGCCAGCTGGCACTGTTGACCATAGACCTTAACCGGTTCAAATCGATCAATGACTCGCTTGGCCATGCAATAGGTGATGCGTTGCTCATAAAGGTTGCAGAACGGCTGCGAGGGTGTGTTGACAACCGAATGTGTCTGGCCAGACTGGGTGGCGATGAATTTTCTATTCTGTTTGAACCGGGTAATGACTTTGAGCCGTTGCGACTTGCGAGCCGCATTGTTAATGCGTTAGATGCAGATTTTCTAATAGGGGATGGTAGTGTCCATATAGGGACAAGCATCGGAATCAGCCTGTATCCGCGTGATGCAGACACTGCAGCGCGGCTAAAAGTAAATGCAGACTACGCCATGTTCTTTGCCAAACGTGAAGGTCAAAATAATCGCAAAAGCTGTGTTGAAAGCTTTAAACCGGAGATGGCGGAAGAGTTTGAAAACCGGTTGCGAATAGAACGCGATCTTGCCGTTGCGCTGGAAGGGCAGCAGTTGGAGCTCTATTACCAGCCGCAGTTTAATCTGCTGAAGAACCGGGTCGATGCTGTGGAGGCGCTGGTGCGTTGGAATCACCCGCAACGGGGTCTGATACCGCCTTCTGAATTCATTACCATTGCCGAGGAGTGCGGGTTGATGCCGGCGCTGGGCAGGTGGGTGCTGAATGAGGCCTGTCGACAGGCTGCCTGCTGGCTGAAGGAAACCAGCTTCGGGTTACGCGTTGCGATCAATGTTTCGGTACATCAGATTATGCAGCCGGATTTTGTAGAGCAGGTAATTGCGACTCTGGAGCGCCACGAGCTCGATGCCAATGCGATAGAAATTGAACTCACGGAAAGTGTGTTTATGTCCGACTCGGACTGGGTTATACAGTCGCTGGTGAAGTTGCGTGAGGCAGGTATCAAGATAGCGCTTGACGACTTCGGCACAGGTTACTCTTCTTTAAGTCAGTTGCAGAACTTACCGGTAAGCTCGCTTAAGATTGACCGGTCTTTTATTTCAAGGCTTAATACGCAGCCCAGCGTATCGCATTCGGTGACAGCGACTATCGCGTCAATTGCAGATGTACTGGGGCTTGAAACCGTCGCGGAAGGCGTTGAATCCGATCTGCAGCATGATCAGGTTGCTGACCTGGGTATTAACGTAGTGCAGGGTTTTTTCTACTCACGACCAATGGCCAGTGGCAAAGTGCCGCAGGCGATCGTTGAGTTGAATAACATGCATGGTGACTTACAGAGTGCCGCTTAGTTAACATCTGTTTGTAGTAACCGGTATTAGCTGGTTATTGGTTGGGGTAGGTATGATACGGAGTATTTGGATCATATTGGCTGGCGTTAACAAATATTACCCGCAGCCTACTGGCCAACTGCTTTTTTAACCGGCGCATGATTCATGGAAAGTATATCGGTAACCGTTTCCCTGTTCACCGGTTTGGAAAACAGAAATCCCTGTACCTGATCGCAGTCCCAGTCTTTAAGAATATTGAGCTGCCCCTGTTCTTCAACGCCTTCGGCAACCACGGAGACGCCAAGCTTTCGACCGAGATCAACAATAGACCGGGTAATTTCGGCAGCTTTTTTATCGGCACACAGGTGGCGAATGAATGAGCGGTCTATCTTCAGTTTTGAGATTGGGAAGTTATTCAGGTAGCGAAGTGAGGTTTGACCGCTGCCAAAGTCATCAACCGCAATAGAGACGCCCATCCTGGTGAGTTCGGTCAGTACCTGCTGCGCCTGCTGCATATCGTGCACCAGGACGTTTTCGGTTATTTCCAACTCCAGTCGTGCAGGTTCAAGCCCGGTGTTTTCCAGTATTGATCTGACCAGTTCCGGAAACTGCGTGTTGCGAAGTTGATCGGGAGAAACGTTGACTGCAATTACCGGTGACGTTTTTGTTGCGTCAAAGGCCCACTGACTGGCGAATTCGCACGCCTCCTGCAGCACGAACTGTCCGATCTCATCCATCAGGTTTAACTGTTCAGCCACCTCGATAAAACTGCCGGGCGGAATTTCTCCTCGCTCAGGGTGGTTCCATCGTATTAGTGCTTCGAAACCTGCCAGTTCCTCACTGTTTGTTGCAAGCAATGGCTGATACTGCAGGTAGAACTGTTTCTCTGCGATTGCGGTTCTTAAGTCGTGCTCGAGTTTGAGACGGTGTTGAGCATCGGTGTCCATCTTTGGTTCAAAGGTAATGACGCGTCCCTTACCCTGCGATTTAGCTGCGTAGAGCGCCAGATCTGCCAGACGGGCAAGATTGTCTGAACCGTCACTGTGTTGCGGATACAGAGCCAGACCGATACTGGCGCCGATGGTTACCTTGTTAGTGTCGATAATATATTCACGGCTGAGTTCTGCAATGATATTCGAACAAATCTGTTCTGCCATCGACTGCGCGCTGTCCGGTACAAAGCCGGTTAACACAAGAACGAATTCATCACCGCCTGTTCTGAAGACCAGATCGTCCGGACGCCGGCACGCTTCAAGACGCTGTGCCACCTGTTTGAGCAGCGTATCTCCGGCAGCGTGACCGTAGCTGTCGTTAACACTTTTAAATCCGTCGAGGTCCACACCTGCGATCACTGCAGCCAGCCCGCTTTGTTCGGCGGCGCGGAGCAGGTTTTTCAGCCGGTCAGACAGTGCCCTGCGGTTTGGCAGCCCGGTGAGTTCGTCATGCAGTGATAAGAACACTGCGCGGTTCTCAGCCGCTTTGCGCGGCGTGATATCGCAAATTGTACCGCGGTAGCCCTTGAAGGTACCGGTGACAGAGTAATAGGGCACGCCACGCACTTCGACAATCGCGTAGTGCGTGCCGTCCGCTGCCTTTATTTTTGCTTCGAACGAGTTGGTTGCCTGTAGTTTGTCGAGGCAGCGCTGTAACTGAACGTTATCCTGCTCAGCCACTTCAAGCAGCTCAAAAATGTGTTTTCCAATGGCTGCGTCAAGTTGCAGATCGGGCCCGGTCGGTTGACTGACAGAGTTGGTATTGATAGTGATCAGTTGCAATTGATCATCAGTTTCCCACAGCCAGTCGGATGCGGTTTCTGCAAAGTGCTGAAAGCGTTTTTCAGACAAATGGATTTGCTTTCGAGCCGCATCGTGTTTGTCCAGTAACTGATTCATAGCAGCGGCCAGTTCAGAGTTTTCGTCGTTACTGGCGACGTCGAATCGATCGCTGAAGCCTTTGGTTCCCTGGATACGTGACTCAAGCGCCAGTTGCAGGCGTCCAGAACCGATTGACTCGCCGTGTTCTGTGTAGTTCAGGCCAAGACGTTCGTCTTCTTCGCTTACCCGAAGCGTTGAGAAACGACGCACCAGCAGCAGCGTGCAATAAGTCGTAAAGCAGACAAAGCTTAGCAACAACAAAACACCGCCGCTCTGGACAATAAACTGGTGCAGCCGGTTGCCCGTGGGCATGGCGGATAGAGGCCCGACAAACGCCACAGCCAGCGTGCCGAAAACCCCGGCGATACCATGAGTGGCGACAACATCGACCGGGTCGTCGAGCTTAAATTTGTGCAGCAGGACATCGGCGCTGTAAGTTGCCAGTGCACCACCGAGCAGGCCGACAACAATAGCTTCGACGGTCGACATAATGTTTACCGCTGCAGTACATGCCACCAGCCCTCCAACCAAACCGTTACAGACACGGGTCGGGTTAAACACCCCTTTGTCGAGCCACGCGCCCAATATCAGGCCCATGATCGATCCAAAGGCTGCTGCTGAAAGAGTGTTTAAC
>CAYZVB010000044.1:0-21683 GCA_964481315.1 uncultured Granulosicoccaceae bacterium
ATGCGAGACCATGCGCAGCGATGCGGTAAATAACTTTGTTATCTGGCCGGAGTTCGTCTCTTCAAGTGAACGCCTCTCCGAGTTTCCGGGACAACCATACCGCGATGCACAAATGCCAGCCTGGCTGCACAGCACCGGCATCAAACTACTGTATGACTGCAAAAGTCTCATCGAGTGGGTGGCACTTGCCAGAGTACCAATGCCGCGAAGCACTGAACTGTTTACCAATGAGTGTGAAGAATTTCGCACAGCCACACTGCGAATCCCGCGCCCCTTAAAAAACGTGCAGTAGCACAAGCACCGTTACAACCTGTACTGGCATTCGTCAGTTTCTATCCATGCCGCTAAACCTCAATGAACTGACGTTAGTACTGACTGGTGATGGCAGTTATACACTGGCGCACCCAAACCTTCCGGAAACCTACCACTCACGCTTTGGTGCCGTCACTGAAGCAACCACTGTCTTTTTAAAAAATTCAACAGTTAAACACAGACTGCAACAAGGACGTAAAACTGCGGTACTTGAAATCGGATTTGGCAGTGGCTTAAATTTTATGCTGACGACTGCGTGCGCAAAAGAATATCAATGCACGCTAAGTTACACAGCGTATGAAAATCAATTGCCACCGGCGCCGATCATTGCAGAGCTGTTAAGCAACAACCTTAAGAGTTGCGAAGCCGAAATCAACTCTCTTCAACACGCAATAGCAAACCCGCTATTAATAAGCACTGCCATCTGACGATTGTTAATGAAGATGTACGCAACAGTGCAATACCACCAAACGCGTTTGATGCGATTTATCTCGACGCTTTCAGCGTCAGCCAAAACCCGCACCTGTGGCAGACAGCATTTTTAACAGCACTACACCGGTCACTCAAAGGCGGCGGTACACTTGCCACCTACAGTGTTAACAGAGTATTTAAAGATGCCTTAACTGCAGCCGGATTCAGCTGGAAGAAACGACCCGGCCCTGCCGGTAAAAGAGAGGTAATTGTTGCCACCGCCTGACAACAACCTAACTACGGACAGTCAGTTAACGGTGTAACCCTTGTCGGCCAGGGTTTGCAAATAGCGGGTAACGTTGCCTCGAGCGTTTTGCTCGAAATGTTTCTGAAACCACTCGCTGCCGTAAAAGTGCGTGCGGTTAAGAAGTTGCGACATAAACGCTATCTGACTCTCGTAGAACTCGGTGTCTTCGATGTAGCTCATTTCCAGCCGCACATTCGCGCCGTCCTTCAAAAACCTTTCCCAGGGCTGGCCAAAGCTCGACAGGTCTATGTCGATCAGAAGCTGCTGGTCGGAGTCGGTCGGGGTACTGCGATGGTCAGTAACAATTACCTGATCAAACACCAGTTGGCGGAGATCTTCAGGCAGCTTACCCTGCGATACCGTCAAAAAATACTCGGCGCTGAGACGCTCGTTGTCGTCAACGGGGAAGTCGTAAACCGCATCGTGAAACCAGATAGCCAGTTCGACTGCATCGGGGTTGGCGCATAACTCGCGCACCTGATCAAACATTTCCAGGCAATAGTCGATATGCTCTATGGTGTGGTAGTACCGATCAGGCTCTGCATATCGATGAAACAATTCGCGCCCGATACCATTACCATCATCATCCGTAAGGTTGCTGGTACGACTCCAAATCGTCTCGAATCGGTTGTTTGTCGCTCGACTGTTCAAGGCTAATTTCTGTTTTAACTAATTTACCGGTTTAACCTGGCAGAATCGTCCACAATTCCTTGACCCAGTGTACACTATACGGCGCAGTTATCTTCACGGATTCGCGCCATTGGTACGGCAAGAACCTTGCAATCTTGAGGTATTTCGCCCGATTCCTGCATTCGTCCGACCATTGGACAGTATAAACCACGGCAACATGTGACCCATTCGAATACTGTATCATTAGTTACTACCCATGCTGACCGATAACTATTACATCCCCATCTATTTTTTAAGCACCCAGTAACGGATTAAAATATGAAAGTCACGCTATACGGTTCAGGGTATGTCGGCCTGGTAACAGGCTCGCTGCTTGCCGATGTAGGTAACGATGTCCTGTGCGTTGATATTGACGAGCAGAAAGTAGCCAATCTGAATGACGGGATTATCCCGATTCACGAGCCGGGCCTCGACAAGATCATCAAGCGCAATGTTGAAATCGGCAGGCTGCAGTTCACCACCGATATGGACAAAGCCGTTGCGCACAGCGAGGTGCAGTTCATCGCGGTAGGAACTCCACCCGACGAAGACGGCTCCGCAGACCTCAAGCACGTGCTTGCTGTAGCGACCACTATTGCAGAGCGAATGGACGCGAAGAAACTCGTAGTAACAAAATCTACCGTCCCGGTAGGCACGTCAGACAAAGTCGGTGCACGCATGCAGGAAGTGCTGAAAGAACGCGGCGCAGACATCGACTATGTGACTATCTCAAACCCGGAATTCCTTAAGGAAGGTGCTGCCATTGAAGACTTCCGCAAGCCTGACCGAATTGTCGTCGGTACTGAAGATGAATACGCCCGCGAACAAATGCGCAAACTGTACGCTCCGTTCTGCCGCAACCACGACCGACTGATTTTCATGGACATCCGCTCCTCAGAGCTGACCAAATATGCCGCCAACTCAATGCTCGCGACAAAGATCAGCTTTATGAATGAACTGTCGAATCTGGCTGATGCACTCGACGCCGACATTGAAAGCGTTCGTATCGGCATAGGTTCCGATCCGCGAATAGGTTACAGCTTTATTTATCCTGGCTGTGGCTATGGCGGATCATGTTTTCCGAAAGACGTTAAAGCACTCGTAGCCACTGCCCGTGAAGTGGGCTACGACGCACAGCTGCTTGAATCAGTAGAAAGCGTTAACGACAAACAGAAGCACGTGCTGCAGGGCAAAATTGAAAAGCACTTCAACGGCGACCTGCAGGGTAAAACTTTCGCGCTGTGGGGGCTTGCTTTCAAACCAAACACCGACGACATGCGCGAAGCGCCAAGTCGCGTTGTGATGGAAGGACTGTGGGCAAAAGGTGCACGTGTCCAGGCTTATGATCCGGTCGCGATGGATGAAACCAGACACCTCTACCCCGACCATGCAGACAAACTGCAACTAGCCGAGTCCGCTATCGACGCGCTGGAAGGTGCCGATGCGCTAATCATTTGTACAGAGTGGCACGAGTTCAGAAGTCCGGACTGGACAGGCATGAAAGAACGCCTTAGCGCGCCGGTTATTTTTGATGGTCGCAACCTGTACGAACCACAGACGCTTGCCGAGCACGGTATTACGTACTATTGCATCGGACGCCGTCAAAGCTAATTATCACTGATTGCCCGCGGTACTTACCAGAGCCCCAACCTCGGTAAGTGCCGCAGGCAACGGCTGACAGCACCTCGTCAGCCACCCGATGACGTACAATTGCGTATGACATCGACGCCCGCCCCACAGTCACGCCTCCAGTGGCACAGCCGTATCTGGCAGCTTTCACTGCCAATCATATTTTCTAATATCAGCGTACCGCTGGTTGGCGCTGTCGATACTGCCGTGGTCGGTCATCTGGCACAGGTAGAACTAATCGGTGCGGTCGCGCTTGGGGCGTCTATTTTTAGCCTGGTATTCTGGACTTTTGGCTTCCTGCGAATGGCCACCAGCGGTCTGGTTGCACAGGCGTTTGGCAGTGCATCTGTTGCCAGCGACAACAATACGGAAATACCCCTGATTTTTCGGCGTTCGCTGTTGGTTGCCGGCGTGCTTGCCTGCGTTGTACTGGCACTGCAGAAGCCACTGCTAACCTTCAGCCTGTGGCTGCTTGGCACAGACAACACGCTCAACGCACCCACCAGTGAGTATTACAACATACGTATCTGGGCAGCCCCGGCAACACTGGCAAACTACGTTATTCTGGGCACACTAATCGGGCTGCAGAACATGCGCGCTGTACTGATATTCCAGCTGTTTTTGAATGTGCTGAACATATTGCTCGACCTGTTATTTGTACCGCTGCTGGGCTTTGGCATTAGCGGTGTCGCCGCAGCAACAGTGATTAGTGAATACTCTGCCCTGCTGCTCGGGTTTTTCCTGATCCGCAACCACGCCAGCCAACCCGCCGGGTCGTCGCCGTGGAAATCACTGCTTGAAGCCCGCGCACTTCGACAGCTGTTTCAGTTAAACACCAATATATTCATTCGCACGCTGTTGCTGGTGCTGTCGTTTTTCTACTTTAATGCAAAGAGTGCCGGCCTTGGAGCAGTCGCGCTGGCAGCAAATGCGATACTCTTACAAATACTGCATATCTGTGCCTATGCGCTCGACGGCTTTGCGCATGCGGTAGAGACGTTATCCGGCCACGCATGGGGAAGTCAAAAGCGCCAGCACTTCAACATGGCAGTAAAGTACTCGACACTGCAATCGATTGTCGTCGCCACATTAATGTCAATTGGCATTGCACTATTCGGAAAGCAACTAATCGGTTTGTTTACCAACCAGAGTGAAGTGCTTGAGATTGCCAATCTGTTATTGCCCTGGCTGGTTGCGTTACCGATAATATCGGTGTGGTGCTATCAGCTCGATGGCATTTTCATCGGCACCACACATTCAAAAGAAATGCGCAACGCTATGGTATTTTCTGCGCTGGTGTTTTTACTCACCACGCAGGTACTCACCAGGCATATGGGCAATTCCGGACTGTGGCTAAGCTTCAGTATATTCATGATCACCAGAGCGTTATCTTTACTGTACTACTACCCGCGCATCTCCAATAACCCGCATTTTAATACCACTATCACCCCGCAACCAGTCACCCGGCAAAGTAACGAGCATTAATTCACTTTGAATATTGAAACTGAAAAATCATTGAAGCACTACAACAGCTTTGGTTTCGATATCAGTGCCGAATATTTTGTCAGCGTTGAAAGTGTCACCGAACTTCACGAAGCAATTAGCTGGGGTAACCGAAAATCTGTTCCAACGTTCATACTCGGCGGCGGCAGCAATATTGTCTTCACCAGAAACGTTAACGGTCTGGTTGTTCATATCAACATTCATGGCATCACAACTCAAACCACGGCCGACCATGTAAAAATTAACGTTGGTGCCGGAGAGTCCTGGCACGGACTGGTAGCCGCTACCCTTAAACACAAATACTTCGGGCTGGAAAACCTGGCACTGATACCGGGGTCTGCAGGTGCTGCACCAATTCAGAACATAGGCGCTTATGGCGTTGAGGTTGCCGAATTGCTGGACACAGTGGAGATTTACCACCGGGAAACAGGCGAAACATTCAGCCTTGACAACAAAGACTGTCAGTTCGGGTATCGCCACAGCATTTTTAAAACCACTGCGGGCTCGGACTATATTGTTACCGCAATTAACCTGCGGTTGTCAGAGCACGACAACCCCAACATCAGTTACCGGGCACTGGAGGAAACACTATCTGCCAGCGGCCACAACTCGCCAAACGCACAACAGGTGTTTGATGCCGTGTGCGCAATTAGAAGTGCAAAACTGCCCGACCCGCAACAGATCGGGAATGTCGGCAGTTTCTTCAAGAATCCGGTCATTAACCGCCAGCAACTTGACGCGCTAAAAACCGATCACCCGCAAATTCCGCACTATCCGGATAAACACGGGCATTTCAAAATCCCTGCAGCGTGGCTGATTGATCAGGCAGGCTGGAAGGGGCATCAGGTCGACAATGTTGGTGTTCACAACGCCCAGGCGCTGGTTCTGGTGAACCACGGTGACGGTAATGGTCAGCAGATTGCAATACTTGCAAACAATATAAAACAAGATATCTTGCGTCGTTATGGTGTATCGCTCGAGCGCGAACCTACACTCTACTGACAAGACAAGCATCGATCACAGCTTCTGTATCGCGGGACTGCGTCATTGACTCAAAACACAAAGCGGGTGAGTAACCGCCTGATCAGCAATTTGCTGAGCGCATGGAAAGGCTTGTCCAGTCCGTTTTCAGGTAAACGACTGGAGCTAAGTTCGTACCTGCACGAAAACGAAATTGATCCATTACGCGAAAAAATAAGAGCCTGCCTGGAATCCAAAGGTGGCCAGGTGTCCTCGCGCGCGCGTGCAGCCGAACTGGGCAAGGCCTACCTTACCTTAAACGATGAAGGCAAGATCAAGTACTTCAGCCTGTTTCTCGAAGAGTTCGACACCGACCACGACCAGGCCAGACTCACCGCTGAAAAGCTCTTTTCCGACCTGTCGGACGATGATCGCAGTCAAACAGAGCAACGGCTGCGGGCACAGCTAACACCACCGTATCTCACCCTGCTTACGCAATTCAATGCACTGCCGAACGGCCTTAAGTTTCTGGTTGATATGCGTAGCGATCTGATTCGACTGAAGAAAGAAAACCCGCAGCTAAGCAGCATTGAATCTGAACTTAAATTACAACTGAGCAGCTGGTTTGATATCGGTTTTCTCGATCTAAAAAGAATCGACTGGAATGCACCGGCCTCACTGCTTGAAAAGCTGATCACCTACGAAGCGGTGCATCAGGTGGAATCGTGGAACGATTTGCACCACAGGCTGGCAGAAAACAGGCGTTGCTTTGCTTTTTTTCATCCGCGTATGCCGGACGAACCGCTTATATTTGTGTGGGTAGCGCTGGTTAATGAACTATCCGACAACGTCGATACACTGCTTGATGTTAATCAAAGTGAGAGTATCGAAGAAGACGACAACACAGCGATTTTCTATTCAATCAGCAGTACCCAGAGCGGCCTTAACGGAGTGAGCCTGGGAGATTTTCTGATCAAGCGTGTTACCGATGAACTGCGCAGCGAACTGCCGCAACTCAATCAGTTCAGCACCTTGTCACCTATTCCGGGGTTTACCAAATGGTTGAACAAAACACTCGAAAGCCCGGAAGATTCGCTGTTTACTGCGGAACACCGGAATGAACTTTCACAACACACCGAATTATCCATTGAAGCAGTACTGGGTGGCGGGGACTGGTACAACGACGAAACAATAAGCCCAGTGATGCAGGGCATACTGGCACCACTGGCAGCCCGCTATATTGTCGAAGAAAAACGAGCCGGACACAAAGCTCTCGACTCGGTGGCACATTTTCATCTGTCCAACGGTGCGCGTGTTGAACGCATTAACTGGTGTGCCGACACCAGTGATCGGGGCAAGGCTCAGTCATATATGATGATGGTTAACTATCTCTATGACATAGACACCATTGAAGAAAATCACGAACAATACATAGAGCACGGCAGCATCGCCACTTCCAAAGATGTTAATGCTCTAATAAGCAATACTGCCAAAGAATAAATCTCAGGGCCGTGACGAAACGGCTTTGCGTTCGTCGACAGGCACGCCCTGCACCGCCACTGTTGCATTCTCCGATGAAAAACACCCGGCATGTTGGTTGGCAATACTCAATTCGTATTTTTCACTGGTTGTGCTCGGTATATAGGCAGTAAGTAGCGAATTCATTGCAAGCTCTGTTGCATAGGCAAGGTAGTCATGCTGCAATTCCCGCAAACGCCGCCGTTCACGAACTATTGCCAGATCAAATTCGTGCTGAGCAATACCAGTAGCGCCAAGGTTATCAAGAAGTTCTGTCACCATACCTGAGGCGTCCGGCATGTGCTTTGTGTTTACCGTGTAGCGAATTGTGTGTAGCCGCTCTCCGCCACTCACTACGTCACTCAACAGGCTCACTTCGGGCTCATAACTCAAACCACGTCGCTCACGCAATGCGTACCTCAGCCGGTGCTCCAGTACGTGTGAAAGCAATCTTAGGTAACCATCGGACTGATATCCGTCACTGGCACGACAACGATGCGTCCACAAAACAGTAGTACGTTCGCCACGGTTGGCGGATTTGCCCCGAACAGGCATGGCAACAGACTGCAGACTTGCACGCTGCGGTGATGCATCGTGGCCTGTAACTACAAAATTTAAGTGGTCAAGCTGTGCTTCAATAGCCTGCGAACTAACATTACCGACAATAACCGTAGTAAATCCAGCGGGAGAGCGGAACAGTTGCTGATACGCGCGAACCACCTGCTCGTCAGAAATTCCCGCTGCCTGCCCTGCACTTCTTATCCGATAGGCACCCGGTAAATCTTCAGTTCCCAGGTAGGCATGCAGCCTGTACGCACCGCGACTGGATAACGATGACGGCGTAAAGTGATCTGTAAGCCGGCCAAACAATACTGGTAACTCAGTGGCAGAAGCGTATGCAATCACACCGTGAGTAGCCGAATTAACAAACACAGTTGACTCCGGGTGATAACTGTCGGCTCCATCATTGGTCGATCGAACGCGAAGAATATTTTTTTCAAGCGCAGCAGGTAACAACCGCGCGGCGTGCCAAAGATCGTCGCTTACGAAATCATAGCCGCCGGTCGCTGCCATCGCGACCGCCACATAGTCATATCGATCGTCTTCAATGAAAACAACCCTTGTACCGTTGGCAAGCTGCCACTGTTTCTGATTCGGGTTGTTCACCAACAACGTTTGACCTGACTTTTGCAGCAGCTTTTGCGATCCGGTAACTGCCCGAGCAGATCCACCCGAATGCCCGCCTAATACCTCTGTTCCATAAGCGCTATTTGCCGGGGATTCTACCGACGCCTGCATTACTTCAGGGGAAGGCAGTGGTTTTGTTCTGCCAACACCCACAGTGCTGTAGACGACCTGATAGTCCCGTTCGACTTGCCTTAGGGCCGCCGTGAACTGCGTCAGATCAAAATGATCAATCGCTTCAAGCAACTGAGACTCGTAGAGTGCCGCCGGCAAAACTGTCGTACCATGTGTTAGGGACTGAGTGATTCGATCGGCAACAACCGCTGCATTCCCTGCGCGATACCGGTTACCTTCATCGATCGCGAGCTGGCGAAATCTGCTTTGCAGCAACTTATATTCTGAAGCACTCAGACGCTGCCGCCTTGCCAACTGAAAAGCGGCTGCAAGTGTCGACATACACGATGAAAAATCACCGTTACCAACGGTGCTGGCAATACGATACACAGACTCACCGTTGTCCAGCAACGAAACGCTAAATTCAGGAAGCCCGCATTCTGTGTCTGGCAGAAAAGCCTCCATCATCTTGCTTACGGATTTAAAAAACAGCGCATCAACGTACCGGTTAGCCATCCATCCTGTCGCGGCAGCATCACCATTGCGCGAAATCAGATTGATTGACACCTGATCGGTTTTGTTATCAGGATCTGTGTAAACCAAAAACTTTGGCTTGTGTGAAGCAAGTTCGCTAGACACTTGCGGCGGTACAACTGTGATAGCTGTGCGACTTTCAATCTTTTGAAACCGCGTGGCTATCAACGATTCCAGTTCCCACGGAACTATACTTCCGGTCACCACCACTGCTGCATTGGCAGGGTGATAAGTACGCCGCCAGTACTTCTTCAACAGCTTCGGTGTGGCATTTCGTATGGGTCCGGGTTTGCCTGCCGGAAGGTGGTGTTCAAATGCGGAATTTTTAAAGGCGACCGCAGCAACCGGATCAATCAAAAAAGCCTTGTGGCCAAAGCGGTATATCCATTCGGCCTCTACAATTTTCTTCTCGACTTCGACAGCTTTGTTGTCAATTAACGCACTGTCGAGTATTTCGGCATAAAGGGACAGTATCTGCGGTAGCAGATGACGTTCATTTTCAGTTATTGAAAAACGAAAAACAGTAGCATTGTAGTGTGTTGTGGCATTAACGTCCCGCCCCCAGACCAGACCGTTTTTTTTAACCAGTGCATTTATTCTTGCAGCCGGAAAACTCTCGGTCCCACGCAATACAACGTGTTCAAGCAGATGAGCATAACCCTCCTCACCATGATGTTCGTCGAGAGAACCCGCAGCAACAATAAGACGCACTTCTATCTGATCATCGCGCTCGGCACTATTAGTACTACGCAGGAAGTAACGAAATCCATTTTCAAAGGAACCGGAGACAATACCCGGGTCACGGGGGTTGATCAGTAAAGCTTCATCAACAGCAAACGGAGCAGTCTGACAGCCACAAAGCCACAACAGCAAGCCGCAAAGGAAAAACCGCACAGCGTTGGCGCGACTACAGATCACAGAGCAATAATCTCCACGCCAGTGGTACAACCATCGAAATTAAAACGCCTGTCACCCAGCGTTATTGCACCGCTGGCAGTCTGATCAAGTTGCGCCTCAAAGATTAGCAGCAGGCTTGAGACTGGCACCGGATTGTCGGCATCATACCGGTAGTGCGAATCGATAGGCATTGTGGTTTTTAAATGACCGGCACGGCTGACTGTAGTGCGAAAACTGTAGTTTTCATCGCGGTGTAAATAACCGGACGCCACGCCATTGCGGACCCTGACAAACAGCGCTTCCGTAACAGGTGCGCAATCGAGCGAGACACCATCGACCACCTGCGTGGCAGGTGAATGCCGGTACGACGTGATGTAATCACCGTCAAAAGCCGTTACATCAACAGCCGGCTGAACACTGGCACAACCTGCTGTCAGCAAACCGCAGATCAGAATCGTAATTCCACAACGCTGCAAACCCCACCCACCTTTATTATTTTTATCACCCGGGCAGAGCCGGGCATATTAGCGAGACGACAGGCTATCGGCGGAATGGCAGACAGCTTTATTGAGGCGTTTGCAGCAACAGCTAAAACAAGGCGTTAGACAACTATTTGCGAACTGATTCAATTTGCCCGATACAATCAGTGAATCCGGGCTGCACCTGGCAAATCCAACGTTCAAAGAAAAAAGTGAAAAATGCGTAACTGGTAGTTAATGAATGGTTTTTCGACGACTTCGAATTCAAAGGTGGGTTCGCTAATCATGTGCCCCCGGATGGATCCTCTATTCGTCGCACGATAATGTTTCCATTTCCATCGTAGTTATAGCTAATAAGCTCCCGGGTGAAGGTGGAATCAACTAACTGCTCGGCGGCATTATGGGGGCAGTGATGTACGGTATCTCATTACTGACATTCCTCCGTCGCAGGTAGTGTTAAGGTACAACACCAACTCCGCCTGATGACCATCATTTTATTGCACCGGTTTTTATGTCATGCTTTCAATATATGAATAACACACATAACAACGGTCACCACATTCTGATCATTGGCGGTGGTGCAGCCGGTCTTGCGCTGGCTTCGAAACTCGGGCGGCAGTTCAAACGTAATGACCGTGTCTCGATCACTCTGGTAGATCAACAGCTCACACATATCTGGAAACCACTGCTACACGAAGTAGCTGCCGGCTCTTTCGACCCGAACGTCAATGAGATTTCTTTTCTGGCTCAGGCTAAGCGCTGTGGCTTCAACTTTAGACTCGGCTCATTAAAGCGCATAGGCAGAAGCGACAAAGAAATAGTACTGGCTCCCATCGCCGGCGACAACGGACAACTCCTGAGCGGTGAACGAAAGCTAAGTTACGATACTCTGGTAATTGCTGTTGGCAGTATCAGCAATGACTTCGGTGTGCCTGGTGTTGATCAACACTGCCTTTATCTCGACACCACAATGCAGGCAGAGAACTTCCATCGCCGTCTGGTGCAAACCTATACGCAAATCTTCGCGGCTGACAAGCCACTCGATGACGGAAAACTAAACATTACTATCATTGGCGCAGGCGCAACCGGTGTTGAGCTGGCGGCTCAGCTCAGACAGATAGCAGACCTTCTTGATTCGTATATGGATATCACCGGCCAGTCGGTAGATATTAAAGTCAGCATCATTGAAGGTGCGGACAGAATTCTACCCGCATTGCCGGAATACCTGTCGGCTGCAACTGCCACTCAGCTGGAAAAACTCGGTATCGCAATTTATACCGGTGAGCGTGTTACGGAAGTCACTAAACAGTCCGTTAACACCGCAAGCGGCAAACAGATTCCATGCAACATCCCTGTATGGGCAGCCGGTATCATGGCACCGGCAATTCTGCAGGACACTGAAGGGCTGGAATATAACCGCATCAATCAACTGCAGGTCACCGGCACACTTCAAACCACTATAGATGAAAACATTTTTGCACTGGGTGACTGTGCTGCCTGCGAATGGCGCGATGGTAAATTAATACCTCCACGCGCTCAATCAGCCCACCAGCAGGCAACGTTACTGGCAAAGAGTTTGAAATTGAGAATGGCCGGCAAACCACTGCCGGAGTTTGCCTACCGTGACTACGGATCGCTGGTGTCCCTTGGCAACTACTCTACAGTGGGCAACCTGATGGGCAAAGCCATTAAAAACGTTCGTATTGAAGGCATGATCGCGAGACTGGTTTACCTTTCACTGTACAAGATGCATCAGGTGTCACTGTTCGGCTATGTGCGAACAGGGCTGTTTACATTATCAAACCTGTTCAGGCGCTCGGTGCATCCGGAAATCAAGTTGCACTAAGTTTTCGGTAACCGCTTACAGCACATCGATGGTTAATTGCTCGATATTGAAGGTACTTTCGTCTTCATCGAACCGATCACCGTCGTATTCAACCTGAACTGTAATACGGCCAACCCCTCGTATTAACAATTCGCCTTCAGATCCGGAATCATTACTGATACTCAGCAACGGCGTACTACGCCTGACCAGAGTCCATTCGACATCTTCGTTAATATTAACAGTGCTTCCATCCTGTAGATTCGCAATCGCATTCAGCTGGATTTCGCGATCGTTATTATTGTATTCAAGGTTAAAGCTGTTACCGCGCTGAAACTCAATACTGATCACCACAGACGGATCACCGATAGAAAATTCAACTTGCTGCTGGACTGCTGCAGTATCATCTACGGTTGCACAGATGGCGGTCAGTGTGACGCTGCCGGTTGATGATGCCGTGACACTGCCTTTGGCGGGCAAGGTATTGTCAACACTGGCAATGCTTGTGTTACTGACCGACCAGCTAATGTTATCGGTAATGTCTGCCTGTTCAGCGCCATCGGAATAGAAAGCGGTAGCAGAGAACTGTGTGGCGCTGCTTGTGGTAACGACCGGATCTGCAGGGCTAATACTAATCGCCTGCAGATTATCGTTTACTGTTACCGTGACAACCTGACTCACCGTACCTCGGCTGGCAGTTATCGTCGCGGTAC
Source organism: uncultured Granulosicoccaceae bacterium (assembly GCA_964481315.1). Taxonomy (GTDB): domain Bacteria; phylum Pseudomonadota; class Gammaproteobacteria; order Granulosicoccales; family Granulosicoccaceae. Next base: position 13,054 of record CAYZVB010000044.1, read on the forward strand.
CGGCCGCACTGCTGCGGAACAATCCGTTGGTCACTTCGCTGAATACACCGATAGTCGGCGTACTACTCACCGACCACTGCCAGTCATCAAGATCTCTGACAGAGTTATTATCTGCTGCAAAAATTCCTTCGGCACTAAACAACGCGCTGCCGCACTCGTTGATCTGATCCGGTGCGGTGATTTGTATATCTGTAAGTTCTGCTGAAGACACTCTGATATCCGCTGCAGCCGCGTAGGGCCCCAACACACCCTGAATAGTTGCGGTGCCGTCTGCTATACCGGTAACAATTCCACTGCTACTTACTGTTGCGACATTGGTATCGCTACTGCTCCAGCTGGCCAGTGAGGCAAAGTTCTCTGCCCCCTGGTCTGCAGTAAGCGTTAACGAGGTCGGAGTAAGAAGTTCTATTACTTCAGGTGCATCATCAATTGACACCGATGTGATGTTGTCCGACGCAATGGCAAAACGGTTACGCAGTTCCTGTACGTCGTTGTCACTGTCGCACCCTGCAACGAAAAAAGCGCCGACTATAACCGGCAGGTACTGTCTGATCACCTTAACCACCCCCGGCGCTGTTGCGGCTTCACATCGTTAAGCCTGTAGCGCAACCCGATTCGAAAGCTGCTCACCCCCATATTGTCGTCATACTCGGAGCGGGTAAAAGCAGCATCAATAGCCAAACGCGCTGAAACAGGAAAAACCAGGCCGGCAACACCGCGTACACCTCGAAAATTGCGACTGTCGGAGCTTCCGGCAATGGATTCGAAGCGCGTATCAAACGCCGATTGCACAAGCCCGAACACGGCATAGGCTGCCACACCGTTACGCGCATGGGATTCCAGACGCAGATTGATGGCAAGCTGTGAGGAAACATCGAAATCGAGATTATTCAGTGAGTCGTCTTTCAGACCGGTACCAATTTCAATCTCACCGCCAATACCTTCAAACAACCACAGCCCCAGTGATGCAGTCGCCAGCACCGGACGCACCCTGGCTCCTTCGAGAGAAAGCGACTGACGGTCAACATAGCCTGACGTGTAAAGCGGCAGCGACGCGCCACTGGCAAGTGCCCAGGAAGGCAGCAGCAGGCACAACAACAGTATTGAGGAAGGAAGTAAACGCATTAGCCGGGGCCGAGATTCTCACCGGCGCCCAGTGTATCAAATATTAATCACAACGTTTACATTTAGTAATACGTCAGCCTAATCACTCGCGCTGCGCAACCGGCCCGTCGATTTGTTCAATCTGCTGCTTTAAGGGTCCGACCTGCCGTATCCACGAGCCAAAACGGCGTAATTCTGCCGGCATTTCACTGTTGGCCTGCTTTGCCTGCGAGAGCGTGTCATACAGGCCGTAGGACAGGCCGTAGACCACATCACCATTCACCGACACTTTGTACGGGTAGATAGCCAGCTGTTCGGCAGTGGAGAGTCTGTTGATCTGTTGTCGCATGCGATCAACATTTACTGACGACTCAAGCTGTATAACAAAACTGCTTTCGGCCTGGTCTTTCAGCCAGCCCGCATCACGCAACACCGGACCGGATCTTTCAATGGGCTCTGGCTTGCTGGTAAGGCGGTCAATGTGAATTTGCGCCGGCCCCGAAATACGTTCTACCACACTACTGAGCTCCGCCAGTTTGTCAGGTTCTGCCAGCGGTTGCGTTTCGGTTTCGTTCCCGGGCACTACCACTGGTGTTACAGAGGGGCTCTTAACCGCGACCAGAGTATCCGCACTTTCCGTCAGTGCTTCCTCCACAGGCTGCTCCGCACCGCGATCGATTGCGACCAGAGAATTATCCACTTCAATCGGTTCTGCAGTCTGACGCGGTGTCGTGTCAACGGCTGACACAGGCGCTCGCTGTGCATTTTTGGCACGATAGGAAAAATGATCATCGTAAAAGCTCACCACCAGCCACAACGGCAGTGCCACCGCCAGCAGCTGCAGCGGAAACTCTGCCATCTCTAAAATGACAAACAGGCGTGGAAAACGGGCCTGATTGTTATAGCGAAACCGCTTGTAGCGGCGACGCAAACGGTTAAACCCAAGCACTGTTGACTCCTTCCGACATCGAAACACAGCATATCATGTCATGACGCAAAAAACAGGTCATCACAATATTCGAGACTCTTTTTACTTCGGTGGTCCCTTTCCCTGTCTCAGTTTTACAACAGTGTCAGGTTCGCTGACATTACCGAATGGCCAAGCCGCGGGATTATCCGTTAAGCTTCTTCCTAAGCATTTCATTGAGTTGAGCAGGGTTTGCCTTGCCGCGCGAGGCTTTCATGACCTGCCCAACGAAGTAGGCAAGCAGCTTTTCTTTGCCGGCCCGGTATTCCTCTTGTTGCGACGGATTAGCAGCAATAACGTCGTCGATCATCTTCTCGATTTCCGACGAGTCAGAGATTTGCTTCAGCCCCTCTTTTTCAATGATTTCATCGGCAGTTGCCTGGCTGTCCCACATTTGATCAAGGATTTTCTTACCGATTTTTCCGGAAATGGTGTTGTCCTGAATACGCGCCAGCAGCCCGCTGAACCGTTCGGCATCGACCGGTGACTCGGTCAGCTCAAGTCCGGCTTTGTTAAGGCGCGAGAACAACTCACCCGTCACCCAGGTACTGGCAAGTTTCGGCGTTGCACCACTACCGGCAATGGACGCTTCAAAAAAGTCGGCAGTGGCTTTATCGGCGGTCAGCACAGCGGCATCGTACTCCGGCAGTTGCAGGTCGCTAACAAATCGTGCCTTGCGCGTTTCCGGGAGTTCCGGCAGCGTTTCCTGCAGCTGATCGATCAGCGATTGCTCTACCTCGACCGGCAGCAGATCGGGGTCGGGGAAGTAGCGATAGTCATTCGCTTCTTCTTTGCTTCGCATAGATCGCGTTTCATCGTTGTCTGCATCGTAGAGGCGCGTTTCCTGTGTAACTGTACCACCCCCCTCAATGATATCGATCTGTCTTTCCACTTCGAAGTTAATGGCACGTTCCAGAAAGCGAAACGAATTGACGTTCTTGATTTCTGTGCGTGTACCGAGCTTGTCATCGCCTGCTTTTCTAATTGATACATTGGCATCACAACGGAAAGAACCTTCCTGCATATTGCCATCACATATATCGATGTAGCGAACAATAGAATGAATTTTACGTGCATAGGCAACCGCTTCTTTGGCGCTGCGCATATCGGGCTCGGAAACAATCTCAAGCAACGGTGTACCGGCACGGTTAAGGTCAACACCGCTTTGTCCATGGAAGGCATCGTGAACAGATTTACCGGCATCTTCTTCAAGGTGCGCACGTGTCAGCCCGACAGTTTTGGTCTCTCCATCGTCAAGGGTGATCTCAACTTTACCCTCACCGACAATCGGCAGACTCATCTGTGATATCTGATACCCTTTGGGGAGGTCAGGATAAAAGTAGTTCTTGCGTGCAAAGACGCTGCGCCGGCCAATCTCTGCATCAGTCGCCAGTGCAAACTTAATAGCCATGTGCACAGCCTGTCGGTTTAATACCGGCAACACACCGGGCATCCCTAAATCAACAGCGTTTGCCTGAGTATTCGGTGCTGCACCAAAATCAGTTGAGCTTGCAGAAAAGATTTTACTCCTGGTGGCAAGCTGCGCATGAATTTCCAGACCGATGACGGTTTCCCATTGCATAGTGTTATCTGCCTGTGCGTCTGTATTGTGTAATGTCTATGATGGCATTGCTGCTCAAATCACTCATTCAACACCTGCCGGTACTTGTGTGTGCCAGTCGGTGACCTGTTGATACTGGTGCGCAATATTCAACAACCTGCCTTCTTCAAAATAGTTGCCCACCAGTTGCAACCCTACTGGCAACCCATCAACAAACCCGCATGGTGCAGACAGTGCCGGAAGACCGGCGAGATTTGCAGGTATAGTGAAAATGTCGTTCAGATACATAGCCACCGGATCATCGCTGTTTTCACCCTGCTTAAAGGCGGTTGTCGGGGTAGTTGGACCGAGTATGACATCGACCTGTTCAAACGCCTGTGAAAAATCCTGCGATATGAGGTTTCTAACCTTCTGCGCCTTAATGTAGTAAGCATCGTAATAACCGGCAGACAACGCATAAGTACCAATCAGTATGCGACGCTTAACTTCGCGACCAAAGCCCTCTGCACGTGAACGCTTGTACAGATCTTCAAGATCAACCGGGTCTTCACAGCGGTGTCCGTAGCGAACACCGTCAAAGCGGGATAAATTCGAGGAACACTCGGCAGGTGCCACCACATAATAAGCCGGTACTGCCAGCGACTGATTTGCAAGATCAATATCAACAAACGTGGCACCCAGCTTTTTTAATTCCTCAATCGCCTGTTGCAGCAGATCAGCAATTGGTGATGCAAGTTCTGCAGAAAAGTATTGTCTTGGCAAACCCACCTTTAAGCCGCTTAAAGGTTGTGCAAGCACCTCACTGTAGCGTTCGACCGGTCGATCAATACTGGTAGAGTCACGCTCATCAAACCCCGACATTGCCTCGAGCAGTAAGGCGCAGTCTTCGGCGGTGGTTGCCATCGGTCCGCCCTGATCAAGACTGGAGGCAAACGCAATCATGCCGTAACGCGACACCCGACCATACGTTGGCTTAATACCGGTAATGCCGCAAAAAGCAGCCGGTTGTCTGATTGAGCCACCGGTATCGGTACCGGTAGTTGCCGGCACCAGGCGCGCAGCCACGGCAGCGGCACTGCCACCGGAAGAGCCACCCGGCACACAGTCTGTATCCCACGGATTGGCCACCGCGCCGAAGTAGCTGTTTTCATTCGACGAACCCATCGCAAATTCGTCCATGTTGGTTTTACCCAGACAAACCGCGCCGGCCGTGTTGAATTTTTCTACCACCGTGGCGTTGTATGGCGGTACAAAATTCTCAAGCATTTTCGAACCGCAACTGGTGCGAACGCCCTGGGTACAGAAAATGTCTTTGTGTGCGATGGGTACACCCAGCAGTGGTGCATCAGCACCTTGTGCTCTTTGTTCATCTGCATGGGCAGCAGCTTTCAGTGCGGCATCTGCGCTGACTTCAACAAACGAATTGTGCGCGTCATTAAACCTGTTGATTCTGTCGAGCAGGTGCTGACAGATTTCTTTACTCGAATAGTCACCGTTTGCCAGATGTTGGCAAATTTCGGCAATAGTATTTGTATGCATCATAGGGCCGTCGGAAATTGGCGATAAGCGGGTGCCGGAAGTGTTATGGCGAAATTACTCAATTACCTGAGGTACCAGGTAATAGCCCTCTTCCACGGCCGGTGCGCAGCGTTGAAACGCTTCGCGCTGATCGGATTCAGTCACAACATCTTCACGCAACCTTTGCACAGCGTGGGTGGGATGTGCCATGGGTTCGACGTTGTCGGTATTGATGTCATTCATGGTTTCGGCAAGTGCCAGAATCTTCGACATTTCAGTGGCGTACTCGGCCACGCGATTGTCGTCGATTGAGAGTCTGGCAAGGTGTGCAACCTGAGCCACTGTTTGTTCATCTACAGCCATCGGAAAGCCCGCTCGTAAAACGCATAATTTACCACAATTCGGAGCCGTTACGACGGCAGCCCTCAGCGAACAACGTCGCCGGCGGCGGCCTCGACTAGCGAAACTGACCTTACTGACTATACTCGGTTTACAGTCGCCAACGCAGCGAGGACTTATGTTTAAAAGCTCACGGAAACCAGTTGCCAACCGACTGTCCATCGATTTGGGCGGTTTTCACACACGAATTTTCCATGAAGAAGAAGGACTAATACTGGACGAACCCTCTGTCGGGCTACTCGACATGGACCACCAGTACACCGGCGCCAGAGCGACCGCCTGTTTCGGCGAAGATGCACTGGAACGGGGCACGCTGCTATCGGGTACGCGGCTGATTCAACCGCTGCAGGCGGACTGCCAGAACAACCTTGGCTACAGCGCTAAAATGGTGCGCTATTTTCTCTCCAAGCTGCGCCGCAACCGCCTGATAGGCAAAGCACCGATTGTGCTGCTGGCCGTTCCTCAGGGCATTACCCAGCAGCTTAGCGACGACCTTCGCCACGCCTGTTTTACCGCTGGTGCCTCGCGCGTGCATCTGGTCGACAACTCAATCGCTGCCGCTGTCGGCACCGGACTGGCCATCGAAGAGCCGACTCCCCACCTGCTAATGGATATTGGCGCTCGATCGGCCAGACTCTACGGCTTCCAGCACAACGAATTGGTATTCGCGCGTGACATACCTCTCGGCGGTGACCAGCTCGACGAAATTTTAGTCAACGGCATTCGCGAACGTTACGGTCTGCACGTATCGAACAGTCAGGCGCAAAAAGCAAAACACCAGGTCGGTTGTGCAATGACCTCCAGTTTCGGTCATCAGTTGCGTAACTCGTGTCAAATGAAAGGCCTGCAAATATTCGAGAACACCAACACGAACTTTACGTTAACGACCGAAGTAGCGTGTGAACTGCTGCGTCCGGCCATGCAACACGCCGCCGATGTGATAAGCGATGCTATTGCCTCGGCACCGTATTCGTTTCGCGATGCACAACACGATACCGCCGTAGTGCTGTGCGGTGGCGGCTCGCAGTTTATTCAGATTGATCAGCTGATTATGGAAGCGTCGGGCAAGCCGGTTGAAATTGCCAACCGCCCGCTTTCCGCAGGTGCCAGAGGCGGGGCTACCATGCTGTCACGCATACACGGCACAGCAGAGGAAGCCGAACCGGCCTAGCCGTGAACCCAGGCTGTTTTTATTCAGGCTGTCTTTATTCAGACCCGCGCTGTGACTCACTGACTGCCGGTGAGTCACCGGGCGTGTTACCCTGCTCTGCAGCTGCCTGTTGTTGCAGCATCGACAATCCTGCCCCGGGCAACTCAGAGACAGCAAGTGGAATCAAGACTGGAAACCGTCGAACTCAAACTGATGGATCTGGAACTGGTGATTGAACAACTAAACGATGTTGTTATCCGCCAGCAACAATCAATTGATGAACTGACGAGAAAAATCGAAGAATATAAACGTCAGATTGAAGCACAGGCATCGCCGCTTGCCACACAGGCCGAAGAAACACCCCCACCGCATTACTAAACCCTGTTAGTCCATCACTTTTCTGGTGCTGACAAAAATTTTTCCATCCGCGTATCGCCAGTGCGGCACCGGTGTGTTGCCACGTGCAGCGCTTCCGGCAAGCGCTCTGCCGGCCAGATCATAACGACTGCCGTCACAACCATCGGTAAATTCACCGGCCTGTGCATTGTATTGCAGCGCACAGCCGCTCGACGATCCAATACCAATCGCAACAAACCAACCCTGCGTGGCGCTGCGCAAACTGTTGTTGGCGGGCTGGGGTTGCGTCGAACGTTTGTTGCCGGGGTCTTTTAATTGCACTGCAGGCACAGATTCCAACAATGCTTCCTGCTGTGAAGATCGTCTGGCAATAATCAATGGCTTGTCAAACCACTCGATAATATCAACCTCACCTTCTGCAAATTCGGCAACATCAATTGCGGTTTCAACCACTCTTTGATTTACCGGTTCGGCATTGCGAAACAGCGGTGACAAAATCACCCACAATCCAACAACAACCGAAAAGGCAATCATTGTTTTGGTGAGCACGCGCAATAACAATCTGCGCTGCGACTCGACGGGTTTGGCTGGGCGTTCAGACACGATGTACAACCGGAATGATAAGATGTATCGATATTAACTGACTATGACCCCGACGAACATGCTCCAGCCGCAGCAAACATCAAACTCAATAGAACTGTTGCTGCCAGCCAATGCGAGCAATGAGGTACAGGGGAAAATGAACGCAGTTGCTGAACGCACCGGCTTGCCGGTTGTCGACCAGCCGCAGGCAGATTTTTATTTGTACATTCACAAAGGACAACTCACTCTTCGCAACCAAACGCAGGCCCGGCCAGTCGATGTCAGTGTCGATTTCTGCACCGGTAAAAACCGCCACCGGCTACAGTTTGGCGGCGGACTCGGGCAACCACTGGCACGTGCCGTCAACGCAAAAACGCTTCGGCAGTCTAGCGATGATCAAACGGTTATCTGTGATGCAACCGGCGGGTTTGGCAGAGATTCACTGGTGTTTGCAACGCTCGGCTGCCGCGTCGTAATACTGGAACAATCAGCCATTGTTTTTGAACTACTGAAAGATGGAATAAGCAGGGCGCAACAGGACGACGCATTGCGTGATACCGCAAACCGACTGGAAATCCATCGGTCAGACAGTACGCTGCTGCCACAGGGATGGCCCTACCCTTTTGCACCGCACACCATTTACCTTGACCCGATGTATCCGCTGAAAACCAAACAGGCAGCGGCAAAAAAGGAAATGCAAACACTCAAACAACTGTTTGCAGACAACAACAACGAAGACAATGATCAGAAATTACTGGCGGCGGCACTTGCGACAGCCAGCGCCAGAGTGGTAGTCAAACGCCCTGCCACCGCCCTGCCCATCGCAGGTGCCACACCGGTGGGCAATATCAGTTCACCTAATACACGCTACGATCTATACAGACCAACAGCAACCGGCTAAGCCCAGGAGGCTGCGCGGTAGAAATCTTCGTAGAGAGAACGTTCCATGGCGAGGGCGTTTTTGCGATCAATTGAGGCGCATAGCTATTCAT
>CAYZVB010000045.1:0-3713 GCA_964481315.1 uncultured Granulosicoccaceae bacterium
TATTGAAACTCGTTATCAGTTAACTCATCGAACCTCGCTGTAGTGGAAGTCACAGCATTGTTCACCAGAACATCGATCGACCCGGCATCGGCAACAACGCCCTTAACCAGCGCTTCTACCTGCGCTACCTGACTGACATCAGTCTGGTAGGGGTAGCACTTCACGCCAAGGGCAGTAATATCTTCAGCGGCCTTATCAAGACTTTCAGCAGTACGGCCACAGATAGCGACATCCATCCCACAACCCGCAAGTGCAAGAGCCACCGCACGACCTATACCCCGACTACCGCCGGTAACAAGCGCTACTTTATTTTCGAGCTCAAACTTCATAGGATTATTGTGGACCAGCCGGGAGTGGTTTTATATTTACAGTAACGATAAAAAAATGACGCAGTTAACGATGCTCACCATCAACTACACTGAGTTATTCAAACCATCGAGAACGCGAAGCTTGGCACGGATAAATTCCTGATGTTCAACAAACAACAGATCAGACAGCTTTCGAATGGTGTACTCCTCGTACTTGTCCAGATCTCCATCGGCATAGGCAACCCGCCACATCTGCTCGATCAGTTCTAGTTTCTGTTGCCGCGAAAAACCGCTGTTAACCTGTCGGACATGATCATGAAAAGAAATACTGGACTCCGCATCCTGTCTGGCAGTGGTGACGATTTCAACCAGTTCATCCGGTGATATCGAATGACACGAGTTCTCTATCGCACGACTGATTGCAGCCAGTTCTGCGTCGTCCACCTCTGTATCGGCTCTTGCAATTTCGATCAGCAATACTGCAGCAACGCGCTCCAGCGCATGTCGCTCCGGCTCAGTTTGTTTACCGCCACCAGACTGGAAACTCTTGATTAGTTGTTGAAACATACCTGATTTCTTAGTATTCGTGCAGCAAAGGAAAAGACCGGCAAAAACGAAGTAATGACCGGTGCGTGTGTTTTCAATAGCAAACAACCAGACTATACATTTGAAAATTCATTGATCCGAATTTTTCATGTTAGTTGCAAAAAACCGGAGCAAAACCGGTAATTTATTAGAATAACAAATTACCTTATTATCGATCTGCAACTGCAACGCCTTAAGAAAAAGTATGACATCAACTCAATCATTCGCCAGTGTTTACGACAAAGACGGGTTCGTTTTCCCGATCGAGGTGCTTAGCGCCGAACAGGCAGCTGCGGTGCGGCAGGATCTTGAGAACGCCGAAAAGGAACTGGCCGGCAACCCGGAGAAGCTTGCGCTTCTGCACTCATACCCGGATCGCCTGCTGCCTTCATTTGACGAACTGGTGCGTCATCCGGCGCTGGTCAATGCAGCCGCTCAAATACTGGGCCCTGACCTGATGGTCTGGAGCGCAAGCCTGTTCATTAAGCAGGCACAGTCAACACACATAGTAAGCTGGCACCAGGACTTGACCTACTGGGGCCTGAATGATGCCGAAGAAACCACCGGCTGGGTCGCTCTTTCTGATGCCAACAACGAAAGTGGTTGTATGCATTTTGTCCCTGGTAGTCACAAACAGCTACAGGTGCCGCACGATGACACTTTTGACGATAATAATCTGCTGTCTCGCGGACAGGAAATCGCGGTTGAAGTCAACGAAGATGAGGGCGTGGCGGTTGAACTAAGTGCCGGCCAGGCATCCATGCATCACGGGCACCTGTTCCATTCCTCCGGACCTAACCGGGCAAACTATCGTCGTGTTGGTGCAGCAATCAGATACATCAAGCCTTCAATGAAGCAAAGGTCAGGAGACAGGTCTCTGGTGGCACTGATAAGCGGGTCCGATAACTACAACCACTTCACTATAGCCGCCTCACCAAAAGGGCGCTTGCTGGAGGAAGACTTTCAACGTTGTCGCCATGATGCAGAAATTAAACGGCGTGTTCTCTATGAAGGTGCAGAGGGTATAAAAGGAAATCGGTACTAGTGCTCTACATTACGCTTATCGCATCTGCTCGACGCCATCGCATTAATACTCGACAATTAAAAATTAGCAAGTAGCGGCACCCTCAGAGTTGACCACCAATTGAACATCAACACAAAAACCCTGACTGTCATCTTCTGTTTAGTGCTGTCCAGCGCGCATGCCGACGATGCACAAAAAATTGCTTACATTCAGCAGCACTTCGACTCACAGTCCCGCCATAGCAGTCTCTGGCAAAACGGCTGGCTTGCGGTCGTCGGTGTTAATACAGTAATCAATGCGGGTGACTATAAAAATGCAGAAACTAACATAGAACACGTCGACGCAGGCACTGCCCTGGCTGTAAGTGTGCTCGGACTCGGCAGTTCAATACAAAGGCCAATGCGTATTCACCACTATGCAAATCAGCTTGCAGCTTTACCGTCTGACTCAGGAACTGAGCTATCGGAGAAACGTCGCATGGCTGAGCAGTGGCTAATGGAAGCGGCTCACAGGGAATCATACGAGCAAAGTACAAAAAACCGCCTCACCTCGGGACTGGTACACGGACTTGCCGCACTGATTATTAGCGCTGAAGGCTCAGGGGAAGACGACGCGATCGCCTCCTTCATTAGCGGTATGTTATTCAGCGAACTAAAAATTCGCACGGCACCTAAGCGCTACACAAAGGCACTCGCCGACTACCAACAGGGCCTGACTGAATCAGCAGCCGGCGATAGCAACAAACCGCTATGGAGTGTTGGTTTCGACGGACGCAGACTCACTGCACAATTGCTTTTGTATTAGCGGCATAAGGGCAGAACCCTTCTAACATCTAGGTGTGCCCCAGCATAAGTCGAATAGAATTCGGTATTTTAGAAGCTTCCAGCAAGGACACATCTTTATTTTTACCAAGCGACAGCGTAGCGTGCCGAACTGTGGCTACAGCCTCCGGAACATTCGAACTTAGATCGTCAGGAGATATCGGTTTCCCAAGAATAAGCTTATAGGGTTGCCTGCCTTTGTTTAATGTCTCATGAAACAACGTAATGTCACGCAACGTGGGATGGAAAAAATCAAAAAGATAAAACAGTGCCGAATTACGTGCCTGTATTCGCAACGGTATTAGCGGGATTTTCGTGCAATAGACACCGCTGATTGCATCCACGGACGCTCTGTCAGTGACAGACCGTTGCGCCGGGCAAGCCGACCGGATGGAAACACAATGCCAATGCGCTGCGCTTCCATTGCCGCACGTGTGTAACTGAGTGTTTCACGTGTTTTCTCACGACTGCGCTTACCCTGTCGCCACTCAACCGGGGCGATGACCTCGGACATCTGCGGAAGCACTCGAAGGATGTCACTGTTGGCATAGAAGAAAGCATCTCGACGACGCCGAGCAATCATGTGCCACACCATAAAACCGTCAGCAATACCTGTTGGATGGTTCGCCACAATCAGAGCTGCACCACTGGACGGCAGATTATCCAACCCGGAAACGTCAACATTCAGGGCAAGGTTTTCGGCCATATGATCCATAATGGATCGGGCGTCGAGATCCTTGAGATACTCACCTAACCGGAGTGTTTTGGGATAACCCAGGATGGTCTCAAGCAGCTTGCGAGCGTGATTAGTTCCGGGGTTACCAGAGTACAGCCAGGCAGCACGCTCGGCGATCAGTGGATCAATACGATCTTTCATGTGAAACTAAAACCAGAAAGTACCGGACCAAAACAATCTCTCCAAAAACCCTGCAGGTTCAATCAGAATTCTATCTGTACAGGTTTGCAGCAGGCAAA
>CAYZVB010000045.1:3723-21548 GCA_964481315.1 uncultured Granulosicoccaceae bacterium
TCAATTGCCGCAAATTTTATCTCACGATTCAGCCTACATTGACCAACTTGATTAGGCAATCCGAAATACCTCGATATCGAGATACAGACCACCAGAGCCAGATCAGCAAACCGCATTCAGCTTCTTCCTCCAGCCCGACTCGGCGTTGTGGAAACCCCGAGGCCTACGGATAGGATTGCAAAGTTAACGCAGATGCGCCAAACACGGGTTCAATCGGTTAAGGCAATCTTCTGTGGCAGATGATAACGCAACTGTGCATCCCGCACTACCAACAACAACTTAATCATCCGCACCCAACCGAGTGACTCGATCAGATTCTGTGTTGGAAAACACAATTACCGGAAATGGGCAGAAATATTTCCGACAGTGACGGGTATTCTTACATCCAGCACACTGAACTAACTGTTAATAGCCACTCACACGCGGGAAACACGCAAACGGACTCACTAATGGTGGCTAACGCGAGCCCCGAGTAAGGCACTACAAAATACTAAGAAACACCATTCCGCCAAACATTAGAAAAAGCACCACGGTGACAGTAAGCGCCGTTTTCTCGGACTGCGCTTTTTTCAGCTTTTTCTCAAGCTCAAGCTTTTCAATCTCAAGCTTATGAACTTTTACCTCCGGGCTGTCTTTTGGCTTTTCTTTTTTTTTACTCGTAAACAATCCGGCTTTACTAAACAATCTGTCCACCCTGACGCAGATGTGAATTCGACTTACAAAACAATCGCTGGTACCGGCTTATTATCTGATAATCAGCGCCCGTGATATACCTCATTGCATACTGGTAAATGTCCCGGCTCTTAATTTATCACCGGGCGGCTTTATCCAGCGCGCTACCGGGCTTGATGCTCACCTGCCCCGTATCACTGTCGAGCTGAAAAGGACAGGTACCGCACTGAATACGTCTGTCAGTGGCGGGTGTGTCTTTCAGTCTCGGGTCGGCCTCACCACTGGCGAGTATTGGCTGATCATCGGAATCAAGACGCTTTTTCAGCAAGTCTAGCAACAGATCATCGATGCCCAGAGGCTCGGCAATCTGATAAGTAGTGCCCGGGAATTTGGCCGCAGCCTGGCTGGTCAGGCTTGGGATATCACGCACCCAGTGCTTGCCCTTCGCCAGAAACAACGGCAAAAGTACAATATGTGTCGCGCCCCTGTTCACGCAGGAAGCATAGGCACCGGCAATGTCCGGCATGGCCAGCTCCATGTGGGCAGGCTCCACAATGCCACAATCCTCAGAGAAGCGCGCAGCAAAACGCTCTGCAACAAAACTGAGACTGTCGTTCGATTGCACACGACGACTACCGTGGTCGCAGATAATAACACCGGTAGATGCGCTATTTGCACTGGTGGTTGCTGTCATCTCAGGCTCCCGTGACTGGTGTCTATCGACCGGTTTGTTTTGTGATTATTCATTTTCATCCGTTGCAATTTTACAGACCTACCTCTGCCGCTAAAAGCACTGAATGCCGGATCACTACTTACCGACAACCCGAACTTTCGTTGCCACCCATCTCTTTCGGTATTCACCCGCAATTTACACGGCAAACTTTACAGTCTTGCCCGCCATGGCGCGAACACTGTTATTCTTGCCTGCGCCAAAGCGCCCTACTCTTTCTCCCCCGCTCGGCGTCAGCCCTGCACCGCCAAATGCCGACTTACCGTGAGATCTATGTTCTCGTTTTTTGAAAAGATAATTGATCCGTTCAAGCCGGCACGCGCGGCGCGCCCGCCGGACGATTCGGTCCTGCGTTTTATATTCTACTTTGCAGCACAGGCACCCCGGGTGTTCATTGCGTTACTGATTTTCGGCGGCTTGCAGGCATGGATCGAAATATCCCTGTTCGGGTTTATCGGAACAGTCGTCGATCTGCTGGAGGGTGCCAGTGTCGATACTGTGTTTTCAGACCACTGGCCAACCTTTGTATGGATGGTGGTGTTTATCGGCGTGATACGCGTTCTGATTATGGCCCTTGGAATACTACTGACCGAACAAACCATTGGCCCTTCCGTATACAACCTGATCCGCTGGCAGTCGCATAAAAACGTTGTACGACAAAGCCTGAATTACTTCCAGAACGATTTCGCAGGGCGGATTGCCACCAAGGTTATTCAGGCCGGACAAGCCGTGACTGATTTTCTGATCACGTTGCTCGACACTGTATGGTTGATAATTCTATACGTCATTAGCACTATGCTGCTGTTTCTTGAGCTCGACTGGCGGCTGACTGTGTTTCTTCTTGTGTGGATCTGTATCTACGCGGTTATTCTGCGCCGCTATGTACCGGCTGTACGCGACAACGCCAGAGAAGTGGCCAATGCTAAATCAGTACTGACCGGCCGTCTGGTCGACAGCTATTCGAACATTAACCTCGTAAAGATCGACAGCCGGCCGGAACGCGAAGATGAGTTTGTCGCCGAAGGCTTACAGGGGCTGGTTGATCGTGTTCGACAGTTCGGGCGCACCATTGCAATGCTGCGGATCACCGTTATCGGCAACAACTCATTTATGCTGCTGGGCATCGGCTACCTGACCCTGACGCAATGGCAGCGCGGGGAAATTTCAGTCGGGGAAATCGCTTTTGCGATGGGACTGGTGTTGCGACTTAACCTCCTTGCAAACCGCTTTCTCGGCCAGGTAAACGGATTGTTCCGCAACCTCGGCCAGGCTCAGGACTCCATGCAAAGCGTGGCACAACCGGTCGATCTGATCGACAAACCGGAAGCAACAGAGCTGCAGGTTCCACACGGGGCAATTGAATTTAAAAACGCGTGTTTCGACTATGGCCGAACTGCGGCAAGAGCCAATCACTCCAACCATCACAATACTGCAACCGACAATACGATTGTTATCGACAATTTTTCGCTTAAGATTTCTGCAGGAGAAAAAATCGGTCTGGTCGGACCTTCAGGTGCAGGTAAATCAACACTGGTTAATCTGTTGCTGCGCCTCTACGATCTGGACAGCGGTGTAATTCTGATCGACGGACAATCGACCACCGACGTTACTCAGTCATCACTGCGGGCATCGGTTGGCATGGTAACTCAGGACACTGCGTTGTTGCACCGTTCTATCCGTGACAACATAGCCTTTGCCAAACCTGATGCCACCGAAAGCCAAATAATAGCAGCGGCAACCCGTGCGCACGCGTTTGATTTTCTGCAGGACCTGCAGGACGGACAAGGCCGCAAAGGACTCGATGCCTATGTTGGCGAGCGCGGCGTAAAACTCTCCGGTGGTCAGCGACAACGCATTGCCATCGCTCGTGTACTGCTAAAGGATGCGCCAATACTGGTCCTTGATGAAGCGACCTCGGCACTGGACTCTGAGGTAGAGGCGGCCATTCAGGCTAGCCTGCAGGAGTTAATGCAGGGCAAAACGGTCATTGCCATTGCACACCGGCTTTCAACCATCGCTGCTATGGATCGGCTGGTAGTGATCGAACAGGGAAAGATTGTTGAAACCGGCACTCACAGTGAACTTATTAAAAACGGTAAGCGCTACGCAGCGCTGTGGTCACGGCAATCCGGTGGATTTATCGACACCCCCTGAACCGGTGGTGGAACAATTTACCGGCTATATTGACTAACAGTTAACAGCTTACACTGCTGTATTTTCTCTCTGCCAACCATAGCTTTAGTGAAAACGATAACCTTTAACCACCAGCAAAATCAGCAACAATCAACAGGTAACAAAACCCTGCTTCGCCGCCTCCTACGTATATTTCTCATTGCACATGCGTTGTACCTGATCCCGATTACTGTCAGCCTTGCCAGCTACATAGCCGGGAATGACGGTAAACAATGGTGGGAGCTTAACCGCGAAAGCAGCCGGCAGGCACCGGATCCGTCGCAACACAATGAAGCAATTATTCAGGTGTACGCAGCCAGGGCCGCACGCTGGAGAGGTGCTCTTGGCGTACATAGCTGGATTGCGGTCAAACCAACCGGCGCTAATAGCTATACACGTATTGAAGTAATCGGCTTTCACCTGAGACGCTACGGATCCACAGTAAACACCCGACAGCGCTCACCTGATAACCACTGGTACGGCAGCAGGCCTGAACTACTAAGAGAACTGCGTGGCGGTGCTGAAATTGATACGCTGATTCAACGACTAATGGCAGCATCGGAACAGTATCGATACGATAAACGTTATCGGTTGTGGCCGGGGCCGAACAGCAATACCTTTATTGCATGGCTTGGCCGAACAGCACCGGAACTACAACTGGAACTTCCGGTCACCGCCGTTGGAAAAGACTACCTCGCACCCGGCCGACCTGTTTCACGCACACCCAGCGGAACAGGCTGGCAGCTATCTGTGGCAGGTGTTTATGGATTAATGCTGGCAGTGGAAGAAGGCTTAGAAGTCACACTACTGGGTTTCACGGCAGGCATTGATTTCTCTCCGTTCGCAATCAAGCTGCCCGGCATCGGTCGTATTGGCGCAGCAGATTTCAGGCTCGGGTACAACCGGCCGGAAACAACTACACTGTTGTAAGTGTTTAAGCTATCGCTTGTTAACCAAAACTAACCATCTTCCAACGCCGGTTCACGGGCATTGATCGAAGCCTCATCACCACAGGACCGGGGAAACTTTGCCAATGCACTTAACATTAACCATTCAGGTAACGCTTTACGCATGGCTGACGGCCCCTCTACGATGATATGTCCGTTGTCAATTTCCTCACGTAACGGCCTGTATCCGCGCCATGCTTCAACAAAACGCCGTAAATCAGAAACAATCTTCACATCGACTTCGTAGCCCGGATTCTTCAGACACATATCGACCTTGCCGTTGTCAACCACCAGCCAAAAGCGCTTAAACCCCTGATGTGTTCCGGAAAATTCAAACGCAAGCACAGTACGCTCATTTGGCATGGCTTCGACGTTGAGCCGCGTGTGCATACTCCAGGCTAGAAACGCCGGATCCAGATCTTCAGTTTCCATATCACGAGACCACTTCTGACCCCACACAGCCAGACTCATGATGATGGGATCGAGATCATGACCTGCTTCGGTCAGTTCGTAGCTGTAACCTCGCCCCACCGGCAAAGGTTTACGAACAATCAACCCGGCATCTTCAAGTTGCACCAGTCGCTGGCTCAGCAATGATGCAGAAATTTTTGGCACACCCCGGTGTATTTCATTAAATCGGGTACAACCATCGATAATGCGACTGACGACCAACATCGTCCATCGTTCACATAATACTTCTGCCGCAAGCGCCAGCGGACAATACTGTCCATATCCCTTATAAGGCATCACAACCCCTCAATACCAACAAACCTCAGATCACAGTGTGACAGCATTTTTGGAACGCGTAACTAGAGAATCTGTATTACTCCAAATTTCCTAGTATTCACCCGGTTGCCTTTCATCCACACTGCTTTTCCACAGAGTTTATCTGCTGTGTACGGTTAGTGGATACCGTAAAACTTATCCACGGAATTTGTCTTAAGAAGGGAAAAAACGATGAAAAAATACGAAATTTCGGCGATAGCCACTACGCTGCTGGCAGTAACCCTAACAGCCAACGCAAGCGACAACACCACAGGCAACACGCTAACGAGAGACGTAGAACACATGGCTAGTGACACAACACCGGCCAAACCTATCGACGGTACTACCGCCACATTAATGACCACTAATGACGGCGCAACGATGACAATGGCCACAGCAGAACTCCCACCGGGACACGTTACCACTGCCTGGTGGGTACTAATTACAAAACCCGAGGCATGTGAAGCTAAACCGTGTTCTGCCGAAGACGTTATCGGCAGAGCGGATAAGGTAGGCACACAGATCGTGTATGCCGACGGTGCGGTTAACAGTGATAAAGGCACCGCTTCATTCACGGGTTTTCTGCCCAAAGGTGAAGTACAGGGCGGTTGGTATCCGGTGCGGTTCGACAACCCGACCGACGCTGAAATTCATTTGGTACTAAACGATCACGGCCCGTTGATTCCGGATTTGGCCTCACCAATGCTCACAAGCTACCGTGGTGGCTGCAGTGATGAAAGCCTGCCACCACCATTCCCAGACACGGCAAAAGCAGATGGCCCGGTCGGACCGAACACCTGCATGCTCGTTCAGGATGCGATATTCGTTCAGCGGCAATAACAACCGCTATCAAGCTGTTACTCTTCCAATAAAAATGACAGACAGAAGCTACCCGCCGTCGTGTTGATGACGGCGGGTTTTCATGCCCACCAACGAAATCGAATTAACTGCAAAGGCATCGCGTCTTTTTGTGCTAAAGAATTAATTAATACGAACGACGACTACAGATTGATGCACACTTCGTAATAGGTTCAGCGACTACCGCTGTATCGAGCTTCCGGTATTAAAAAATCCATCAATAAACTCCGCAGCAAGCGCGTACCCCTTCGCAGATAAATGTGTACCGGCAGACGCATACGCGACCCGACCAGGCTTTTCAATTTCAACGGACAAATCAAGATTCAGTAAAGCGTATAATTTCTGCAATAACATCATCTTCATGATCATATAAAGACAAGATCATATTTTGATATTTGCCATTGTCATCCATGCTTTTCAATAACGGGTACACCGGGCGTTCGACGGTCCAGTAGTGCGAATCGAGAAACACCATAGGGCTGGCAATGCCAAATGACAGATAATGATTCTGCGTGGCATCCTGAAATATTTCCTGAATAGTTCCGGCACTGCCCGGAGAAAATATGACACCACCCTTGGCTATAGCGAGCAATCCATCTTCCCTGACGCTATTGGCGAAGTACTTCGCTATTCTGGTAGCAAATGGTGTTGGAGGTTCGTGGCCGTATAACCACGTAGGAATACCCACACTTTCATATTCTGATTGCGGGTATAACGCTTTCACTTCAAAGGCTGCGTCAAGCCAAAGTTTGTCTTCGTAGCCTGGCGCTTTTGAAAGCAGCTTAATCCCCTGGAGCATATCTTGATCATCGCGACCAGCAAACCACGCCCCGACATGAGTCGCTTCCATTGCACCCGGACCACCGCCGGAAATCATTAGATATCCGGCCTCGGTAAGCCGCTTACTCAAATGGGCCACTGTAGTAAACATGGCTTCATTGCGCAGTAAACTATGTCCACCCATGATAGCTACCACTTTCGTGCTTTTATATCCTTCCAAAAACCCGTACAGCGCGTCGGTGACTGAATGATCATGTAACCGGCGGGCCAGAGTTTCTTTGATACTACCGGCCTCCTTTCCCATTTTAATGTAGTGGGAATACACCCGACTATCCAGACAGTTATTATATGAACCAGGGTTACCCGGCTCATACCCGTCATATAGATCTGCTGCGGTATACAACTGAGGCGGAAACATATTAAACGGCACATCCATCTGCGGAAAAATATGGCACTCAGTGCAGTACAGTTCATACAGCTCCTGCGGGATGACGCATCCCATAAAAATGCAATCATCAAAGCGGACACTCCCATCTACGGGCACCACTGACAAGTCTATATTCTGAAACGCCACTTGCGCTATTGATGAATTCGAATCAAGCAACGCCTGTAATTGGTCTTTGGTTTCAATTTCAGTGTAGTGCACTGACTGCCTCTTTAGTTTTGATATGAGTAGATCAAATTGTCTGATCTGCGAATACTACAGGTCGATCCGCAAACGAAATAAAAGCAGATGCCAGATACGCTCAGACCGGACCAGCACCATCACCAATGCACTAATTAGTACCTAATCTCTTGCCCGACATGGTGCTACCCCATTTCCACCCCGGACATCAACAATGACGCCGGTGTCTATACAATCAACATTGGCGAATTACTGCACCATTGCTGATGGGAATTTACTACATAACTACTCTTGCAAGAGCAACCTAAAGATTATCGGGGTAATCACTAATGTTGTAAACCGCGGAAACTAAACACCTATAGAGACACAAACTAACACTATGAGACTGCCGCCATGAATAGTTTTTCAGGTCAATTCGATCTCAATCCAAAAATGACTGTATCAACCACCAGCGGCCTTAACTTTAGATTCCCGACACAAAAACTATCCTGATGCAACACAAAATATATACGATGGACCATCAATCCACTGTATAAAGATAATGCAGGCAGCCAATGAGCAATCCGGTTCTCTGGTGCTTGCCGGTACAACCGCCCTCATCGAGACGGGAACCTCAATAGATAACGGAGTTGATACAGTGCTGAGAATGCCCGAGCAACGCACCAGAAAATTGGGTGGGCCCACATCCGCCAGTGAGTTTGGACAGATCGTCGCGAACGCTATCAGGCAGCCACATATCACTCCATAAGCCACACCATTCAACTACCGGTGACAGCCAATGAGTACAAACAACCGAATTGCTTTGATTCACGCAACCCGGGTTGCAATGGAACCCATCGAATCGGCCGCAAAAAATCTATGGCCCGAAGCGGACCTGTTTTCCATCCTTGAAGAAGCGTTGTCAGCCGATCGAGCCAGTGAACGCGTGCCCCCAGCACAACTGCATGATCGAATTGTTGAAATCGCGCGCTATGCTGAAAAGCTTAACCCCGATGGGATTCTGTACACATGCTCAGCGTTTGGCGAAGGCATAGAACGCGCCGCTGCAACCTCTCATCTGCCAGTACTCAAACCCAATGAAGCCATGTTCGACCACGCACTGAGCCATGGCGATAATCTGGTAATGATCTATACATTCACGCCATCAGTTGCAGGCATGGAAAAAGAGTTTTATCAGGAAACCGCTAAACGCCAGTCGAACGCAACTATCAGATCGGTGTATGCAGAGGGAGCCAGAGAAGCCCTTGACAATGGCGACATTGACACCCACAACAGCATTGTCGCCAATACCGCCAAAACCATCGACCATGCAGACGCCATACTCCTCGCGCACTTCTCTACAGCTACTGCGGCAAGCCTGACTCGCGCAGCCACAACAATACCGGTACTGACCAGTCCTGAATCTGCTATCAGTAAAATGAAACAACTGGTGAGCGATTCTGCACAATGAACGCCCTATATCAGCAACCCTTCATCGCGACGCAATGTTTGGTACATTAGAGTCCTTACCGGCAACGTGCGATCACCGCTAAAACACTCATGGATGCTCCTGAAGAATTTCTCACCCTTCATGAAATTATAGAAGCTGCGCGACACAATCTTTCAGACAATATCTGGACGTACATCACCGGCGGCACTGAAACTGAAACCACTTTACGTCGCAACAGGGTAGCCATTGATGCACTGGCACTACGACCGCGTGTGTTAAACGATGTCAGTGAGATTGACTGCACCACCCGATTGTTTGACGTAAACAGCCGCCTGCCGGTATTTTTATGTCCGGTCGGCGGACTCGAACACATTCACCCGGAAGGTGCCAAAGCCGTAGCAGCCGGTGCAGCGGAGTTTGGCGTGCCAATGCTGCTTAGCTCTGTATCTGACTGGTCAGTGAAACCATTGATCGACGCAACCGAAAAACCACTATCACTGATTTTGCAACTTTATGCCCGTGAAGACGAACACGGCGTCGATAGTCTGGTTGAATCCTGTAACGAGGCCAAACTACCGGCGTTTTGCATTACCGTGGATTCCGCTATCTACAGCCGAAGAGAGCGCGACATTGCCGCACGATTCATCAAACCATGGCGCGCCAAAGGTGAGGGTAACTCAGAGTACTATCAGGCATCACTCAACTGGAAAGATGTCGAACGCATTAAAAACAACTTCAACGGCCCGTTGATACTGAAGGGTATCGCCACCGCAGAAGATGCACTTAAGGCTATTGATCACGGCGTAGATGTTATCTATGTCTCAAACCACGGCGGTCGACAACTGGATCACTCCGAAGGCTCACTGCAGGCATTACCCGAAATTGTCGATGCCGTTAACGCAAAAGCACAGGTGGTGGTCGATGGCGGCTTTGGGCGCGGGACAGATATCGCTAAAGCTATAGCCCTTGGGGCAGACGGAGTCGGCCTTGGCCGAATCATGTGTTATGCACTGGCGGCTGCCGGCGCTCAGGGTATTATTACCATGCTGGAATTACTTGAGCTGGAATACCGCACGTCACTCGGGCTGCTCGGCGTTACCCATACCAACCAGCTGGATCGTTCGTACGTTAAATCAACAGCACCACTGACACATGACTCTGCATTGAGCAGCGCGTTTCCGTTATTGACAACGGCACACTGGCAAAAGAATTAGAAATGTAAGGCTCTAACCAACGCACGAACGGGCAATCACTCTACACACACTTTGCGCAGGTAATGCATTATTCAAAACACTTAACATACATAGTTCACTGCACTATAGCCGAATATCAGTTTTTATGAATACCGGCTTTATTGATCTAGTACATATCATATTGCACTAAAAAACGCTTCAAGGATCGATCTGTCTGACATTCTCAGATCACTATCTCCCGGGTAGACCTGACACAACAGATGTATTTTACTCACCAGGGTTTTGAAGGCAGAACCAAGTTCTACGTAAATTAGAATCAGTGCGCTTGACCGATAAGCGATCAGTATCTGGCATACCAGTTGCTCCGTGCCAGATTCCAGGAGCCCCTGGAATTCTTTCTCCTTCAAAGTAGCAGTATGTCTCTATGAGAACCCTGTACATTTCGATACTTTGCGCTGCTACAGTAGCCTGTGACGGCTCTCCGGAACAATCACCGGCCCCTGTGCCTTTTCAGAAAGCCAAAGATTCAACCTCCCTCGAGCAATATATCGGGACCTGGCAAAGCGATTGTGTTTTTGAGGTTATTTACAACTACCCGCCCAACCCGACCACACCCTCAGTTTTCAAAAGAATCAGATACGTAATATCAGAGGAAAGAGCTGAAAAAACGATTCAGAGATATAGTGACGATCAATGTACTCAGTACACTGATAGCACGCGCGGTTATAATTTTTACCACCAGTCAATTTTACTGCAGGATATCAGCATATCGTATGATCAGGTGGACGCTCAGTCCGGATTGATATTCGGGATGGTAGAGGGCTCCGTAAGCGCTATTCATGAAAATAATGCACCTGTAACTCACTACACAATTCCACTCACCTTTGAATGGCCGATCTACAGAGGGGAAAACACACTTTATTCAGGTGAGTACTTTTATCATTCCGGTGGCGGGTTCTACAGACTGGACACAGAAATCGATCTCCATTTTCTCGGAGATCCGGACTTTTTTATTCCCGCACCTTAAGATAATCAATAGATAAATCGGCACTGCTATTCTTGCGACAGTAGCACCGCTTATGGATTGACTTTACCATTTAAGACAAACGCGGCTACTTCCGTCTTCGATTTAATTTGAAAGAACGTTCACGATGAGGCAATAGACTTTTTCGGATCGTAAAACGGAAATTCAACAATTCGAGCGCTGCATTTTCCCACGTTGGTAACTACACTGACTTCTGAATCAGTTTGCGCTGCATTTGCTCCAACCATAGCCAGCGCGATGTTCTGTTTTAATCTTGGTGAATACACCGCAGAGGTGACTTTACCCACTTTGTTCTCGCCTGCCATTACCGGCCAAAATGTGGTGTTGGGACCTTGCAGTGGCTCCCCTTCGATGATCAAGCCCACCTGCTTTCGCGCAACACCTTGCTCACGAATACGACGCAATGCCTCTTTGCCAATAAAATCTGCCTGCATATCAAGATCGACCAGTCGATCAAACCCCAACTCGAACGGATTCGTTTGATTATCGGCATCGGCATGATAAGAAAGCATGCCGCCTTCAATGCGACGTATCGATGAGGTATGCCCGGGCTTCAACCCCACAGGTTTGCCAATAGACATGATCTTTTCCCAAAGTTCATCACCCCGGCTGCCATCTCTGAGGTAGATTTCATACCCGAGCTCACTAGACCACCCGGTACGCGATACGATCAGCGGTATGCCGCCGAGTTCCATTTCGCGTAACCAGTAGTAGCGCAGATCGATTATTTCATCACCAAAAAGCGCGCGGATTACCTCACCAGACTTCGGACCCTGCAATTGCAGCGGCGATACGTCGGGCTCGCTAATCACTACATCCATTCCGGCGTGCACTGCCACACCTTGCGCCCATAACAGAATGTCGCTGTCTGCCAGTGATATCCAGAAATGGTTTTCAGCCAGACGCAGTAATATCGGATCATTCAAAATACCACCGTCCTGATTGGTAATCAGAATGTACTTGCACTGACCAACCGCCATAGCGGACAGGTTTCTGGGTGTGAGTTGCTGTACAAACTCCGCTGCATCAGGGCCGGTTATTTCCACCTGCCGTTCGACGGCAACGTCACACAAAATGGCATCGTTAACCAGATTCCAGAAGTTTTGTTCAGGGTCACCGAAATCTCTGGGAATATACATATGGTTGTAAACTGAAAAATCTTTCGCCCCCCACCTGACAGTTGCATCAAAGTAGGGAGATTTTCGAATTTGGGTGCCAAACCCGAAATCATCAGATTGAGTCATGGTTTTATTCCAGCAGAATAAGGTTTAGGAAAAATACTTCTACGTGTTGCCGATCTAACCGGTTTTTTCTGCAACCGTGTCTTTCCACGCAAACACACGGGCAAACTCCTCTCCTAATACAACGAGCTCTTTGCCCAATGCGGCTCTGAATGCAGGGTTAAATACACGCACAGAACCAGTAGCACCTACCGACAGCGTTCTACCGAATTCACTGTTTCCAAGCGGTGCCGCCACCGAGCACATGCCGCGCTCAATCTCTTCGACACATTCGGCATAGCCACGTTGACGTATCGCTGCAAACTCGGCGTGTATATCTTCGATACTTGTCAGCGTAAATTCCGTATACGCCTTTAGACGACCTTCCAACTCTCTGGTTAATGACAGCTCAGGGGAGAACGCAGCAACCGCCTTTGAACAAGAACAAGCGTGAAGCGGACGCTTCCCTAACCCGGGATGTAAATACGAGACACCGGTATCCGGCGTTTCCACATGAATTATTTCCACTGCACGAGCACGCAGACGAGATAGAAAAAAACACGCACCGTGCTTGTCTGCCGCCGCTTTTAAAGCCGGTTGCACAACTTCAAGCAGCGCGCGATCAGACTGATCACTCTGCGCGATGCGCTTTAAACGCGTGCCTAAAATGAAACGGCCTTTGGCAACCGGTTCCAGCAGACCCACACCAACCAGATCCTGCACCAGTCGGTAGACCGAAGGCTTCGGCAGATCGGAGTGCGCGCACACGTCCGCCACCGAGGCTTCACCCTTCTGGCCGACGATTTCCAGAATCATGAGCAAACGTTCAAGATGCATTTTCTTGTATTGTGATAATCATTTTTTCATTATACGATAATACGACTTCTCTCGACAACGAGATTCGAATGTCTGAAAAAACCTGCTGCGGGCCCGGATATGCCAGCCCGGCCGAGGCGATTTCCGCACCGCGCGAAAATCTGCTGTACACCATTGCCATCTATACCGGCACTGGCATACAGAAACCCGATTACCTCGCCACGGTTGATGCAGACCCGGACAGCCCCACCTACTCGCAGGTGATTCACCGGCTGGAAATGCCGGGCATCGGCGACGAGCTGCACCACATGGGCTGGAATGCATGCTCTTCCTGTCACAGTGACGCCTCGATGTCTCGCAGGTATTTACTTGTCCCCGGCGTGCGCTCCAACAACATTCACGTGGTAGATACCGCCACCGATCCACGAGCACCAAGGCTGCAGAAAATTATCGACGGCGCAGAAATTAAAGCCAAAGCAAATTTATCCGGTCCACACACGGTGCATTGCCTGGGTTCTGAAATCATCATTTCCTTTCTCGGTGATGCAAAGGGCGAAGCGCCCGGCGGCTACTTACATGTGAATAAAGATTTCGAAATTGTTGGGCGCTGGGAAGCCACAATGGGTGATATCCCGTTTAGTTACGATTTCTGGTACCAACCCAGACACAACATTATGGTCAGCTCAGAGTGGGCGGCACCCAATACATTTATGCCCGGCTTCGATCTCGAAGAGGTGGGGCATCTTAAGTACGGTCGGCGACTGCATCTATGGGATTTTGAAAAACGCGAGCCCATAGAAACCATGTATCTCGGGGAAGACGGATTAATCCCGCTGGAAGTTAAGTTTCACCATAACCCCGACAGCACACACGGCTTTTGTGGTGCGGCATTAAGTGCCAATGTTATTCACTTCTGGAAATCGGACGCCGGCAAGTGGGAGTGGGAAAAAATTATCGACATCGATAACGAACCTCATCCCGAATGGCCTATACCAATACCCGGCGTTATGTCTGCCATTCTGGTGTCGATGGATGACAAATACCTCTATCTGAACAACTGGCTGCACGGTGATATGCGCCAATATGACATCAGTAACCCGCACAAGCCAAAACTCACCGGCCAGGTATGGATGGGCGGATTGCTCGGCAAAGCACCACAGGTGAATGGCACAGACGTCGCCGGTGGCCCACAGATGTTTCAACTATCACTCGACGGTAAAAGACTGTATGTCACCACTTCTCTCTTTTCCACCTGGGACAATCAGTTTTATCCGGATATTCGCACCAAAGGCGGCGTGATGGTCATGATCGATTGCGATGTTGAAAACGGTGGCATGAAAATCAATGAGGACTTCATAGTGAACTTTGGCAATGAACCTAACGGACCCAGCCGCTGCCATGAAACACGTTACCCGGGTGGCGACTGCACCAGTGACATCTGGCTATAAGTATCAGAATGCCAGGGTACCGACTGAGTAACTACCTATGAACAATACCCGGGAAATCACCATTGCCAACCGCAATGGAGCGACTTATACCGTTAATGCACGCAGACCCTTATTGGAAACCCTTCGCAAGCAGGGCGTTGACCTGCCGTATGGCTGCAAGTACGGGGGCTGCATTACCTGCGCCGCCAAACTAACTGCGGGTGAAGTGGATCAACGTAAGCAAGTCGCCCTGAATAACAGGCAAATTAACGATGGTTATGTCGTGCTTTGTGTGGCACGACCGATAACTGACTGTACGCTGGAAATTGGTGTAGAAAGTCACGATAAACTTTACCGCAACCCTTTTCTCGACCCGCTTGAACCGCACGAACTCAAAGCGGACATCGCCACACCGAAGGACAAGTCATGACCGAAGACATGCAAAGCCCGTATCACTATGACTCAGCCTATCTTGCCGAAATACTTCGCTCGGTAAAAACTATTGCCATGGTCGGTGCCAGTGGTGATAAAACCAAATTCAGTTACGGGGTATTAAGAGTACTGCACGAGACCGGTTACGACATGATTCCCATTAATCCAAACCCTGCACTCAAAGAGATTCGCGGTATTAAGGTCTATAAATCGCTCGCCGACGTCGATCGACCCATCGACATGGTACAAGTGTTTCGCCGACCCGAAGAACTCTATGGAGTTGCAGAAGAAGCCATAGCAGTGGGTGCCAGTGTCCTGTGGGGCCAGATAGGTGTCTATGATGACAAAGCCGCCAAACTCGCCGAAGACGCCGGGTTGAAAGTCGTTATGGATCGTTGCCCAAAGATCGAACTGTTCCGACCATTTTGGAAACCCCGACTGGATTTAAAGATATAGTGCTCACTATCAGGTGATGTGATGCGATAGCAAAATCGAAAACTTGCTATCTGTAAATGAAGGGGTGCGCTATGTTTGCGTTGGGTGCCATGCGCTGGTGTTCTAATTCAGGGAATTGCAATTTTTTGCATAACACCGCCTCCATTTCTATTTCAACCAAATGTCTGAGGCCTTCAACGTTTAAGAATTCCAGAGCTACAGCGACACTCACAAGGGAAGTCACGAACGTCAAACCACACTACTAGCAGCCGTCATCCCAGTTGATTGCGCGGGCATCGAGCCAGACGGTAAGCGCGGCACTGTCAGAAGTAAAACAACCGTTGCCGTAAAGGGACAGTCCCAGCAGCCCGGTTAAGTTTTGCAGGCTGGCAGGGAGTGGGCCGGATAGTTGATTGCGCTGTAAAGACAGCGCATCCATATTAGCCTGAGTGCTCAGAGAATCAGGTACTGTTCCGGTAAATTGGTTGTTACCAAAGTTAAGAAATCCGATGGCGGTATTGTTTCCAAACTCTGGAATCGATCCTGTGAATTGGTTGTTAGTCAGCTGAAACACGTAGAGATTAAGATTGTCCAGCGTACCAGGAAGGCTGCCGCCAAGCTGGTTGTCGTCTAGCGCCAGAATCGTGAGTCTTTCGAGGTCAAAGAGCCTTGGCGGCAGCATGCCGGTTAAGTTGTTATTTGATAGTGTCAGTACTGCCAGTGTTGTGATATCGGCTATTGTTTCAGGGATAGAGCCACTGAGGTTATTGCCGGGCAGCTCCAGTGCTGTCAGGTTAGTCAGGCCTCCGATCTGCAGCGGAATTGTTCCAGTTAAGTTGTTGTTGTTCAGAATGAGCTGCTCGACGCCTTCGGCATCGCAGCTGACACCGTGCCATGTGCACGGATCGCTTTCCGTAATCCAGTTTTCGTTGTTAACCCAGTTGTCACCGTCAGTAGCGTTATAGAGTGCCTGAAGGGCTATGCACTCTTCTCTTGTTGCTTGTTGAAATACCTGATCACTAAATTCCTCGCAACTGCCAGGCGGGTTGGGATTGCCTTCATCTACCATACAGGTAGCCCGACCATCCCATCCCCAGCCATCGCCGTCAGTATCGACACAACCCTCTGGTGCTATAAAGCAACTGGCAGTACCGTTCCATCCCCAACCATCACCGTCAGAATCTACACAAGTACCTTCGGGTTGCCCGTTTACCAGGCAGGTTGTATTACCGTCCCATCCAAAGCCATCACCGTCGGTATCAATACATGCTTCAGTAACAGTAAGGAACGGATCTGGAGGCGTTACTCCATCAACGCGACAGGTATCTGTACCATCCCAGCCCCAGCCATCATTGTCGGTATCAATACACTGCCCCTGTTGGATGTTAATCTGACAAGAACCAGTGCCATCCCAGCCCCAACCATCGCCGTCACTGTCTTCGCATGTTCCAGCAGGTGTGTTGCCTATGATGCAGGTTGATGTGCCATTCCAGCCGTAACCGTCGGCACCAGACTCTATGCAATAGCCGGCTGTTTGCGCGGTAGCAAATCTGGCAGAGAGAAGGAGTGCGCACAGCACGAAAAAACGATAATTCATTTCGAACCTCAATATACAAAAAATGCCTTGCTAGTTTGGACATTCGGGGCGCGCAACTGCAGCGAGCCAGCGATTATAAGGCGAAATTTATTATTTCATGACGATAAAAGCTGTCAAGGTATTATCGACTCACGTTTCATTTGTTCAAAAATAATGGCTGTTAACTTCTCCCCCTACTTAAGATTGCTTACAGATGCGCAATCCTGCTAGGCCGAGGTGCGCTATGTTTATGCACCTGCCAATGCATTCCCTGTAAACCAATCACGACACAGTCGACATCGTAATGGTTACCGGAAGGAGAACCGTCTCCAATGGAAATTTGAAAGCTGAAAGCCTGACCTGCCGACAATATAGGGTCAACAGATGATTTGCGAATTGCATATCCACCTTTCGGTGCATTGCTGCCTGCTTTAATATCACCTGCGTAACTCAACATCCAGGCGAGCGCTGCGTCACCCGAACTAGTATGAGTCACTTAACCAGCTTATCAAGCCAGCTTTCCAGTGCTTCGGTTGCTTTTTTATTGAGCTCTGGCAGCAAGCGTTTTTGATCTTTAAATTCCTTTTCAAATACGTCGTACCCCAACGTTTTTGTACACGCACCGTAATAGCTGTCATTTGACGATTTGATTTCATGCTCCAAGTACCGCAAAACGCGAGACCAGCGCGAAACTGTATCGTAC
>CAYZVB010000046.1:0-1680 GCA_964481315.1 uncultured Granulosicoccaceae bacterium
GGACCAGTCGGTGACGTCCAGCTGCCGTAAACCCGCAGCAATGCGGTCGAGGTCACGGCGGTAGTTTTTTACAGTGTGTGATGAGTATCTTCTTTGAACCGTCAGATACTCGCAGAACTCATCGATGGTGGCATCGAATTCAACTGTCGACGTTTCAGCCACCGGCAACCAACCGGTCAGTTATAAAACACCGCCAGCCGTGCACTGAGCAGTGCACCGAAGCGCTGCAGAAAATCAGTTGCCATATGCGGTGCAAAACGGGATTTATCTTCACTGGCCAGTGCCAGGTAACCCATATCAACCACATCTGTTCCGGCGCTATGGTGTGAAAGTTTGATGATCGCAACAGATTTCACATTGAGTGTGGTGGCCGGAAAAAAACGTTCAATTCTTTCCTGACTGGCATGGCCGCAGTAGACCGCCTTGCGGGTATGCAAATCTGCAACCGCTGTGGAAAAGCCGTTGTCGGTCAAAACCACGCTGCTGCAGGTATCGTCCATACAAAGATCGACCACTTCGTTGCGGGCAATGATGGTACGGATGTCTTCACACTGAAGCTTCTCAGCCAGGGTAGTCCGGGTTAGTTCAAATACCTCGACAATGGAGTCTGCGGCAATCAGGCCCACGGAGTATTCGTGCAGCAGATCGGCAAGGTAGTCATTGCGATGGGCAACCTCAACAATCTCACCCACTCGCTCACGCAGATCGTCATATTGTTCACGGTGCAGCGCCAGACGCTTTTCAACCAGAGACACAGCACCGCGTTCATAGTGCGGTACCTCGATTTCCATTAACAGCTCCGGATGGCGTGCAAAAAAGTCCGGACTGCTGCGCAGATAGTCGACAATGTCAGTGTCGAACTCGTGGTAGTTGAAGCTTTGCTCTTCGGCCAGCGCTCGTTGTTTATTGCTTATCATTATTCAAGTCTGCCTTCGAAAACAGTTTCACCTGGTCCGGTCATCAGGACCGGCGCCGTATCATCTGCCCACTGCACCTGCAGATCACCTCCACGCAGATGCACGGTTACCTCTCTGTCGAGTACACCCTGTCTGATGCCAACTGCTACAGCAGCACAGGCACCGGTACCACAAGCCAGAGTTTCACCAACGCCGCGTTCAAACACGCGCAGATGAATTTCCGACCGACTGTCCACCTGCATAAACCCTGCGTTTACGCGGTTTGGAAAACGATGGTGCGATTCCAGCAGTGGCCCGAGTCTCTCGACATCTGCCTGATCGGTCGATGCCACCTGCAACACCACATGCGGGTTACCTACAGCAACCGCCCCTGCTTCAATTTGTTCACCGGCCACCTCAATGGCGTAACTGGCACTGACCCGGTCGGCATCGAACGGAATTTGCGCGGGTTCAAACACCGGCGTATCCATCGACACGGTAACCAGACCGTTGTCGCCTACCGTCAGTGTCATCAGGCCGGTTGAAGTCATGACCGGAATCTGTGCACTACTGGTCAGCGCTTTGTCTGTCACATAGCGGGCGAAGCAACGTGCTCCGTTGCCACAGTTTTCTACTTCGCCGCCGTCGGCATTGAATATCCGGTAGTTAAACTCAGCTTCGTCGCAGGTCGGTGGTTCGACCACCAGCAACTGATCAAAACCAATGCCGAAGCGCCGATGCGAAAGCCGACGGATTTCTTCTGTGGACAACCCCAGGGGCTCGT
>CAYZVB010000046.1:1690-6420 GCA_964481315.1 uncultured Granulosicoccaceae bacterium
ATCATTGCCAATCCCATGCATTTTGGTGAATTCGATTGGCATTTGACGCGCTGTGATTTCCGGTATTCAAAGTCAGGGGCGCACCCCTCTTATTGGCGAAGGATGTTAAAGTAAAAAATCACGTTTAACGATTAGATTATTGTTTTTTATATATTTTGTAAGAATCGTTAAGCAGATGAATCACGTACATCCCGACCACGCTCTGCTATTAAACGTAGACTAAACAGAGAATTTTTCAGGCAAATATTCATGCCCGGCGCTCCCGAGACTGCACGCGGATATAAGCGGCTGAACGATATTGCGATAGCGCGGCAGGCACACTCACTGCCGGCTGTTTTGCCGAAACGCAGAATCTAAAAAGAAGGAAAGGGCAACGGCACGTTGCGCGACAGGGAAGGAAGGATTCCCTGTTCCCTGTGTCTGTTACCAAAGAGCCTGGAAAGCGCTGCGGCTGGTATTGCCGCGTTTAGCCGGCTGCTAAAACATGTTCACCGGCGAACAGTGATTGTACTGTCTCGCGCTCGCGAATCAGGTGCACATCCGAGCCGTCGACCATGACCTCGGCGGCACGCGGGCGCGAGTTGTAATTCGAGGCCATACAAAACCCGTAGGCACCGGCAGACAACACTGCAAGCAGGTCGCCGTTGTCGAGGCTCAGTGCGCGGTCTTTGCCAAGAAAGTCTGCAGACTCACAGACCGGACCGACAATATCGTAGTGCTTCGCTTCTGTGTTGTTGTCGGTCACCGACACAATATCCTGCCAGGCACTGTACAGCGCCGGTCGGATAAGATCGTTCATGGCTGCGTCAACTACCGCAAAGTTTTTATCTTCGCTGTGCTTAAGCGTGTTTACCTGTGTCAGCAAGACGCCTGCGTTACCAACAATGCTGCGACCCGGCTCAACAATAATTTCATAGTCTCGATCACCAAGTTCTTCGTACATGGCACCGGCCCAGCCGGTCAGATCGAGGGTAGATTCATCTTTGTAGCGAATGCCCTGACCCCCACCCAGATCGAGATGATGCAAACGAATACCATCTGCCTCCAGCTGATCGCACAGTGACAACAGACGGCTTATCGCATCGCGGTAGGGTGATATGTCGGTCAGCTGTGATCCGATGTGACAGTCCATTCCAACCGCCTGCAGTGAAGGCAGCTCGGCAATACGCCGGTAGGCGGCCTGCGCCTGCGTGAAAGCAATACCGAATTTGTTGTCTTTCAGGCCGGTAGAAATATACGGATGGGTTTTCGCATCAACATCGGGATTTACCCGTACTGATACCGGTGCTACCACACCGTGCGCGTCGGCAACCTGCGCCAGTTGTTCAATCTCGTGATTGGATTCGATATTGAAACAGCGGATACCCGCTTCAAGTGCCAGTGCCATTTCGTCGATGGTTTTACCAACACCGGAAAACACCACCTTGTTCATGTCACCGCCGGCGGCGCGCACGCGTTCGAGTTCACCGCCGGACACAATATCAAAACCGCTGCCAAGCTTCGCCAGCACGTTTAAAACTGCAAGATTTGAATTTGCCTTCATGGCGTAACACACCAGATGCGGCCTGTCGCCCAGTGCGGCATCAAAGGCCTGCCACGCCTGCTCTATTGCAGAGCGCGAGTATACAAACAGCGGTGTACCGAATTGATCTGCAAGTTGTGAACAGGCCACTGCTTCTACATGCAGTTCACCATTACGCTTTTCTATGTGGGTCATTCAGATGGGGCTTTAGTTGGTGTTTTTCTTTTCCGCTTCATCTTCAAGTGGAGGAATTTCGACAACCACACTGTCCGGATTGGCGCTTCCGTCAGCCGGAGGCAGCGTGGGCAGCGGCGGAAAATCAGTAATTACCGTTTCGGGAACCGGTGTGATATCCGACAGGTATAAGTCAGACTTAAACCCGCAACCGGTCAGCAGAGCGGCCAGTGCCGCAGACAACAGTATGAAAGTAATTGAAGATTTCATTTATGTACCTTTGAGACAATCCTAAGAATCATGAGTACAGCGCAGCCCGTATATCGGTTGTTATATGAAACAGACACGCCGGGACCGAAACATTAGCATGGTTAGGCCCGAGCGAACACAGCTACCGTAGTAGTTGGTTTTTATTTGTTGTAACCCATCGGTGACGACGACAGCCAAGACAGGCTGTTAGGAAAAACAACAGCGTCCAGTCCATCGAACCGGCGCTGTTGCTTTGCAGGCCTGCATCGCTAAATTGCACCTGTACCACCGTCGGCGGTGCCCGTGACGAATCCGTATGTGCATATATCCATTCAGCAAATGCAGGCACACTTGCGTAGACGCCTGGCACACTGTTTGTGGCACCACAGCCAAGGCCGAAACTGGTGACACCGGCGAGTTGCCAGTCGCCTTCCACATTGACCAGTAGCGGCCCGCCGCTGTCACCCTGACAGGCATCCTGCTGTTGCTCAGGGTTGGACGCACACACATGGATCGACCGCAGATTAAGCCCGCCAGTATTGAGATTGTTGTTCTTTAAAAACCGCTGCCATTCGTTACTGCAGCTATCGGTGGTGTGCAGGTTTAGCAGCGCCGATAACGGCACAGGACTGACTTCCTGCACTTCGGGTAACGGTGTCAGCGGGGCGCGAACGCCGGTACTCCCCCAGCCGAGTATTAAAGCCTGATCAAATGCCGCACTGCTGGCATCGAGGTTCTGACGTGAAATCAAACCGACTCCCTTACCACGCGGCGGTGGCGAGTAAAGCCGTAGTAACGCCACGTCGTTTTCACCCCAGGGACCGGATAACTGATAGTTTGCGGGGATCACCTCGGCCACCGGCTGTGCCAGGTCTTGTTCGTAACGCAAATCATACGCGCCAACATTCACCAGTAACTCGGCTGGCTCACGTATGCGAAAGCTGCCTGCATCGTCGATGTCGATAACGCAGTGCGCAGCAGTTAATACCCACAAATCACCGAGGTAGGTGGCCCCGCACAGGATGGTATCCGGCACCACAGCCGACACTTCAACCTGTGCCTCACCTCCACCAGACAGGGCAAACATCAGTGCGTCGTAGGAGGCCTGATCGGAGACTGCGACAGCGGGTATCTGCGGTGGCTGACCTCCCAGGTCGCGCCGCACGGCAAATGCACCGTTGGTTCTGAAGATCGCACCAATACCGCCACCCTCACGGCAGTTGGACAGTTGTTGTGCAGGGCTCAGCGCCGCAGACTCTGCCGTGGTGAAATCGAACACAATGGAACACACCCGATTTGCAGCACCATAGCAAATATCAAACGCCAGTCCGCAATCGACAATCGGACCGCCAAACGGTTGTATTAATCCGGCCCCGAGATATTCCCCAGAAACCACGCGGTTGCCCAATATCACACTGGCCTCACGCCCTGACAAAAGCGCTGACAAAAACGGGTACTCACCGGCTTCAACCGGTGTCCCGTTAGTGACTTTTATCTCTCTGGCGGTGGTGGGTTGCGCTTCATTCCCGTTACCGGATGCCGGCCCGAAAAGCAGCAGCAGCAAACACACACCGGTGCGCAAGTGAAAGTTGATCGGGAAACTGGGCAATGTATAAGACGGCTGTGAAGTGTTAAGAGATGATGTCCGAGCATCATGCATGAATACGCCACAGAGTTTACTGAACCTCGACGCATATTCAGTTTGTCGAGTTGCGTGCATTTGTGATAAATCTCTCAAACACACAGGTAGGGTTAACACCCGTTCTCAAAGATAAGTCAAAAAGAGAAATCAATGACACCCGCCGTGAAGCTGCTGGACAAGCTGAAAATACCGTACACCATCAGGCAGTACAGTGCCGATGCTGAACAAAGAAACTTCGGTGAACACGCTGCCAGTGAGCTCGATCAGAATCCGCAGCAGGTTTTTAAAACACTGATGGCAGTGATTGATGGCAACACGAAAAAACCGGTTGTAGCACTGGTTGCCGTCGCAGATCAGCTGGATCTGAAGAAGCTTGCGGCAGCCTGCAATGGTCGCAAGGCAGCGATGGCCGAACCGCAGGCAGCCCAGCGAATGACCGGATATATCGTTGGCGGTATCAGCCCTCTGGGACAACGCCAGCAGTATGCAACCTGTATCGATGCGGCAGCCCGCAACTTCGACACTATTTTTGTCAGCGGTGGCAGACGTGGTCTGCAGCTTGAACTCGGGGTGAATGATCTGGCCAAAGTGCTAAACGCTAACATCACTGACCTGGCCAGATAGGCTGCCGTTCCAAACACCACTACATTTCACTATTTAACAGTTGTTGTTAAAGAAATTTTAACCGTCGCCGTAATCATACCGCGGTGCATTGCATGCACCGCGACCACAGTGAGTTACGGGGACACCTGATTGCTAAAAACCTTAGCGGTACAGATTGTTTTAACTCTTATTGCCGGGCCCATGGGGCTTGCGTACACCAATCTACGAGCCGCGCTGATTGCAACCGGCCTGACACTGGCAGCATTGCTGGTAGTTGAATCACAACTCCTGATTATCTGGGCTGCAGCAGTAGCACTATCTGCTATTACCGGCGTTTGCCTGATCAGAGCAAATGAACATCGACAACAAATTGATCAGTTTCAACTGTCTACCTATGTCGGTTCTGTCAGCTGCCGGGTAATTAAAAAAGGACGGGTAAGACAAAGCTACCAGATTGCACTCTCCAGATATCGACTAAAAAACAAGTTACATCACGCCGGCAACACAGTGCTTGTCGGAACGTGTTTTATTCTGGCAGCA
>CAYZVB010000046.1:6520-12925 GCA_964481315.1 uncultured Granulosicoccaceae bacterium
ATGTACTTGGCACTGACAGCAGCCGTGTGATCCTGAGGCTGAATAACGAACAAGATGTTATGCAAAGCTGGAAAATTAACCGCACGCTGACTCAGGCCAGCGTACGCAGCCCGATCAGTACGCTGCGCAGAATTGCCTCAAGTGAACAGGTTTCTATTCACTACCAGCCGTTTGGCAGTAACGACGAAAAAGCTGCGGTGTTCGATATTCAAAACATCAGAGCAGCTACAGCATCAGTGCGGAAACGCTGTCACTGTTAGTTCGCTACAGGTCATCAACGATACTGTAGATTGCATCTATACAGGAGTGCCCGAGCTTTGCCGAACGTACTGCCGACCAGCCGTTAAGCGGGTCAGGTGACAACTCGGTATCCTTAAACGGCATTTCCAGCGTCATTGCCGGACAATTGAAAGTCTCTGCAATATAGCTGCTGCAAATAGCGTAATTGGCACGTCCGGGTGGTGTGACCGGATAACCGACTGTGGTTTGAAAATCCGGGTTGGCACTTTGCAGGTTACTTTTAAATTTGTCCTGCAGCAGCTGGCGTTGTTCATTCCATGAATCAATGCCTTCTGTACCTGCAATGAAGTTATAAGGTATCGCTTCGTCGCCATGTACATCGAGGCAAAAGTCGACACCGGTTTCATGCATTTTCTGCCGCACATAATATACCTCGGGTGAGTACTCAGGTGTGGCATCACTCCACTCACGATTAAGATTTCTGCCTGCCGCATTGGTACGCAGGTAACCGCGATAGCTGCCATCCGGGTTCATGTTTGGTACCACATAGAACACCACCTGCTTTAACAATTCACGCACTACCGCATCGTTGTAGTCTGTTAGTCTTTTGAGGTAACCCTCCATCCACCACTGCGCCATGGTCTCACCCGGGTGTTGTCTGCCAATCGCCCACACTTTGATCGCCGCATTGGGGTTACCTATTTGCAAACAATCTATGCTGCGGCCATCCACCGTGTGGCCGGGGATTAAACAGCGTACGTTTTGTACAGTTGAAATTCTGCCAATGAGTTCGGCGTGTTGTTGCAGCGAATAAGGCGTAAAGTAGGCAACCCAGAGTACATCGCTTTGCAATGTAACTGGAAAGCGCAACCTGCCGCTGTCGTACGTTGCTGCTATTCGATACCAGTTTTTCTGATCATTCGACACTACCACGTTATAGTTTTCCCAGCCGGCAGGGTAGGAACTGGTGGCTGCGTTTTCGATGACTACCTGAAACTCTGAATCACGCGCTGCGGTGATACGGAAGTAAAACCATTGATAAAACTCACCACCTGCATCCGCTTCAATTTCAAGCCGTATCAGTGACTGATCATCACTGTCTATGCGACGAATGTTGCCGCCGTCGAAACAGCTGTCAATCACTGCAGTCATGTAGTAGCGCTCTTTTGTTTATCAGAATGGAAATTAAACAGGTGCGCAGTCAGGCTGTGACAGCAAATGTGCCACAGGCTTACAGCTGATCAATCTGTTCAAGTATCGCATCAACACTGGCTTCATCCGGCATACGCCAGTCACCACGCGGAGACAGACTGACACTACCGACTTTGGGGCCCGAAGGCAGCGTGCTGCGTTTAAACTGTTGTGTGTAAAAGCGCCGGAAGAAGAGTCTTAACCACTTTTTTACAGTCACCTGATCGTATTTTCCGTCAAACGACAACAATGTCAGATGAAATATTTTCTGTGCATTAAAACCATTTCTGATGCAGTGGTAGATAAAAAAGTCATGCAACTCATAAGGGCCGATTATTGACTCTGTTTCCTGTGCAATGTCGTCATCATCCGACGGCACAAGCTCGGGTGAGATCGGGGTGTCGAGCACGCGCAACAGCGCTTCGGACAACGCTTTATCTGCCCGGTGTCTGGCGTACCAACGGCACAGGTATTTCACCAGCGTTTTAGGCACACTGGCGTTAACATTATAACTCGACATATGGTCGGCGTTATAGGTACACCAGCCAAGCGCAAGTTCGGACAAATCACCGGTACCCACCACAATGCCGCCGGTTTTGTTTGCCATGTCGAATAACACCTGAGTCCGTTCACGCGCCTGTGCGTTTTCGAACACCACATCGTGATCGCCGCTGTGTTGAAGATCTTTAAGGTGTTGTTCGACCGATTTGTCGATGCGTATTTCCATCAGGCTGGCCGACGCTGCACTGGCAAGCATGCGCGCGCTTTGCAGCGTGTGATCACTGGTGGCAGGACCAGGCATGGTGATCACCACCAGATCACTGTGATCACGCTGCAGAATTTCCAGTGCATCAATACACACCAGCAGCGCAAGCGTTGAATCGAGTCCGCCGGAGAGGCCTAACACCAGCGTCTTTGCATGTGATGCCATCATCCGCCGTGCAAGTCCGGTGGACTGTATTTTCAGAATATCGACAGCGCGTGCCGAAAATTCCGATTCATCATTCGGTACAAACGGATGTGCCCTGTAACTGCGCTGCAATTGCTCTATTGGCAACGCAGGCTGCTGACCGACTGTGCGATAGCCCTGCGGACGGGCAGCGCAGGCAAAAGTATTGTTGCGGGTTCGATCATGTCGCAACAGCTGCCAGTCCATCTCTGCGGTGAGGCTTGAGCCGTTTATCGCAAATCGTTCGGATTCCTGCAGCAATACACCGTTTTCTGCAAACATATGGTGGCCGCCAAATACAATATCGCGGGTCGACTCGGTAGGGCCCGCTGATGCATACAAATACGCACAGACTCCCTGAGCGCTGGCCATTCGAACCAGGTCACGACGGTAGTCTGCCTTGGCGACCAGTTCATTACTGGCAGAAAGATTAACAATCAACTCAGCACCGGCGCGGACGTGAGTGCTGTACGGTGGTACCGGATGCCAGAGATCTTCGCAGATCTCTATCGCAAAGCAGGATTCTCCCAATACAAACAACTGGTCTGTCGCCATACGAAAGGTACCGAGTTCGGCACTCTCAATGGTTTCATCGATACCCTCTCCGGAAACAAACCAGCGCTTGTCGTAAAACTCCCCGTAATTCGGGTTGGATATTTTCGGCACAGCACCGACAACCTGACCCGCCTGACAGACAAATGCTGCATTGACCATACGACCGTCGCGCAGCCGCCAGGGCGCACCGACCACGACGGTCCGGGTAGTCGCCGCACGGGCTATACGCGCCAGCGCAGCGTGGATTTGATCGACCATACCCTGATTAAAAAACAGATCTTCACAGGTGTAGCCGGTGACTGATAGCTCGGGAAAGGCCACCAGCGACACACCGTCATTAGACGGTAGTTGCAGGCATTCGATAATGGCATCGGCATTCGCCACCGGGTTTCCGATGGACACGACCGGTGCAAATGCCGCTACTTTGATATAACCAAACTGTGCAAAATTCATGATTTGATTCTAGTGTAAATTTGTATCGCAGTCAGATACGGATTAAACCGGCGGCAAGACAGTTGAACGGTGCGCAACCGGCACATATTACCGCCGATGTGACAAGCCGATAACCTTGTCAATCGATGGTCTGAACTTGTTACACTCCGCGCCGCCACTCCCTCATGTACCCGCCCAAGCGCCTACACTAAATAACATGGCTATAAAACACTACGATTCAATTGTGATCGGCTCCGGCCCTGCCGGGGAAGGTGCGTCGATGAAGCTCGCCAAGTGCGGTCAGCATGTCGCCATTATCGAACACTATAAGGACGTGGGTGGCGGCTGTACGCACTGGGGCACGATACCAAGCAAATCCTTGCGACACTCGGTGCAAATGGTCAGTCGTTTCCGGGTCGACCCGATATTCCGCCGACGCGTGGGCCATATTGATGTGACCTGGCAGGAGTTGGTGAAGTCGGCGCAGTCGGTGATCGACAATCAGGTTCGCATGCGCGAGGAATTCTATTTCCGTAACCGCGTGGATCTGTACCGGGGGTCTGCAAGCTTTCTCGATCCGAACACACTGCAAATACTGCATAAAAACGGCAGCATGGAAACCTGCCGTGCCGACCACATCGTTATTGCCGCAGGTTCGGTTCCATACCAGCCTGACGACATTGACTTCAGTCATCCACGAGTTTGCGACAGCGACTCTATTCTGAACATTGACTTTGTACCGCGGTCGGTAATTATTTACGGTGCAGGTGTGATCGGCTGTGAATATGCTTCGATATTTGGCAACCTCGGTGCCAAGGTCGATCTGGTCAATACCCGCGACCGGCTGCTGTCATTTCTCGATGCAGAAATCTCCGATGCACTGGGTTATCACTTTCGCGAAATCGGTGTCACGGTTCGCAACGACGAAACCTACCAGCGTGTCGAGGCGAATGACGATGACGTGATCTTGCATCTGGCCAGCGGCAAAAGATTCAAAGCCGATGTAGTTCTGTGGGCCAACGGCCGTTCCGGTGCCACGGAAAATCTACAGCTCGAAAAAGCCAACCTCACAACCAACAACCGCAAACAACTCGATGTCGACGATAACTATCGCACCAGTGTGCCGCATATATATGCGGTTGGCGATGTGGTCGGCGCACCGGGCCTTGCCAGCGCCAGTTACGATCAGGGCCGCTTTGCCGGCACCCACATCGGTGAAGGTCAGTGTGACGATCAGTTAATCAGTGATATCCCTACCGGTATTTACACCGACCCCGAGATCAGTTCAATCGGTCACACTGAAGCGGAACTGACCGAACGCAAGGTGCCGTACGAAGTAGGACGTGCCCTGTTCCGATCCATCGCCCGCGCCCAGATCACCGGGCAAACTACCGGCATGATTAAGCTGCTGTTTCACACCGGCACACTGGAAATACTGGGTATTCACTGCTTTGGTTACCAGGCATCGGAAATTATTCATATCGGCCAGGCCATCATGCGTCAGCCGGCACCGGGTAACAAAGTCACCTACTTCACCGAAAACACTTTTAATTATCCGACGATGGCAGAAGCCTATCGTGTGGCCGCATTAAACGGCCTTAACCGGGTGCAGTGGCACGGCACCAACAGCGCGCCCGATGTTGGCTGTGCCGAACCGCCTCACACCATTGATGACGAACTGACCGGCTAACGACCGGTGCAAATAACTGCGCTTTGCCACAGATAAAACGTCTGAGCCTCAGGCAGTTTGATCAAGTGCTTCGCGGGCGTTTTTAATTGCCTGTCGGACCTGTTCCGGTGCAGTGCCGCCAACGTGTGATCGACTGGCCACAGAACCTTCGAGTGTCAGCACTTCAAAAACATCATCAGTGATAGCACTGTGAAAACCCTGTAATTCCTCAATAGTCATCTCACTTAGATCGCGTTGCTGCTCAACGCCAAAGCGTACTGCATTGCCAACCACTTCATGCGCTTCGCGGAACGGCAGCCCTTTGCGTACCAGATAATCAGCAAGGTCGGTGGCAGTAGCAAATCCTTTTTTCGCCGCCATATACATGTTTTCGGGCTTTGGAATAATAGCTGGAATCATATCGGCAAACGCACAAAGACAATCGTGCAGTGTGTCGACGGTATCGAACAACGGTTCTTTGTCTTCCTGATTATCTTTGTTGTAGGCAAGCGGCTGTGACTTCATTAACGTCAGCAGGCTAATCAGGTGTCCGTTGACGCGACCGGTTTTACCGCGCACCAGTTCCGGAACGTCGGGGTTTTTCTTTTGCGGCATGATGCTCGAACCGGTGCAAAAGCGATCGGGTAGTTCAATAAAATCAAACTGCGCGCAGGACCACAGCACCAGTTCTTCGGCCATGCGTGAAAGATGTGTCATGGTAATTGCCGCGGCAGCGCAAAACTCAATGGCAAAGTCTCGATCACTCACCGCATCCAGTGAGTTGGCGGTAACCGATGCAAAACCCAGGTGCTGACGACTGATTTCACGGTCAATCGGGTATGGCGTACCGGCCAGTGCCGCGGCACCCAGCGGCATGACATCGACGCGTTTAGCACAGTCGTTAAAGCGTTCGACATCACGTTTAATCATTTCGAACCAGGCCATAACATGGTGTCCGAAGGTTACCGGCTGGGCGGTTTGCAAATGCGTAAAGCCCGGCATGATGACATCGGCATTCGCTTCGGCCAGAGACAGCATGCCATGCTGCAGCCGCTGTGCCTGTGCGCACACCAGGTTAATAGCATCGCGTACATACAGACGAATATCGGTTGCGACCTGATCATTGCGTGAGCGCCCGGTATGCAGCCTTTTACCGGCATCACCAATGCGTCGAGTAAGTTCAGCTTCTATGTTCATGTGCACATCTTCAAGCGCCACCGACCACGGAAACTCACCGGCCTCAATTTCTGCAGAAATTGCATCGAGCCCCTGAAGGATATCGCTAACGTCTTTTTCGCTTAGCACACCTACGTGACCCAGCATGCGCGCATGGGCTCTGGAACAGTTGATATCCTGTTGTGCCATGCGC
>CAYZVB010000046.1:12935-21547 GCA_964481315.1 uncultured Granulosicoccaceae bacterium
GTAAACGCCTGTACAAATTCGTCAGTGCTTTCTGTAAATCTGCCACCCCAGAGGGTATTGCTCATTGGTGTTTTGCTCTTTAATTACAGGGAAAGAAGCGACAATCGCCGGCTGGTGTGCTGGATCAAATGGTGTGGTCGTGACTACACTGTTTGATCCAGTACACTAGCATGTCATTCACGTTGCTTTTGACAGATAATAACTTACCTGACCCCGCGCAGCGACGCACAAACCACGGACCGCAAAAGAAGATGTCAACACCATTGCGCATTGCAACCCGCAAAAGCCCGCTTGCCGTCTGGCAGGCAGAAGAAGTGCAACGGCGGCTTGCGCAGCACCGGGTTGAATCGGTGCTGGTACCAATGAGCACACGCGGCGACGAAATTCTTGAAACACCACTGGCCAAAATCGGTGGAAAAGGCCTTTTTATCAAGGAACTGCAGCGCGCCATGCTCGACGGCAGAGCAGACCTTGCCGTGCATTCAATGAAAGACGTACCGGCCGAATTCCCCGACGGTCTGCACCTGTCGGTCATACTGCCGCGCGACAACCCGACCGATGCGCTGGTTTCCAACCACTACAACACGCTTGATGATTTACCCGAAGGTGCCAAAGTCGGTACCTGTAGTCTCAGACGCCAGAGCCAGCTGCTGGAGAAATACCCGCATCTGCAAATGCTCGATCTGCGTGGCAATGTAAATACCCGACTGCAAAAGCTCGATCGCGGTGATTTCGATGCCATCATACTGGCCAGCGCCGGTTTAATAAGACTGCAAATGCAGGATCGCATTCGTTGTGAACTGGCGCCTGAAACACTGCTGCCAGCCTGTGCCCAGGGAGCCATCGGGGTCGAGTGTTCAAGCACCGATCAACGCGTTAATGAACTGCTGGCACCGCTGCACGATACGCATACTGCTACCCGTGTAATCTGCGAACGAAGCCTTAACGCGAAGCTTGGCGGCAGTTGCCAGACACCCATCGCCGCTTACGCCACGCTGCAACAGGATCAATTACACCTGCGCGGACTGGTGGCAATGCCGGACGGCAGTCAGGTAGTTCGCGCGGAAATGACCGACGCACCCGAGAATGCAGCGGCGCTTGGCAATGCGGTGGCCGACACGCTGCTTGCTAACGGTGCCGACAAAATTGTCCGGCATCTGGCCCATGCCAACAGCTGACAATCGTCAAAAACCTGCTGTTATTGTTACGCGCCCGGCGCATCAGACCGCAGCGTTTGTAAAAAAGCTTTCTGCACTTGACGTTACCCCCGTGCTGTTTCCGGCTATTGCCATCAGACTGCGCAGCGACTGTTTGAGTGAGTTGGAATCAA
This sequence comes from uncultured Granulosicoccaceae bacterium, assembly GCA_964481315.1. Classification (GTDB taxonomy): domain Bacteria; phylum Pseudomonadota; class Gammaproteobacteria; order Granulosicoccales; family Granulosicoccaceae. The sequence goes on from CAYZVB010000046.1 coordinate 14,266, forward strand.
ATGCCTTACAGCGCAGTAAAATGTGCATTTTCACCAGCACCAATGCAGTGGAAGGGGCAAAAGCATGCGGTGCCTTAAATTCACTAAAGCTTCAAAAAATCGCCTGCATAGGCAGTACGACTGCCACGGCACTGCAACCATATGGAATTGTGCCGGACTATGTACCGCCCAAAAACGGTAGTAGCGAAGATCTGCTTTCCTACCTGGATAAATCCGGTATCCCTGACGGTATGGTGACGATTATCAGCGTCTTGGGCGGCAGAGGTGGGCTAAAAACAGCACTGCAGCAACAGGGGCATGAAGTGCATTATCTGCGGGTTTACAAACGACAACTGCCGGCAGTTAGGGACTCGATAAGAGATCACACAGTGTCACTGCTGCCCTGCATTATTAGTGTCACCAGTAACGAAGGCCTTGAAAATCTGCTGCAGCTTATCCCGCCGTCTGCCCACCCTGCACTGTTCGACTCACCGCTGGTGGTAAACAGCGATCGCTGCGCCTCACTCGCTGTTGAGCGAGGTTTCAGCCAGCACATTGCCATCGCCCGACCGCCGGGTGATCAGGGGCAAATCGAGGCACTTGAGAAGCTGCTTGCGGAAATTATGTGATTTATTAGTCATTCCGGTAAATTTTAACCGTAACGACTCAATCTCCTTTGTACATCGGCCGTCTCCCTGTAAGACGACATAACTTTTAAATATCAGTAGTTAAGCGCGCTTTGTTGACACAGCCTCTGTGATTGACATGCCAATGAACTGACTGCAGGGAAACCGATGAAAAAATACTACTCGTTAACCGCGATTGCCGCGGTCGCCGTATTGCTCAGTGCCTGTGCTACCAGCATCAAAGGTGGCCCGGGCAGTACCCACTACGCTGAAGACGCTATCCGCGATGCCAAAGCCGTCGGTGCTGAAACCTACGCTATGGCTGAATACACCACGGCCAACGCGTCGCTTGCCAAGGCGAAACAACTATTTCTGCATAACCGACCGGATCGAGCCCAAAAATTGCTGCAGCTTTCAATTGCTCAGGCTGATCTTGCGAAAGCAATCAGCGAAGCGGAACACGCTGAAGCGACACTAAGTCAATTGCAAGACAACTAAGCTGGCCGAAAATTCAACGGTAGAATCCATGTTAAAGCGACCACTTTTCAAGATAACCCCGATTCTCATCGGTATGACCCTCGCCGGTTGTGCCACGCAAAAATCCTATGTGCCGGAGCTCGAACAGGCCCAGCAAACGTATGCACAGATCAGTCAGGACCCGATTGTGGCGTCACTGGCCGGTGAAGAGCTGCAGGCAGCAGGTAAGCAACTGCGGCGTGCTGAAGATGCCGCAGCCGCGTTTCGCAAGCCGCAAAGCGTTGCTCATGAAGCACAGCTTGCAACGCTGCAAACGCTCACCGCGCAACAGCGTGCACGTTCACTGACAGCAAACCACTCGGTGCAAATGGCACTTGGGCAGGACCCGCTGTTGTCTGAACAGCAAATTGCATCGGCAACAATCATTGAGACACCGCTCATTGATTCACCGTTCGGTGCCGAACCGATCATGGCAGCAGCACATGCCGGCGGCGATATTCAGGCGCAACTCGCGTCACTCAGCCAGCAGCTTGCCAGTTTGCAGGCGCAATTAGCGGCAAGTCAGCAGGCCATGGTACCTGCAGTGGCCGAACCCGCACCGATGATCACTAACCTGCAGACCAGCGTTACTCCGGATCCGGTACCGGCTATCACTGGCACTGCACCAGCAACGGCAGCACAGGTGCCACCCGTTGCAGCGGCACCGCAAGCGACCGACCAGCAGTTACTGGCGCCGGACTCGCTGCAGCTAACCCCTCAGTATCAGCTTGAACCGATACTCGATGCCGGTGCGCAGATCGCGCAGCAGCAAAGCGACTATCAGGTGATTCCTGAAGTACTGCAGAATGAGGCACAACAGGCTGAACCCGCCATTGGTGCAGCAATAGCAGCACCCGCAACAACTGCGGTCAAAGCGCTGCCGGGTCAGGAACATATTCACCGCAAACTGATGGCGATGAATGCAAAGCCGAATACCCGTGGCATGTCGCTAACACTTGGAGAACGGTATTTCGAAGGTGGCACTGCCGGCCTGATGAACCAGCGTGCTGCAAGACATCTCGACAACGTTGCCGCAGTACTGCAGCAAAACCCGGGACTGACGCTCGATATTGAAGGACACACGGATGATCAGGCGACCCCTGAAAACAGTCAGGACCTGTCGGTAAACCGTGCAATTTCAATTAAGTCGGCGCTGGTGTTACGCGGTATCGATGCCGGGCGTATCGACACACGCGGGTTTGGTCATACCCGACCGGTTGCAGACAATGAAAGCCCGCTGGGTCGTCTGCAAAACCGTCGCGTGGAACTGGTGTTTCCAGTATCGCAACTGGGTGGTTAACACCGGGCAGGTACAGCGAAAGCTAACTCTGTTATAAGTAAAAAAACCGGCTTTTTAGCCGGTTTTTTTATGGCTATTCAAATATCGCTACAGACCAAGCGATGACCATATCTGATCTACGCGCTCTTTCACTGCAGTATCCATCACAATGGGTTCACCCCACTCCCGGTCAGTTTCACCGGGCCACTTGTTGGTCGCATCAAAACCCATCTTTGAACCGAGCCCCGATACCGGTGATGCGAAGTCGAGATAATCGATTGGTGTGTTTTCGATCATCGTGCAGTCCCGCGCCGGGTCCATGCGGGTGGTCATTGCCCAGATAACATCCTGCCAGTTTCTGGCGTCGATATCGTCGTCCACCACTATCACCATTTTGGTATACATAAACTGCCGAAGAAAAGACCAGATACCAAGCATTACGCGCTTTGCATGTCCCGGGTACTGCTTTTTCATCGACACTACCGCCAGCCGATACGAACACCCTTCCGGCGGCAGATAAAAATCACTTATCTCAGGAAACTGCTTCTGCAGTATGGGTACAAAGACTTCGTTTAGTGCCACCCCGAGTACGGCAGGTTCATCCGGTGGTCTGCCGGTATAGGTGGTGTGATAGATCGGGTTCTCGCGCTCGGTGATGGTATTGATGGTGAAGCATGGAAACTGATCAACTTCATTGTAGTAACCGGTGTGATCACCAAACGGCCCTTCGGCTGCAGTATCATTCGGATGAATAACCCCTTCCAACACTATTTCAGCAGATGCCGGCACCAGCAGATCATTGGTTTTGCTTTTCACCAGTTCAGTGCGACTGCCGCGCAACAAACCGGCAAAGGCATGTTCCGACAAGGTGTCCGGCACCGGAGTTACTGCAGCAAGAATGGTGGCGGGATCGGCGCCGAGTACCACCGACACCGGAAACGGTTTGTCCGGGTGCGCCTGCTGCCATTCAAGCAAATCGAGTGCGCCGCCACGGTGCGATAACCACCGCATAATCACTTTGTTTTTGGCAATAACCTGTTGCCGGTATATCCCCATGTTCTGGCGTTTTTTGTTAGGGCCTTTAGTGACCACCAGTCCCCAGGTGATCAGTGGTGCAGCATCGCCGGGCCAGCAATGCTGAATTGGATAGCGCGACAGATCTACCTCATCACCTTCAAGAACCTGGCTTTGACATGGCGCACGACTGACGTTTTTCGGCGCCATATCGAGTACTTTTTTAAAGATTGGCAAAGTCTTCCAGGCGTCGGCAAGTCCTTTTGGCGGATCGGGTTCTTTTAAAAACGCCAGCAGCTTACCAACCTCGCGTAGCGACTCGACATCGTTTTCACCCATGCCCATGGCAACCCGGGTTGGCGTACCAAACAAATTGCACAACGCCGGTACGCTGCTGCCGACAGGCCGATCAAACAGAATTGCCGGTCCCTGCTGACGCAATACGCGATCACAAATCTCAGTCATTTCCAGATGCGGGCTGACGGGCTGATCAATACGCTTGAGTTCACCGCTGCTTTCAAGCACGGCGATAAATTCCCTGAGATCTTTATATTTCAATGCGAACTTTTAATGTCAATTGTCAGTAGTAACCGCGTTGTCAGATTAAGCCGGCAGAGTCTGCCGGGTTATTCACACGTCACCTCAGGCAGCAAGCCCCGTGTGTCGCAACAACGCATCGATGTTAGGTTCTCTACCGCGAAACTCGACAAACAGATCAATGGCTTTTTCGGTGCCACCGCGTTCAAGGATTGACTGCAGAAATTCCATACCTGTTTGTTCATCGAAAATGCCGTTTTCTTCAAACTTCGAATAGGCATCTGATGACAGCACTTCAGCCCACTTATAACTGAAGTAACCGGCCGCATAACCACCGGCAAAAATATGTGCAAAAGCATTTTGAAACCGCACAAATTCCGGCACTTTATAAATGGCTACTTTATCCCTGATGGTGTTCAGCAGTGCCTGTACTTCAGCGCTGTTAACCTTCTGCTGCTGCATATGTAGCTGCATATCAAACAAACCGAATTCGAGCTGTCTAACGGTTGCCATACCCGACTGGAAATTTTTCGCAGCGCGGGCGCGGTCGAGCAATTCCTGCGGCAGCTTTTCACCGCTTTGATAATGCCCGCTTACCATATCCAGTGATTCGCGCTCCCAACACCAGTTTTCAAGAAACTGGCTTGGCAGTTCAACGGCATCCCACTCGACACCACTGATACCGGCCACTGAGGGATAATCGACCAGCGTTAACATATGGTGCAGGCCGTGGCCGAACTCGTGAAACAGTGTCGTCAGCTCGCTGTGGGTCAACAGTGCGGGTTCATCACCCACCGGCGGCGTCAGGTTGCAGGTCAGGTAGGCGATCGGTAACTGGGTACTTTGTTCAGTCTGCATACGCCCGACACAGATATCCATCCAGGCACCACCGCGCTTGTTTTCACGCGCGTAGTTATCCATATAGAATGCACCGCGCACCCTGCCCTGTTGATCTGTTATTTGATACAGACTGACGTCCTCATGCCAGACATCCGCATTTTCAACTTCGGTAATTTCAATGTTAAAAAGCCGACCCGTCACTGCAAACAGTCCGGGTACTGCGACTGACGCCGGAAAATACGGCTTAAGATCTTCTTCTGAAAAATCGAACAACTGCTTTTTCAGTTTGTTGGATAAATAACTGACATCCCACGGTTGAACCGGATCGATGTTGTGATGTTTTTTTGCGTATTCGGTGAGCTGTGCAAAGTCGTTCTCTGCCTGTGGTTTGGCTTTGTCTGCAAGCTCATCGATAAAATTGATTACCTGCTCCGGTGACTCCACCATTTTGCTTGCTACAGAGTATTGCGCGTAATTTTCAAACCCGAGCAGACGGGCTTTCTCAAGACGCAACTCAACGATTTTTTCAATGACAGAGGCATTGTCCCATCCAGGGTTTGGTCCCTGATCTGACGCGCGGGTGGTAAACGCTGTATAAACTTCTTCGCGCAACGCTCGGTCATCGGCAAAGGTCATGACTGCGTGGTAGCTCGGAAATTCCAGTGTTAACCGAAAGCCCTGCTGATCATTATTGGCTGCCGCCTGACGCGCCAGGTCGAGTGAAGATTGTGGAAAGCCTGCCAGTGCTGTTTCATCGGTAATGAGTTTGTCCCAGGCTTTTGTTGCATCCATGACGTTATCCTGGAACTTACTGGTGAGTTTGCTGAGTTCCTGTGCAATGGTTTTAAATCGCTCTTTGTCGGCACCCTGCAATGCAACACCGCCAAGCTTAAAGCCGAGCAAGCTGTCGTTAATGGCTTTTTGCTGACCAACACTCAGCGACGACATGAGTTTGCCTTCGGCTATTTTCTGGGTGTTTTCAAACAGTGCACGGTTCTGCCCTATTTCAGTTTGCCACGCGCTGAGCCTGGTGCGGCAGGCGTTATACACTTCCCTGATTTCATCACCGTTCATCACCGAATTCAGATGTCTTATTGGTGACCAGAAACGCTGGACCTCATCGTTTAACAGGTCGAGTGGATAAACAAAGTTATCCCAGTCGGGTTCAGCGGTTTTTTCTAGCCGGGCTATTTTTTCATTTGCCGCAGACAGCATGTCGTCAAGTTGTGTCTCGACTTCTTCGAGCTTGATTGACGAAAAAGAGGGAAGCAGAAGTTTGCCTTGCATGGGATTTTCCGGGCCGGTGTGTCACCGGTTTTGAGACGGTTTAACTGTACGGCAGCAGATTCACGGGCCCTGTGCGGCCGGTTGCATCGGCAAAGATGCAACCGTCGAAAACGTGGTTACAGGACTCCGCTGCCTAAGAAATATCTATACATCAAGGTTAGACACGGATAATGCATTGCGTTCGATAAAATCGCGCCGCGGCTCAACCTGATCACCCATCAGCGTGGTGAATACTTCATCGGCTGCCATTGCATCTTCGATTTTCACCTGCAGCATGCGGCGGTCTGCACTGTTCATGGTGGTTTCCCAGAGCTGCTCAGGATTCATTTCGCCCAGTCCTTTATAACGCTGTACGGTCTGGCCGCGTCTGGCTTCCTTCATCAGCCACTCCATCACTTCGGCAAACGAACCTGCGGTATGTTCCTTTTCACCGCGCTTCACAGTCGCTTCATCACCGATTATGCCACTGAGTTTGTCTGCCAGTGCCGAAATCGTCTTGTATTCGACGGTGCTGAACAAGCTGGGGTCAAGCCTCACCAGATGCTTGTTGCCGTGCAACCAGCGCTCGAGTTCCACACCATAACGGCCATCTTCAGCCTTGAACAATCGATGTTGATACATGTTGCCGTCCTTGCTGTGCTCAAGCAGGCTTGCGTGCAGTGACTCCGCCCACGCAGTGACTTTTTGCTCATCATTCAACTGCGCTTCGGTTAAAGGCACAATACTTAAAAACTGATCAAGCACTGCACGATCTATCTTGCGCGAAAGTACCTGCATTGCACTTGTCGCGACGTTGTATTCCTGTGCCAGTTCGGTCAGTGCCTTAGCATCGATGGTTTTACCGTTTGCCTGCAGGCTGGCATCGTTCATGGCCAGTTCCAAAAAGTAGGCGTTCAGCTCCGCATCGTCTTTGACGTAGCGTTCCTGCTTACCACGTTTTACTTTGTACAACGGTGGCTGCGCAATATACACATGGCCTTTTTCAATCAGCTCAGGCAACTGTCGGTAAAAGAACGTCAGTAGCAGGGTTCTGATATGCGATCCGTCGACGTCAGCATCTGTCATGATCACAATGCGGTGATAGCGAAGATTTTCGTAGTTGTAGTCGTCACCCTTGCCAATACCGCAACCAAGCGCTGTGATCAGCGTGCCGACTTCCTGGGAAGACAGCATTTTGTCGAAGCGTGAGCGCTCTACATTAAGA
>CAYZVB010000047.1:0-18851 GCA_964481315.1 uncultured Granulosicoccaceae bacterium
CTCCATCGCCTTCCGACCATCGGACGAGACCTTCGAAGTCACCGATGCTGCGATTGATATCTTTGATCGCGAAGCGGTATTTATAGAAACGGTGCTCGATCCGTTGCGCCGGCGGATGCCGGAGCTGCGGGTTGTGATGGAACATGTTACCACCAGCGATGGCATTGACTACGTCAGAAGCGGCGGCGATAACATAGCTTCCACGCTTACCACGCACCACCTGATGATCAATCGCAACCACATTTTTAAAGGCGGTATTCGGCCGCATTACTTCTGCCTGCCGATTGCCAAGCGTCAGTCACATCAGTTAGCGCTTCGCGAAGCGGCAACATCCGGTGAGGCGAGTTTTTTTCTGGGTACCGACAGTGCACCGCATTTAGATGGTGCCAAAGAGTCCGCCTGTGGTTGTGCCGGTGTTTACAATGCACCGAATACACTGTCGTGCCTGGCGCACGTGTTTGAAGAAGAAGGCAGGCTGGATCAGCTGGAAGCGTTTGCCTCTTTAAACGGGCCGGCTTTTTACAGACTGCTACCCAACAATGGAACTGTCACGCTCGAAAAAAGACCTCAGCCGGTGCAGTACGCGCCAAGCCTGCAAACCGCAGAAGGTGCTGTCACGGTGTTCGATCCCGAGTGCGATTTGCACTGGCACATTGTATAAACACACTGAATAACACGGTCACGCTCAATGTTTCAAAACTCCTTCCCTGATGAAGAAACCATGGCAGAACTTGCAGCAGGTATGCTGCTTGAAATTGATGCTGTGCACTTTCGTGCAGATCAGCCCTACAAGCTGACATCGGGACTGGCCAGTCCGGTGTACATAGATTGCCGCAAGCTCATCTCGTACCCCCGTATACGATCGGCACTCATGGACTTTGCTGTGTCCAAGCTCATGCGCGACGTTGGCTTTGAATCGTTCGATGCCATTGCAGGTGGTGAAACAGCAGGCATCCCGTTTGCCGCATGGATAGCAGAACGCATGGGGCTGCCAATGTTATACGTGCGTAAAAAGCCCAAAGGTTTCGGGCGCGATGCACAAATAGAAGGTCACTTAACTGAAGGCCAGCGCGTATTACTGGTAGAAGACTTAACCACCGATGGTGGTTCCAAGCTTAAGTTTTCCGATGCGTTGCGTACCGCTGGTGCTGTTACCGAGCATACACTGGTGGTGTTTTATTATGATGTATTTCCCGATACCGGTTCAAAGCTCGCAAGCCGCGGGTTAACTCTGCATCACCTGGTGACCTGGTGGGATGTACTGAAGCTTTGCCGCAACAAAGGCTACTTCGATACCAACACGCTTGATGAAGTTGAAAAGTTTTTAAATCAGCCGCTGCAGTGGTCTGCCGATCATGGTGGTGCCTACCAGCCGGCAAGCTGAATAATTCATGCAACATGATAACTATGTAGTTGACGACATGATCTCTGCCAAAGCCATTGCGGCAAGGGTGGAGACTATGGCGCAGGAAATTCGCGAGACTTTTGCCGATACCGAAAAGCTGGTGGTAATCGGCTTGCTGCGCGGCTCTTTTATGTTTATTGCCGATCTGGTGCGCGAGCTCGACCTACCGGTTGAAGTCGACTTTCTGGAAACTTCATCTTACGGTAACTCGACTGAATCGTCGCGGGAAGTGCGCATTCTAAAAGACCTGCGCGGGGAAATTGAAGGCAGAGATATTCTGGTGGTCGAAGACATTGTCGATACCGGTCACACGCTACATCATGTGTTGCAACTGCTTGAATCGCGCAAGCCGGCACGCATGCTGGTGTGTGCGCTGCTCGATAAACCCAGCCGCCGCGAAGTTGAGGTGAAAGCCGACCTGGTAGGGTTTGAAATTGAAGACAAGTTTGTTGTCGGTTATGGAATTGACTATGCGCAACGTAACCGCAACCTGCCGTATATTGGTGCTGTGCGGTTTATTGAGTAGGTTGTTCCGTGTGAAGGTGGCAGGCTGAAGCCGGCGTGCGCTTCAACGAGGTACGGTGAAAACCATGGTTGTTGCACCTGAAAATCCGATCAGCCATTTCAGGTACGGGAAGTGTTCGGTTTTCGTTGCGACAAATCCCTTTGACTCATAGAGCTTTCTGGCGCGCGGATTAGTGTCTATAACATCGAGCCTGATTGTTTTAAATTTATTGTCTGCGGCATAGTTAAATAATTCATCAAGAAGTTGTGTGCCTATCCCGCGACCCCGATGTTCAGCGCTGACAACAATGCCGTCCATCACCAGTTCGCCGGGGTCTGGTTTGCGTTCGAACAGGCTGAAAACTGCGCAGGCCCACAACCCGCGAATTACGCCCAGAGCACTGAGCAACTGCTTTGCATTAATGCCGCCGGTCAGCGAGTCCTGTGGCGTTTGAAAACCTGCAAGCCCGATTATCTGCTGACCTTCCACAGCGGCAAAGGAAAATTCGGGCTGCAGACACGCTGTGATTATTTCGACTCTTTTACGGCTGTTAGGTATGGCGCGTGCGAACTTGCTGCCAAACGCTTCGTTATACAGTGCCGCTGCTGACGGGGTGTGTTGGATGTCCCATCCCTGTTGGATTTTATTGTCCATAAGCTATATGGCAGATTGTAAGGCGGTATTGCTGGTATATTTCATCGACGGTGATCGCTATTGTAGGACAGGTGTTGTGTGCCTGCATAATGCGTAAAACTGTACGTTGTGTTTTTCGAATAGCATGAGGGGAATGTGTTGGGTTTTTCAGTTAAATTCAACTGGGTGCTGCAGATTGCGCCGCCGGCGGGTTTGGAAGTCGGTCGGGAATATGATTTTTCGAAATTCGGAAACCGGGTCTTTCCTGTCGATACGCCGATTGATCTGATTGATGTCAGCAGGCAGGCGGTTGCAAAGATTAAGGTCAGGTCGTTTACAAATACTAATGACAGCACGTCCGGTGTATTTGAAGTGATAAAGCTATATAGCGGTGATGAAAAAACGGTGTTGACTAACTACTGGATTGAAAATCAATAGAGAATACTAACCGCTACCCGCACAGCGACAATGTGGGAGCAAGGCTGTTTTCTAATGGTCAGGTTTAATGGGCAGGCAATGAGTAAATCACAATCAAACTACGGAACAGCCCCTGCGAGTGGCTGGCTGCCGATTGTCTGTGAGCTCTATGTGCAGGATATACAGCAAAGCCTCACGTTCTGGCGTGACATACTCGGTTTCACTATAGCCTATCAAAGACCGGAGGAGCACTTTGCCTATCTTGAACATGCGCATGGTGCTCAGGTGATGCTTTACCAACACCCGAATGGTGGGACTTCTGCGAGCAATTCTCAGCAACCGCCACGTTTTGTAATGCAGTTGTTTGTTAGTAGTCTTGAACCGGTACTAACCGCAATTCAGGACACCAACTGGCCGTTGGTATCCGGCCCTGTTGTGGTTTGGAGGCGTTGGGGAGACCGTATGGGAGGAAAGCGTGAAATCAGAATTGAAGATCCAGACGGTTTTATGGTGTTGATTGCTGAACCTGCTGGTGAGCGACCGGTGTGAATGGTCTGATTGCCGGTGTTATTAAACGTATTGCCATTCACATTGCTGCAGTGCTGAGTAGATAGGTTAAACAGTGTCTACCAATTGATATAGTAAGCTGAGCAGGGACTATCATATTTGGAGCCAACAGTGTCATTTGAGTCTAAACTGGCTGAGTTAAATCGTTTGCTTGGTGAGTTACCTAGAGCGAGCCTTGCGTTACTTCCAACGCCACTGCATCCGCTGAAAAATTTTAGTAAGCACTTTAACGGACAGAATATCTGGGTAAAGCGCGATGATTTAACCGGTCTTGAAGGGGGTGGTAACAAAACCCGCAAGCTTGAATACCTTGCCGGTGATGCACTGGCATCGGGTTGCGACATGCTGGTAACGATTGGCGCAATCCAGTCGAACCATACGCGGCAAACCGCTGCCGCTGCAGCACGGTGTGGTCTTAAGTGCGCACTGTTGCACTATGCATGGACCGAAGACGCCGGGCCGCACTATCGTTCTGTTGGCAATATTCTGCTTAGCCATACGATGGGAGCCGAATTGTATGTGGATGAAACACCAAGACCAATTGAAGATCAGGGTCCGCTGCAGGAATTCTGTACTTACCTGCGAGATCTGGGGCATCGGCCGTACCTAATTCCCGGTGGTGCGTCGGAACACAGGCTGGGCAGCTTTGGTTATATGAACTGTGCGGCTGAAATTGCTCAGCAAAGTCGAGAGGCAGGTATTAACTTTAGTTATCTGGTGCAATGCACCGGCAGCAGCAGTACCCAGGCGGGTTTAATTGCGGGATTTGCAGCCCTTGGTGTAAGCATACGCGTAGTAGGTATTTCCGATGATAACGAAACTCAAATCAAACAGGCCCGGGTACTTCAGTTGGCGAACGACAGTCTCGAATTGCTGGGTATTGATGTCAGGGTAAAGCCTCGGGATGTAGTTGTTCTTTCCGCTGATGAAAATGTCTATGGTAAGGCCGATGAAAAAACGCGAGATGCAATCCGCCTGCTCGCTCAAACAGAAGGGCTTATTGCAGACCCTGTGTATGAAGCCAGGGCGGTCCGTGGTTTATTGAATGTTGCCAGTGAGGGTGGTTTTGAGGAAGGGGCTAATGTGCTGCTCATGCATCTTGGCGGCTCACCTGCGATACATGCTTACGCGAATCAGTTCGGTACTCCGGATTTGAAGGTTTTCAGCGCGTAGGCCGCTGGTTGGGCGTCGGTTGTTCAGCATCTGTTCGTATCTGTGCTGATTGACTAACTGGCGAGGTGCTGACAAAAGCGTGTATACCAACCGGTCTTGAATTTTATAATGTCATGACATAATATATTGGTATACGCGATGCTTGAACTTTCAACAGGCAATTGTCTGACTCACACAGGCACCGCGGTTTTGAATCACATTCACGGAGATATACCATGATTACCGGAATTTGCTTATGTTGTTTGTATCTGGCACCACGCTGGAGCCGGGTAGAGTGGTGGTAGCGGTGCTCTGATGTGCCGCTTGTTATTTTTCAGCGACTTTGCGGGTATGTTATACGCCGACTTTGTTAATTTTGGATAAATCTATATCAGGGACGATGTTGGCGTCTGTGAAGTCGATAGCGCTGCCTTCAATGCATATTCTGTCGCGCCCCATCGCCTTGGCCAAATAAAGCGCACTGTCTGCTTTTTGAAACAGAGAGTCGAACTTTTCACTTTGCATGGTAGAGGCAATACCGGCACTGAACGTTACCGTCATGCCTTGGGCATGTTGGCTCCACGGGTATTCGTTAGTCAGCGTTCGCAACCTGTGCAGAGCGTCTCGGGCGTTTTCATGATCTGCCTGAGGTATGATTAATACAAACTCTTCACCACCGTAGCGGGCAATGCAATCTGCCGCTCTAAAAGTATCTGACAGAAGTCCGGCAAACTTTTGCAACACCAGATCACCAATATGGTGACCATAGGTATCGTTGATGTGTTTGAAGTGATCAAGGTCAATGATTGCAACTGCGACTGTTGATAGTGTCGCTGCGGTTAAGCCGATAATATCGTCTGCGACTTTTTCGAGCATACGCCGGTTATACAGTCCGGTCAGTGAATCCCGTTCGCTAAGTTCAAGGGCTTCACTGTGCAGCGACTTGTACCGCGAAACAGTATCTCGCAGCACCAGGTTTTCACGTTTCAGCTTCACTGATTCACGGCGAATGGCTTCAAGCTTGTCGATCAGAGTATCGGCCTGTACCCGGGAGTGCGTTGCGTTGGTGTGTATACTCTGTTGCTCATGATGGTACTTCTTCAAGTGAACCAGGGCGGCACGATAGAAATCTTTGGCTTCGAAAACCCGGCTCATTAAGTGGTGGTAGTTGGCTTTGTCGTGTTGATCGCCACGCTTTTTAATAATCTCTTCAACCGGTTGTAAGTCTTCCAGCGCTTTGTCGAGTCTTTGCTGGCTTAGATGCAGGCTGGCCAGCTTCATCCGGAGTTGTGCCGACGGTATTTCATGCTTTGTTGCATACTCAATGGCAGTGAATAGTGTTTCCTCGGCAAGATCGGGTTCGTTTTGTTCTATGAGTACCCACGACTTTACCCCCAGTGCATAAACCACTGAGCGATTCGGCGGGTGCTGTTCGGCAAGCTTTAACGCTGCTTCCAGTTCGCTGGCGGCCTCACTGAGTTTTCCCAGGCGCGCAATGGTTTCGGCGTGGTTTTGTTTTAGCAGTACATTGGTTGCATCGGTTTCGGATAGAAACCGGTAGCAGCGCTGGTAGCACTGGTCGGCACGTTTGTAGTCTTCACGTACAAAAAAATGGCGTCCCATGTTATGGAATACGGTGAACAACTCAGCGTCCCTGTGCGGCCCGCCCTGACAGCGCGCGGCGGCACTGAGTTGCAGGTGAAGATGTTTGTAGGCACCTGCCATATCTCCCGCACTGGTGAGTCCGACGCTGATGCGGCCCTGCAGGCGTGCTATCCACAGGTAGTCTTTTTTGTACTGTAGAATATCGAATGCTTTGACCAGGCGGTCCATCATGCTGGTGAAGTCAAAGTTGCGCCACATACAGGCCGCCTCGACAATAAGCATTTTTGCGTTGTCGAGTGACCCGGGTGCTGCCAGATGCTGCATCCCGGTAATCATATCGAGTGCAGTTTTAGGTGCGCTCTCACGCAGCTGCCATGCAGCCTGGATTTCCGTTGCCCGGTTTAACTCCGGGTCAGTGTCGACCATTGATTATCCGTGTTGTTAGAACTAATGGCTAATGCTTTGGAAGACGTAAATTGCACAACAAAGCATGAACAGAAATACCAATACTGCCTTGATCTATCACTTGCAAGTATATCGTATTTCCTAGAACACTGATTATCGGTTTCTACAAAGTCTTGTAACGGTTTATGTTCTGTTCATTACATAAATTCCACACTAGTGATGGCTGAATGATGAATGTTCTGATAACCGGAGGCAGTAGTGCAATTGGTTTGGCAGTGGCGGAACTCATTGTCAGTGCAGGGGGGCAATGCAGGTTGTTCGATACTGTTGTGCCGTCACATGTACCGGACAATACTGAATTCTTTGCAGGTGATGTTCGTGATCTGGCTGCGTTGTCGGCAGCCGCAGCCGGGTGTGACTCTGGTGTTCATCTAGCCGTAGTGGCAGAGCAGAGCAGCGATGCAAATATGTTGTCGGTGAATGTTACCGGTGCCTGGCACTTTCTTTCGGTGGCGCGCGCACTCGGATTTAAACGCTCGCTGATAATTGGCTCAGCACCGGTACATTTACCGCTGGTAAAAGCCGATGACGGGCCATTATTCCCGACGGCATCCGACAATGACCGTCTTTACGATATAACCAAAATTCTGCAGGAAGTGGTTGCCGCAGATTTTCAGCACCATGGGCTGCCTGTTTGTTGTATGCGGCTGGGACACGTTGTGCGGGGGCTTGCGCAAACCAATCTTAAGGGTAGAGAGGCGTTGCGGCAGTTCAGTTATTGTCGTGGCGGGTGGGTTGCACTGGAAGATGTTGCCGTTGCCTGTTATCAGGTGCTTCAAATCGAAGCGCTGGCAGCCGGGCCACTGAACCTGGTGGGTGCCAGTCCCGGCTATGAAGCTTTCCGTGTTGATGAAACAGAGCGAATGCTCGGTGTAAAACTGCAGTATCGATTCTCGGAATACTGAGCGATTGTGGCTCAGTTGGTGCTCGAGCGGGGTATTTCAATTCACTATGGTTTTGCGGCAGCAGGCTCCTGTCAGCCGCGCTTTGCCACTAAAAACCGGATTGATTGGCGCTGCGGGCTGTTGTGAGAAAATAGTGATAATTTCGTTATTGAATCAGTATCTGCAGTGTGTGTTTCCGGTGAACGTTGCCGCTACTGCAGGTTCTTATCAGTAGTAATTGTAACTATCGCCGGTGCGGTCCGGTGATCATGAACTGGGATATTGTTAATAATGAAAAAACGAACATTTTTAAAAGCACTGGTCGGCGTGGTTACAGTTCCTGCGGCGACACTGGGCTACCGGTCGATTTTGGCTGCCGGTAATACTGAGATGGCAGCAATTGAATCAACGGGCAACGCGATGACCGATCAGCCAATCGAGAAAATTGAATTAACTGTCGCTGAATGGAAGCGTAAATTAACGCCGGCTCAGTTTGATGTTCTGCGTCGGCACGGTACCGAGCGTCCGTTTACCAGTCCGCTGAATGATGAGAAGCGTGAAGGTACCTACGCGTGTGCCGGGTGTGATTTGCCGTTGTTTACGTCTGACGCCAAATACGACAGTGGTACCGGCTGGCCGAGTTTTTATCAGGCCATCCCTGATCACATTGGCACCAGCACCGACTACAAATTAATTCTGCCGCGTACCGAGTACCACTGTGCTCGCTGTGGCGGACACCACGGGCATGTGTTTAAGGACGGTCCGCAGCCTACCGGACTGCGCTATTGCAACAACGGTGTGGCGCTGACATTTTACCCCGCGTGATCATCCGGTGTTTCGCACATAGAACAGGCCCTGCAGTTGCAGGGGCCTGTTTAAAACCAGTGGTAACGCAGTTGCAGTAAAACCTCTATCCGGTTAAGCCTTCCTTTGTCATTTGACGCGTTGCTATGGTCTGGCGGTTTCTGCATCTCCACGCTTGCGGGTTGCGTAAATCCGATAAATTTCAAGTGCACCGAGCGGGATAAAATGTACCAGTGCTGGTCCGGTGTTGTTATGCACAAATATCCAGTGAATTAATGTTAGTACGGCAGCGGGATACACAAACTGTTGTAACCGCTTCCATTGTAAACCCATTAGTTTCTGGCTGAAGTTATTCGATGTCACTGCCAGAGGAATAAATATTAGAAATGCCAGCCACCCTGTCCAGATGCCCAATTCCGGTAGTGCTTCCAGTATCAGTGCAACAGAATTGATATCGATGATATAAAAAACAGTATGCAGCAGTGCGTAACCAAAAGCGGCGACGCCGAAATAACGCCTGTTCTTTATCAGCCAGAATGTCCAGCGTTGCTTGTTGAACAGAAGCCGCAACGGAGTCGCAAGCATGGCGATAATCATCATGCGTGCAGCAAACTCGCCTGACGGGTGCAGTAAAGATTCCGTCGAAGAAGTGTCTCCGGCAAACTGGACTAACATGGCCAGCGCCGGCAGGCCAAGCAGTAACCACAAAAAATACTTTGACTTAAATAGTGACATGTAGGGTGTTTCCTGTGGGTTTCATGTAATGAATATTGGTCGTGGAAGTGTATGAGCTCAGAGTGTCCTATAACTGTGTTTTGATCATTGCGCCGCTGTTTCTGCGTGTAACAGGGTGTAACACAGCGCGTTGGACTGGACTACACAACATCGATACGCGGTAGTTGACGCTTGTGGTATCACGTTGTACGGTAACTAAAAGGAGGGAGTATGAGCGAATCTATCGATCCGTTTTGCCAGCCATCTTTGCCACTCACCAAAAAGTGGCGTGCCCCGAATATTGCCTGTGTCGCAATGTTTTATTCTGAAGACAACGAGCAGGTATACCATGTATTCGATACCGAAGACCTGCACCACTCGCTTGCCACCAAATCAAGATATCAGTCTGCTGCTTTACGTCAGGACCCGTCAGTCAGGGTTGCGTGGTTTCCATGTGAAGCAGGCGCCGACCGGCAGCAGCTTAAAGATCGCTTACGCAGGCAATTTCGGCTGGAGATAGCTGAGCCATCGGTTTAGTAACAGTGTATCTGACTGTTTAAGGCGGAAATTAAGGCGGGAAAATTTTGGTGCCGGTAATCAGGTGTATTGCTATGCGCTTGTGACCAGGCTTAGCGCGGTAATCAGTACCAGTGCGGCGTGCGGGTAGGCAACGGTCGGTCGGACGGCCTGTCCGATGTACTCCTGCAGTAAACCCGAAAATCCTCTGCGTTGTTGTGCAAAGTCGCGGTTGAACTGAAACGGCGTAAGTGCGTCGTTATCTGCCAGTGCCTGTTCGATTTTCAGCAGCCTTTGTTCAATGCGTGACTGGAAGGTTTTCCAGATCGCATCCTGCAGCCACAATACAAGCAATACTGCAATGAAAGCAGCGATGCCCTGACCGTTTGAGAAAACGGCTATCACGGTAACTGCAACGCTCATCAGTTTAATTGCGAGCGAGTGTTTTTCGTAGCTGTCGAATTGCGTCTGCTGGAGACACCATTCTTCTTTGAGGTCGGCGGCTGGCATGAGTCTGCGCTTTGGTCATTATTGTGACCATAAGCATAGACGCTGTTGGCCGTGGTGGCGGGGCAGCGAAGATCACAACAACCGCTCGTGTTGAAGTGTTGGCCAGCACACCGTGCTTCGCGTTATCATTGTGCGATCTTTTGTTACTTTAAAAATATTGCCAATGACAAGTACAACACTGACTCACCCGACGCTCGCTACAACAGTCTGGTCCCGGCCCACTCCGGCGGTCCGCAATGTATTGCTGGCGGTAGCCGGTTCGCTGGCGCTGTGGGTGTCTGCCAAAATTCAGATTCCTTTTTTCCCGGTGCCAATGACCATGCAAACCCTGGTGGTTCTGCTGATCGGTATGGCCTATGGGTGGAAGCTGGGCGCGGCGACAGTGGGTTTGTACCTGTTGCAGGGTGCGGTGGGGTTACCGGTATTTGCCGGAACGCCTGAAAAGGGTATCGGGCTCGCGTACATGATGGGGCCTACCGGTGGTTTTCTGGTTGGTTTCGTGTTGGCCGCCGCCGTGGTCGGGTTTCTCGCGCAGCGTGGCTGGGACCGCAACACCGGCACCACGGCGCTTGCCATGCTGATAGGCAACGCGACTATCTATGTGCCGGGTTTACTGTGGCTCGGAATGGTTGTCGGTTGGGACAAGCCGGTACTGCAGTGGGGCATGACACCGTTTCTGCTTGGTGACGTAGCCAAGTTGCTTATCGCCGCACTGTTAATGCCTGCAGTGTGGAAGTTGATGTCAAGGCGCTAGAGTTTGCGCGGTAAAATTACTAGCTGACTTTTTGCGTATCAATGGTTTCCTGCGTGACTCCCTGTTCACGCAGGACAACCTTGCGAATTTTGCCGGTCGGGGTTTTCGGTAATTCCGGCATTACCCGCAGATAGCGGGGCAGCGCAAACCTGGCCAGATTGGTTGCCGCCGTGGCGCGCCAGTCGAGCAGGGTGGTTTTATCAGCCGCAGTGTTCAGCTGCAGTGCCACCATCACCTCGTCTTCCATGCCTTCGCCGCCTTCTGCGGCCACTGCGTATGCTGCGGCCTCGGCGACGCCGTCAATTGCAAGAAAAGCCTGCTCGACTTCGTACGATGAGATGTTTTCCCCGCGTCGCCTGATGCAGTCTTTTATGCGGTCGACAAACACAAATTGCCCGGCGCTGTTGCGGTAGCCGGCATCACCGGTGTGGAACCAGAAGTTGCGCCAGGCCTCGATGGTTTTGTCCGGCATGCCTGCGTAGCCTGACATAAATCCCCACGGTTGTTTCGGTCGCACCATGATTTCTCCGGTGTCGCCATCGGCGACTGGTTCGTCAGTGTCAGGGTGTCTTATTTCGACCTGAAAATATTTTTCATATACCCGACCGCAGGTGCCGGGTGCGCTTTCATTTAAGTGTCCATAAAGCGGGATATTGACCTCTGTCATGCCGTACAGCGGCACCACAGAGGCAACGCCAAAGCGATTTCTAAAGCTCGCCTCAACACTGGCTGGCAGTGGCGCTGCACCAATCACTTTCAATGTGTGATCAGTGTCTTGTGAGGTAGCGGGCTGTGCGGTGATAAACGCTGCGACCGCACCTAGTGTATTGGTATGCGTTGCGGCGAACCTGCGAATATCAGGCAGCCAGTTCGAGGCGGAAAATTTCTCCCTTACTATCGCTGTGCACCCGGCTTTAAGGCACGCGAGTAATTGCATAAACAAACCATTGGCGTGGAACAGTGGCAGGCAGATGTAAAATCGATCAGTGCTGCTGAGCTGGTAATTCTCAATGGTGCCGATGGCAAACAGGACGCAGTGTGCGTGTGGCATTTCCACACCCTTCGACGGGCCCGAGGTGCCGGAAGTAAACATAATGCATGCAAGATCAGACGGTTTGGCGTTGACGATATCCTGTTGCGATAGTGGTGTTGCCTTAACACTGTCGGTGGTTAACAGCTTTATATCTTCGCTTACCATTTGTATTGCCGGTGCAAACGATGGTTCGCATACCGCCAGTGTTACCTCTGCAACCCGCAACTGATGTTGAAGCGGTTTTCCCTGCATGCTGGTATTAATGGCTACCATGGTCGCACCCAGTATGGTAATGCCCAGCCAGTAACGGCAGAAAAATGCCGGGGAATCGGCCATTAGTGCAACGCGATCACCGGCTTTCACTCCCTGCGCCTGCAGTTCACCGGCATACAGCAGTGCCTGATTCTGCAGCTCTGCTCGGTTCAGGCATTCACCATCGACAAACTCTATAGCGTTTTGGTTTGGTGCATCTTCGGAAAACAGAATGTTTGTGATTGTCCACGACTCGGGGGTGTGCTGGTGCATAATCCTAGTCTTGCGATCGTTGTGCGATGGATGCTTGCAAATCCTGATAACCGTTGCAATCATCGTAGCAAATTGGTCGCAGCACATTGGCGTTCTTTCGGCAGGTCGACCGGCCGGTGTTCGCTGTTAATGAATCTGTATGTCGGGGAACCATTACCATGCACTCTCTGGTCACCGCTGAATGGCTGGCACAGCACCTTGACGAGGTGGTTGTGATTGATGGCAGTTACTACCTTGCCACCATGGGTAAAAACGCCGATGAAGAGTATCACCGCGCGCATATCCCCGGGGCGTTGCGCTGGGACATCGATGTTGTCGCCGATAAATCGTCAGACCTGAAACACATGATGCCGGTGGCCGACGTGGTGGCCCGTGCAGCAGGTGAGCGTGGTATTGGCAGAGACACGCCGGTAGTGGTTTACGATCAGCTGGGTATGTTTTCAGCCGCCAGAGTCTGGCTGACGTTAAAGACCATTGGCCATGAAAAACTCGCGTTACTCGATGGTGGTTTGCCCTGCTGGCAGGGACCCACGGTCAGCGGCGATACGGCACCGGTTGAAGCGGTTGAGTACAAGCCGTTTGAATCTCATGCTTTGACTGTCGATCGCCATGCCGTGCTGGCAGCACTAAATGCTCCCGATACGTTTATTCTCGACGCCCGTGCCGCAGCGCGTTTCAATGCCTCAGCGCCTGAACCTGTGGCCGGCTTGATTGGCGGGCACATGCCGGGTGCGCTCAATATTCCCTACGATCAGCTGCTCGAGGCCGATGGCCGCTTCAAGAGTATTGCCACTCTGCAGCAGATTTTTACCCAGCTCGGAGTAAGCGGTGACGAAAAAATTATTACCAGCTGTGGCTCAGGGGTGACTGCGTCGATTGTGACGTTCGCTCTGGCGCTGCTGGGTATTGAGTCGAAGGTGTATGATGGCTCCTGGTCCGAGTGGGGGCGTCCGGCGCTCGAATTACCGGTCGTCTGACGCGGCGGCAGATATTGTCGCCAGCAATTTGTAAATTCATCATCCGGTCTGTCGGCTTTGTTGGTTGATTTGACGACACCGTAGAGTTACGCGCTTGAGAGTCGTGGTAAATGACCTCAACATATTGAATAACAGATCGTTTTTTTTATTTTTAAACAGGGTGGATTGAGATGTTTACGTTGATCGGCTTGGCGCTTGGCGCTTTTTTGGGTTTTATTGCAGCCGGATTTCTTGGCGGGCTGCAGCCGCTGCGCGATTCTGCTCAGCAGCTGGTGGGTAAAGGTATCGATGCCGTTGGCAGCATTATTTCGGGACTGACCAAATCATCCGGTTACGGCCCGATGATCAATATCGCGATTGTGGTGTTGCTGGTCATTTTTCTGTTGTGGCTGGTCAGCTTCTCAACCGCCCTGCTGCTTGGTTTTATCGGCGGCCTGATCTACACCGACGAAATCGGCCGGCTGCCGTTTGTGTCGGGTTTTGCTGAAACCATCAAAAGCAAAGTCAGTGGCTTAAACAAGCCGTCTGAGTAGTACAGCTGACAGTTGTACCGGCACCGCGGCGAGGCCTGAAACGCAGACCGAACCGCGGTGCTTTTGTGTTTGGGGCAGAATCATGAGCGCGCACGCAGATTTCAACTGCACAGTGTTTGACCTTCAACGCCGTTCTGCCTACAATTGTGGGTTTTCCACGCCTCAGGCCATCCGGCCAAGTCCCACACTCGGAGAATTCCAATGTACGCGGTAATCAAAACCGGCGGCAAGCAGTACAGAGTCGCAGCCGGCGACAAGTTGCGCGTTGAAACCCTCGATGCAGATGAAGGTGCGACTGTTAACCTTGACCAGGTACTTATGGTCGGTGACGGTGAGACCATCAACGTCGGCACGCCGGTTATCTCCGGCGCTTCAGTCGAAGCGAAAGTACTTGAGCACGGTCGCCACAAGAAAATTGATATCGTTAAGTTTCGTCGCCGCAAGCACTATCGTCGTCAGATGGGTCACCGACAAAACTTCACTCAGATCGAAATTACTGCAATAAATCAGTAATTAGTTAGACCTTTGCGTACCGGCCCCTGTCGGCCGGTACTGCCCCACACCAGCAGCTCGGCTGGTCGTTTACGCAAACCGGTCTGCCCGGTACGGCGTCATATCTATCTTTTGTGGTTTTTCAGCGATCATATCCGCCAGTAACCGGCCGGTAATCGCACCGCCTGTCAGCCCTACGTGCTGATGGCCAAACCCGACATAAGCCCCTTCAAGCTTCGGTACATTGCCAATCACCGGCACTGAGTCTGTCGGCGCCGGGCGATGTCCGAGCCATTCTTTGGTCTCTGTCCATTGCAGATCTGGAATAACGCGGTGGATGTAGCCCTTCAGGAAATCGATTGGTGCCTTGCTTGCACCGGCCACCAGTCCGCCAAACTCCACCACGCCGGCAAAACGCAGTCTGCCGTCCATTGGAGTCATCACGAACTTGCCTTCGGCGATCATGGTTGGCATTTTCGGTACGGCTGAGGGCTCGTAGAGTTCTATGTGGTAACCCCGTTCGGCTTCCAGCGGAATACTGCAGCCGAGCTTCTTCATCAGACCTTTCGACCAGGCACCGGTCGCAACAACAACCGCACTGCAGTCGACGGTGTCACCACCTGCGCGAACACCGGTCACAGCACCGTTTTGTTGAATAAAGTCATCGACATTTTCGCGAATGATTTTTCCACCACCGGCAACGAAGTGTTGAGCGAGTGTTTTTACGTACTGCCCCGGGTCACTGATACGTCCGTGATCGTGCACGCTGGCGGCAAAGTTTTGCTGTGTTGAAAACACCGGGTCAAAACGATGAAATGCCTCACCTTCGTATTCTGTCCATTGAAAACCATTGCGCTGCCGCAAGTTCCAGCCAAAGGCATCTGATTCAAAGTGAGCGCGGTCACAATAAACGTAAACATACTCGGCAGGTGTAATGTATTTTTCTGCACCGGTGCCTGCAGCCAGTGCCTGATGGTCGGCCAGGCTATTGCGCAGTAGCGGTCCGAGAGCGGTGGCAATGCGTTCGACTTGCGCGGGCCTGCAGTGCGACAGGTAACGGGTCAGCCACGGCATCAGTTTCGGTAAATACGGCCAGCTTAGAAACAGCGGATGCTTTTTACTGAGTGCCATACCCGGCGCCTTGCCGATTAGCCCCGGTACCGTCACCGGAACCACTGAAGCGCTGGCCAGCACACCGGCGTTGCCGAAACTTGTGCCGGCGGCTGGGCCGCCGCGGTCAATCAGTACCGCCGCAATGCCGTGACGCTGAAGCCAGACTGCTGTCGAAACACCGACAATACCTGCGCCGATAATGGCAACCGGTTTTTCTGTTGATTGGGCGGGCATAGCGTTCTCACGGATGGTCTGCACGTACTCTGCACTGCAGCAATTGTGATGGCAAGTGCCGCAGTGTTGAAGTCTGTGAGCATGCCGGTTGAACCATAGGCAGGCAAATACGACCAAGCATTGTTGGATGCTTATTTGATCGGGGGATCTATGCGGTACTTTCCTGCAATTGTCTGTTTGTTTTTCTCCAGTGTGGCGTTGACCGCCGAGCTTGCTGTCGACAAGCGCTCGTGTAAACAAAGCGCTGCCTATTGCGATATTCAG
Source organism: uncultured Granulosicoccaceae bacterium (assembly GCA_964481315.1). Lineage (GTDB taxonomy): Bacteria > Pseudomonadota > Gammaproteobacteria > Granulosicoccales > Granulosicoccaceae. Next base: position 16,103 of record CAYZVB010000047.1, read on the forward strand.
TCGGCAATCGATGCTGCATCAGCTGGCGATGTGGTGTTGCTTGCGGCTGGTGAATATGAACTGTGGCAGGAGTCGGTCACGATAAACAAGTCGCTAGCGGTTCGCGGTGCCAATGCAAAGAACACTGTGTTGCTCGGTGAGGGTGATGCGCCAACAGCATTGATTAATATCACAGCCGATGCGCAAGAGGTGGCCCTGCAACACCTGACCGTGCAGGGTAGAATTGTTTCAGGGTCACCGGCCATGGGGCCGGGAGGGCTTGATCATAAAGGCGGTGATCTGCTGCTCGACCACGTCGTGTTCCGCGACAATCGGGGTGGCTGGGGCGGGGCTGTCAGAGTCGATACCCTGTTCGGCACGGTGCAGGTTAAAAACTCTTTGTTTGATGGCAATACCGGCTTTGCCGGTGGTGGCATGGCGTTTTACAACGGTAGTGCGCTGGAGCTTAATATCAGTAACACCGAGTTCCGCAACAACAATGCGATATTCTCAGGCGGAGCGTTTCTAATGCGAGATGTAGCCGAGGCCGAATTGCAGGGTTTGACAGTGGTTAACAACAGTGCCGGCAACACCGGAGGTGGTGCGCATATTTTTACCGATACCGGCACTACCAGTGTCGTGATCAGGGAGTCAGAATTTCGCGGCAATAACGCCGCAAAGGTCGGCGGTGTGTCTTCGTTTGGCAGTGAGGTGTTAGTGCGCCTCGAAAACAGTCAGCTGGCGGAAAATGTAAGCCGCAACGGCGAGTCGCAGCCGGATTGTGGCGGTGCGGGTATTGTTGCCGGCGGGCGAACCACGAAAACGCAATCTGGCCCGTGTGACACTAAAGAATAATCAGATCATGCCGTTAACCGCGCTCGAAAATTATAATAATAATAAGAAGGAGTGTCGGTATGGGTGTATTTGGAATTCTGTTTACCATCGCTGTGGTGGCGCTGGTGCTGTATGTGATTGTCTGCTACAACCGCCTGGTCAAGCTCAAACACAACGTAAAAGCCGCCTGGAGCAATATCGACGTTCTGCTTAAGCAGCGCCATGATGAACTGCCAAAGCTGGTCACCACCTGCCGTCAGTATATGAAGTACGAGCAGGAAACCCTTGAAAAGGTGATTAAGGCGCGTTCGCAGGTGTCGAATGCGATGGACGCCGGAGATCTCGCCGAACTCAGTGTTGCAGAAAGTGTTATGCACAACACACTGGGGCGGTTGTTTGCGTTAACTGAAAACTATCCCGAACTGAAAGCCAATGAATCGTTCATGCGTTTGCAGGCGCGTGTAACGTCACTTGAAAACGGCATTGCGGATCGTCGCGAGTTTTACAACGACTCGGTAAATGTGAACAACATAACGGTTGATGCATTCCCGACCAATCTGGTTGCTTCGTGGTTTTCGTTTAAGCAGGCATCATTGTTCGAGGTGGCTGAAGAACAGCTGGCCGACATTAAGCTCGACAAGTTGTTTGCGTAAGGTTCGATCATGGCTGCAACACCTGCAGGTCTGCTTGCACTGGATCAGGCCAATGATTCCCTCGGTTCGCCGCTAAGCAATGTCTCGCCATTCTGGATAGACGTTGTAACGGTGAGTCTGCTGGCGTATCTGTATTTTTACGGCGGCAGCAGTGTCTGGGTATCGGTGGGATATCTGATTGCAGCGTTGCTTTCGGTGTGGTGTGCGCTTCGTTCCAATGCAATTTATCACTACATAGTCGACACGCCCAAGTCACGGCTGTCGAGTGCAGCACAGGGTTTTGTCGAATTGCATGGCACCTGCGATCTGTTTGGTAACAGACAGACGCAGGGGTTCATGACCGGTCCGCCGTGTGTGTGGCATCGATACACTATCTGGCGCCTCGATGGCATCCCTTTTCAGATGGGGGCCAGTACATTGCCGTTCGAGTTAACCGATAACAGCGGCAGCTGTGTGGTTAACCCGCGCGGTGCAAAAATGATTTCAAGCAGTCGCCGTACCTGGATTGCTGACGGCAAGCGGTTTTCATCAAAATATATCTGCCCGGGTGCAGAGGTTTATATACTCGGCGAGTTGCGAACCCGTGGCGGTACTGCACTTGAGTATAAGAAAGGCATCGAATTAGGCAAGCTGCTTTCGCTGTGGAAAAAAGACCGTCGCTGGTTGTACGAAGAGTTTGATACTGACGGTAACGGCGATCTTGATCCGCAGGAGTGGGAGGTGGCCCGCGCCCGTGCCGAGAAGATCAGTTATCGACTGCATCAGGAACGCACACAGGATGCGGTTAGTCATGTTATTGGCAAGCCTTCCAATGGCATGCCGTTTATTATTGCTGATCGTGATCCTACACCGCTTGGCAATGCTTTTCGCCTGCTTGGCTTTGTTAATATGGCAATGGCGGCCGGTTGTTTTGCGTGGTTTTGTTACTCGCTGTTTTAAACCTGCACGTTGTTCTAAGCAAAAAGATTTTGCGGTTGCGGCTCTGACGCCCAGTCGACAAGCTTGTACATGAAGTCGATGCATGCCTTGATTTGTTCAAGCTCAATAAACTCATCTGGCTGGTGCGCCTGGGCAATGCTGCCCGGGCCGAATACCACGGTTGACATACCGGCTTCCTGAAACAAACCTGCCTCGGTACCGAACGACACTACGCCAGAGTTATTCAGACCGGTTAAATGACGAATAAGCTGTTCTGCATCTGATGTAGTGTCGGGTACCAGCGGCGGCACAACGTTATACAGTGTGGTGGTGACACCGGCATGTTCAGCCGGTGTGTCGAATGC
>CAYZVB010000047.1:18861-21504 GCA_964481315.1 uncultured Granulosicoccaceae bacterium
AATGCCTCTACAGCCTGCAGGCGCGGGGTTATTTCACGGTCGATAAAATCGCGTACACGGTTTTCTATGGCCAGACCATCGTCACCGGGTACGATACGCATACCCCACTCAACGGTGGTGAACTCCGGAATAATATTGTTGGCAGTACCACCGTTCATACGACCGAGATCAATGGTCGTGTAGGGCGGGTCGAACGGGCTGTCTTTGTTGGCGTTAACGATCAGCTCCTGTTGCAGTGCTTCGAGATAACTCACCAGTCTTGCAGCGGCCATAATAGAGTTGCTGCCAAGGCGCGGGTCACTCGAGTGTGCCGGCACACCGCGCACCACACTTTTCAGTGATCGCGAGCCTTTGTGTCCGCCAATAATTTTCATTGATGTGGGTTCGCCGACAATCACTGCACGTGGCAGCGGCAGATTCTCTGCGACATCGTCAATCAGTTTGCGCACACCGACGCAACCGACTTCTTCATCGTATGAGAATGCCAGATGTACCGGAATGGTCAGCCGTGATTTGAGCATTAGCGGCACCATTGCCAGCGCAATAGCGACAAAGCCTTTCATGTCTACCACACCGCGACCGAAGAGTTTTTCATCTGCCTGCCACATCGCAAACGGTGGCTTTGACCAGTCCTGTCCGTCAACCGGTACTACATCAATGTGGCCTGACAACACCACACCGCCCGCGATGTCCGGACCGATGGTAGCCCAAAGATTGGCCTTGGTTTTTTCATCGTTATAAGTGAGTCGTGACTCGATACCCAGATTGTCGAGGTACGACTGAATGTGCGCAATTAGCTGCAGGTTGGATTCCCGTGACGTGGTGTCGAACGCGATGATTTCTTCAAGAATAGAGACCGAGGCGGTAAGTGCGTCATTTTTTTTCATCGAAGGATTCCTGTTAGCTATCAAGTGCTGCCTGACGACTAATGAGCTCTTTCATGATCTCTGAAGTACCGCCATAAATACGTTGTACCCTGGCGTCTGCGAAACGTCTGGTCACCGGGTATTCCCACATGTAGCCGTAACCCCCGTGCAGTTGCACGCAGGCATCTACAACCCGGCCCTGCATTTCAGTGAGCCACAGCTTGCACATCGATGCCTGCTCGGTGGAAAGATTGCCGTTGGCATAGGCTTCAACACAACGGTCGACAAATGCCTCTCCAACTTCTATTTCGGTGCGTAACTCGGCAAGCTTGTAACGGGTGTTCTGAAACGCTGCTACCGGTTGTCCGAATGCGTTACGTTCGTTTACGTAATCGACGGTTTCAGCGTAAGCGCCTTTGGCATCACCGAGTGCAATTACGCCAATCAATAATCGTTCGAATGGCTGTTCTGCCATCAGCAGGTTCAACCCGCGGTGTTCTTCTCCAATGACGTTGCTGCGAGGGACGCGCACGTTGTCGAAAAAAAGCTCTGCCGTGTCCTGCGAACGCTGACCGAGCTTCTTCAGGTTTTTGCCGCGTTCGAATCCTTCACGGTCGGTCTCGACCAGCACAATACTAATGCCGCCGCGTTCGGCAGTCGGGTCGGTTCTGCAAACAACGGCAATTGCATCGGCCATCATGCCGTTGGTGATGAATATTTTCGACCCGCTGATCAGGTAGTCATCACCATCGACAGTTGCGGTGGTTTTAATACCGCGCAAGTCCGACCCCGCGGCAGGTTCTGTCATCGCTACTGCAAACAGTGCGTCGCCGCTGGCAGCTTTCGGCAGCCACTGTTGCTTCAGTGCTTCGGTTGCGTTGTTCTGCATGTAATAGGCAACAATGTCGTGTACGCCTATACCGCCAACCCCCGCAACACCGGAGCGCCCGATCTCTTCGTAAATGACTGCGGCGGTACGCATGTCGCTGCCGGAACCACCGTTTTGTTCGGTGATCATAGCGCCGAGTGCGCCCAGATCACCGAGTTGATTCCACACCGTACGGTCAGCGTGTCCCTGTGCTTCCCAGGCATCGATTTTCGGCTTTGCTTCGGCGTTAAGGAATTTGGCAATTTCGCTGCGCAGTAAATCGTGTTCAGCGCTGTAGATCGAACGTTTTGAGAGACTCATTGGACTTTTCTTATTGGAGTGAATGACAGCGTCGCCTGTCCACAATAACAAAACCGCTTTCCGATGTATGCTTGAAACCATCCCGAAAGAGGCTGTTGCATGACTGCGTTATCTGAAAAAATTGCTGCTAAACAATTTGCCATTACCGCTGAAATTGTCCCGCCGGCATCGGCGTCAGCAGATCTGCTGCTGGAAGAGGCAGCGCACCTGCGCGGCCTGGTCGATGCTATCAACGTGACTGACGGTGCCGGTGCCACGACCACCATGAGCAGCTTTGCTGCATCTGCTTTGCTGGCCGGTGACGGTTACGAGCCGGTGCTGCAGGTGACCTGCCGTGATCGCAATCGCATTGCGCTGACGGCCGACTTGCTCGGTGCAGCGGCGCAGGGCAGTCACAACCTGTTGATCTTAATGGGAGACGATCCGGCCAAAGGTGATCAGCCGGAGGCCAAACCGGTGTTTGATCTCGATTCGCGGCAGGTAATGACACTTGCGCGTACGCTGCGCGATGATGCGGTTCTGCCATCCGGTAAGGCACTGGGTTCTGCACCACCGTTTTTCATTGGTGCAGCCGATATGCCGTTTGAC
>CAYZVB010000048.1:0-9565 GCA_964481315.1 uncultured Granulosicoccaceae bacterium
TCTCTACGGTAATGGTGCCCAGCACTTCGGTTGATGATCGTGGTGTGGCGATCTTTTGTGTAATGCCCAGTGTTTCAGCTAACTCTGAAAAGCTACCGGTAGCGGGGTTCCATAAATCGGTGTGTGCGCCGAGTGAGGTTGGTTCATTAGCAAGTACCCCGCATAGTCGGTACGTCCAGTATTGTGGATACATGACGATAGCACTAACGCTATCTTTGAGATCCGGCTGCTCCAAAAACTGCCAGTAGATTTGTGCGCCAACGTTCAGTCCACCGGCCAGTGGCGGAGAGCCGGTCAGTTGAAAGGTTGGGCGTAGCTTTTCATATGCTTCCCTGCAGGTATCCGGGCCGCTGTGTTCGTAGTCGAGTACCGGAGCGGCAAGGTCACCATGTTCATTCAACAGTACCACGCAGGCACCATGGGTGGTAACCGTGATAGCTTTAATATGATATTGCTGTGCAAAGGCTTTTAACCCGTCAACAAGAAACTGCCAAATCGCGTTAACATCAAAGTGCGGATATGGCGGGCCATTCACGACATGGTTGGGGGTGGTAAGAACGTCTATCTCACGCCGTTCGGCGGCGTCGACAATAGCGAGCTTGGCGTTGGTTTTGCCAATGTCTATGACAGCAACAGGGTGCATAGCATCAGTCCATATGAAAAACCGGTGTCAGTGGTAATGCTACCGGTTCGTTGTTTGGATTGGTGCGCATAATGTCGGACATATGCGCCCACCATTTTTGCATCACCGGTTGTAGCGGCAGGGTATCCATGGTGTGGTCTGCGGTGCGCCAGAGAACACCAAACAGTATATGGGTGTCTTCATCCAGATAAATGGAATAGTCCGATATACCTGCGCTTTTTAACAGTGCAGTGAGCTCCGGCCAGATGTCATCGTGCCGTTGCCGGTACTCCTGCAGTTTGCCTTCGTTCAGGTACATTTTAAACGCAAATTTTTCCATCGTTGTACCTCTGTGTTTGGCTATTGTGTTGCGCCAGTCAGTTTTACCAGAATACGCGGCAGCGCTATGACCGATATGAGTAACAGCCCGACGAATATTGACATAACAATGCCCGGTACGTTCAGCAGGCCAAACCCGAATGTCACCATGCCTAAAACAAATGATGCGATAAATACCCCAGCTATTGTGCCAGAACCGCCAAGTATGTTGACGCCGCCGAGCACCACGATAGTGATAATTTCAAGTTCCCAGCCAAACGCAATTGACGGTCTGGTTGAGCCCAGTCGCGAGGTCAGGCAAATTGCCGCAATGGCAGACATAAGCCCGGTAAGCAGAAACAGAACAAACTTTACACGGTTGACGTTAATACCCGAAAAAAGTGCGCCGGTGGCATTGTTACCGATGAGTGTGACAGATCGGCCAAAGGCAGTTTTATGCAGTAATACACCAAAAATTACCGCGGTAATCAGAAACAACACCAGTTCGAAAGTAATAACCCACCACACATAGCCCTGCCCGAAGAAAGACAATTCTGAGGGGTAGTCGGTGTAAGCCTGATCACCCAGCACTATGTACGATATACCGCGAAACAGACTCATGGTGCCAATGGTTACCACAATTGATGGCAGTCCCAGGCCGGTAACCAGTAAACCGTTAAATGCTCCGCACAGCAAGCCGACACTGATGCCGGTAATAATCAATAGCGGCACTCCCGCGCCCTGTTGAGCGGCAAAGCCTATCGCCGTTGACACCAGTGCGATGATTGATGCGACTGAAAGATCAATTTCGCCTGAGATAATTAGCAGTGCCATTGCAAACGCGATGAGGGCTTTCTCGGTGAAGTTGAATGTAGCGTCGGACAAGTTCCACGGGTCGAGAAAGTAGGGTGATGCCAGACTGTTAATCACAAAGATTGCTGCAGCCACCAGCAACAGCATGCTTTCCCATCGAAACAACGCACGGTGCCACCGCGGTTTGAGATGATCAGGCATGCCGGCCGCAGTGTCGGTAATATTGTTCAACCCGCGGTCTCCTCAGGTTTGAGTATCAAACGGCCTTTGTTGCGGTTAGACCGAGCGTTAAAAGCGACAGCCAGAATAATTGCCGCACCTGATATAGCGAGTTGTGCAAAGGGTGATATGCCCACCACTGGCAGGGCGTTTTTAATCACGCCGAGAAAGATGGCACCAAGAAAAGCACCAACCACGGTACCAACGCCCCCGGCTATTGAAATGCCGCCAATAACACAGGCAGCAACCACATCAAGCTCAAAGCCTCCTGCAATATCAACGTATGCCACTGCGTAGCGTGATACCCAAAGATAACCGGTTAACCCTGCCAGTGCGCCACATAGCGTAAAAGCCATAAACTGGGTGCGCCCGACATTAATACCTGCATAAACGGCTGCGTTTGGATTGCCGCCCACTGCATAAAATGCTCTGCCCAGCGGGGTGCGTGTCACCAGAACAATAAACGCCAGCGTAATAAAGATCGCAATCCATGACAGCACTGGCAGGTTAAAAAACTCCTGCCTCGGCAGCGCTTTGAAGGAATCACTCATCTCATGTGCATTGATCCATTGACCTTCAGACAATAAAAAAATCAAACCGCGATAGATTGTCATGGTGCCGAGTGTGACGACAATTGGCGGTATATCGAGTTTCCAGGTAAGCAGGCCGTTAATAGCACCCATGAGCGTACCGGCTGCAACTGCAATAAAAATGAGTACCGGTATTGGCAGTTCGGGGTACTGGGTGTTGAGCATTGCCACCAGCATTCCGGTCAGTGCCAGATTAGCCGCGACCGACAGATCAATACAGCGGGTTAAGATCACGATCATCTGGCCCAGCGCCAGAATAATCAGAGGTGATGTATCGTTAAACGTGTCTGCGAGGTTTGACGGTGCGATAAAACCCGGAAACTGCAGCGCAATCAGGCCAATTAGCAGGCCCAGTGCGGCACACAGAATCATTTCACGGGATTTGATTGCTCGAATGATCATTGAATATTCGTGATTCCGGCAGCTGCCTGTACTAATGATTCCGGCGTCATTTGCGAGGGCTGAATTTCGGCACAGATACGCCCGTCGCGCATAACAATGGCACGGTCAGACATACCGACAATCTCCGGAATTTCAGAAGACACCAGAATGACCGCCATGCCCTTTGCAGCAAGTTCTGCAGTGAACTGATGCACGGCTGCCTTGGAGCCGATGTCGATACCCTTTGTGGGTTCGTCGAGAATAATAATTCTGGGCTCGGTTGCCAGCCATTTTGAAATTACTACTTTCTGTTGGTTGCCGCCGGAGAGTTTATTCACATGCTGATCAAGCGCTGCAGCACGCAGTTCCAGTCGTTCGGTAAAGGTGCGGGTCAGTGCAAGCTCAGAGGTGGGATGCAGCAATCGTCTCTTCAGTGTTTTTGCCAGAGAGGGCAGTGACACGTTTTGAAAAATCGGTGTGTTACTGATGGTGCCGTGGTGCCCGCGATCTTCCGGTACGTACACAATACCTTTGGCAATGGCATCTTTGGCAGAGTTGATCTGTGTTTCCTGTGAATCGATAAAAACTTTTCCGGTACTGCGTTTGGTCATGCCGAACAGTGACTGCATAAACTCGGTACGTCCGGCACCGACCAGCCCGTAGAACCCTAATATCTCACCCCTTTTTAACGTAAAAGATATGTCGGCAAATTCGGTGGGATGACTGTAGCCTTCTACGCGGAGTATTTCCTCGCCATGGGAGGGTTGCCGGGCAGGGAACACCTGGTCCACCGGTCTGCCAACCATCATATTCACCAGTTGGTCCTGGCTGGCTGAGTTAATGTCTCCACTGCCGGCCATCTCACCGTCACGGTACACGGTGTAGCGATCGGCAATGGCAAATATCTCGTCGAACTTATGGCTAATAAAGAGGATGGCTTTGCCTTCCTGTTTAAGCTGTTCTATCAGGGTGTAGAGCTCTTCAATTTCTTTTAAAGACAATGCTGCAGTCGGTTCGTCCATAATCACGACCTGTGCATCCACTGACAGTGCTCTTGCTACCGCCACCAGGTGTTTGTTTGCAATGCCCAGCTCACGCAGCGGAGTGTCGGGGTTTATGTTGGCATTGACGCGCTTTAGCAGTTTGCCTGCCTGTTTGCGCATGGTGGAAGTGCTAATCAGCCCGAAGCGACCTTTCGGTGCATTACCGAGGAATATATTTTCCGCCACACTGAGTTCGTCAAACAGTACCGTTTCCTGGTGGATGGCGGTAATACCGGCTGTTGCCGCAGCATGTGCAGAATGAAAACGGGTGTTAACGCCGTTGAGCAGTATCTCTCCTTCGTCGGGCTGGTATATGCCGGTGAGTATTTTCACCATGGTTGATTTACCGGCGCCGTTCTCACCAATCAACGCGGTTACCGAGCCCGCATAAAGCTCAAGGGATACGCGATTAAGTGCTTTGACGCCAGGGAATGATTTGCTGACGCCTGATATACTGAGTACCGGGGCACTGTGACTTAACTGTGATGCGGGTTCGGGTTGGTTCATGTTGGTCGCAGACAGTTAGTGTTACTGTGTAGTGCCTTGTAAGTAGATGTGGAGGGCGCAGGCTGGTTGCCGGTAACTCCTCTCACGATGAGGTTGTCGCGACAGTCTATCGACGCGCGGTATGTCAGCGGAAGCCCGATGCGTGAGCGAGGATACATGCGGTATTATCGCCTCGCTAACGCGTCGGGTTTCCTTATAAAACTCGCTGAACTGACGCTTGCGACACCCTCAAGATGAGCGGGGCTTTGCCGGATCAGCATTTGATGGATAAACGTTTAACCAGCAATTATGAGTGCTAGAAAATATCCTTGAAGTCATCAATGTTTGACGCGTCGTAAACAAACGGGTCTGCCATTGCGCCTTCGTTGTTGTCGTCCAGAGTCAGTGTGCCCATACGCCCCATTGGAATCTCCGCGCCCGGTCCGGCTTCAACACCGTCGATGAGCGAGTTGGCGAGCATGACTGCTGAATAACCAAGATCAATCGGGTTCCAGATCGCAAATGATTTGGAAGCACCAGACTCGATGTGACCGGCCATTTCAGACGGCAGGCCCAGTCCGGTAACGTTGATTTCTCCGGCTTTTCCTGAGTCTGAAACTGCCTGTGCGGCGGCTACAATACCAACTGAAGTCGGGGCAATAATTGCCTTCAATTCAGGGTGTGACTTCATTAGGCCTTCGGCTTCGCGATAAGACTTATCCGCCAGATCATCACCGTACACAGTGGCAACGACATTAATACCGCTGTACTGGTCTTTAACCTTATTCATTTCTTCAATCCAGATATTCTGGTTGGTAGCAGTTGCTGAAGCAGACAATACTGCTACATCGCCACCGTCCGGCAGATGATCGGCGGCAAGCTTGATAATCATATTGCCGATCAGTGCATTCGATGATGGGTTCAGGTGCAGCATGCGTCCATCAGCGGCAACGCCGGAATCCCACGAGATTACCTTTATACCGCGTTGCATTGCCTTTTTAAGTGCAGGAACCAGTGCGTCCTGATCGTTGGCCGAGACCGCAATAGCGTCAACCTTTTGTGCGATCAGAGAGTTGATTACTTCAATCTGGCCTTCTGCTGTCGTGTCGGTGGGGCCGGTGTAAATCAATTCAACGCCACCGATTTCACTGGCCGCTTCTTCGCCACCTTTGGCAGCAGCTTCGAAAAAGCCGATGCCAAGTGCTTTCACCACCAGTGCGATGCGTTTGTCTTCCGCCTGTGCTGTGGTTGTCATCAACACACCGACAGCGGCGGTGATGAGGACGTTACGTAGTAGTTTCATGTTTCCTCCGGAAAGTAAATAAGTGCCCTGACCGATTAAGTCAGGACGATTGCTTCGACCTGGTCGAATTTAAAGGGGCTGCTATGACTTGTACTTCGGCTTTCTCAAGCATGGCAGCCGCACTGTCAGAAATATTTTCATCGGTGATTACGGTATGCACGCGCTCGAGAGAGGTAATAATCAGGCCGGATCGTTTATCGAACTTTGAAGAGTCTGCGAGAACAATCAGTTCATCGGTCTGTTCTATTAAGCGTTGTTCTGCCTGAATGATTTGCGGGTCTGCTTCCATAATGCCCAGCGGGCCGATAGCCTGCGCACCCATAAACATTCTGCGTGCATGAAAATGGCGCGAGATATCGTTTTCAAACGGACTGAGAATGATGTCCTGTTCGCGATAGATGGTGCCACCGGGCAGGGTGATGGTGTTTTTGGAGTTATACAGCAGGTACTGCGCTATTGGCATTGAGTTGGTGAGTATCTGCAGGCGTCGGGTGGCGAGCGGATAGACCATGTTAAAAGTGGTAGAGCCGCCATTAATAATAATTGATTCACCGTCTTCACAGAGTTCTGCGGCGGCGTTGGCAATGGCCTGTTTTTGCGAGGCATTAATGCCTTTGTTTACACTGAGCGGTCTGCCGGCCAGTCCAGTGACAGGTGGCGGGGTGATCGATTCAACACCGCCGCGTACACGACGAACCTGCTTAGCCAGATGCAGTGTTGCAATGTCGCGCCGTATAGTCGCTTCCGATGTTGAAGTCATCGAGACGAGCTCAGTGACGGTTACAACCGGTCGGCTTTCTACTGCGGCGAGAATTACTTTATGTCGTTCTTTTTCATGCATTCAGAATTTTCCTCTGACGCTAGAATCCCACCTGCAAAGTTCATTGTCAATCAAAACTGATCAAAGCAGTAAAATAATGATTGGTTATGACTGAATATGATTGACAAATACGGGCGCAGCGTTCATCGTTTGTATAAGGTACTGAAACAGCGGGCGCGCGCTCGGAGGAAATATGGCGGCCACTCATTCCCCAGGTCTGTTAGAGAATTTGTGGGATAAATCTGTTGCAAAAGATAAGAACGAACCGGAGCTTTTGCTGTACCGCTCCAACTTGCTTGGTTCGGATAAACGCATTACCAACTACGGTGGTGGAAATACCTCCGCAAAAGTGATGGAAGAAGACCCGGTAGACGGTAAGTCCGTTGAAGTGCTTTGGGTGAAAGGGTCCGGTGGTGATGTTGGCACCATAAAAATGGATGGCTTTTCCACCCTGTACATGGACAAGCTAAATGCGCTTAAGAAAGTTTATCGCGGCGTGGAGTTCGAAGATGAAATGGTCGGCTTCCTGCCGCACTGCACCTTTAACTTAAACCCGCGAGCCGCTTCTATCGATACGCCGTTGCACGCTTATGTGCCACACAAACATGTTGATCACATGCATCCGGATGCGGTGATTGCTATTGCAGCAGCAGAGAACGGTGAAGCGCTAACGCGCGAGATATACGGTGACGATATCGGCTGGTTGCCCTGGAAGCGTCCGGGGTATGGACTCGGGTTGTGGCTTGAGAAGTTTTGTCTGGACAACCCGAAAGCCCGCGGTGTGGTACTCGGCAGTCACGGGTTGTTTACCTGGGCAGACACAGCACATGAGTGTTATTTGTTGTCGCTTGAGGTGATTAACAAAGCCATTAGCTGGTTTGGCGAAAAAATTGACCCGCAGGCGGCTTTTGGCGGCGAGAAAACAGTTGTATTGGCGGCGCCGGAAAGAGCTGAAATTGCCACTGACCTAATGGTGTCAATTCGTGCCATGGTAAGTGAACAGCAACCGATGGTCGGCCATTTCGACGATAACCCTGCGGTGCTTGAGTTTGTAAATTCAAAGCAGCTGCATGAGCTGGCAGCACTGGGAACCAGTTGTCCGGATCATTTTTTACGAACTAAAATCCGACCGCTGGTAGTAGACTTTAATCCGGCCCAGCCGGACATTGAAGCGACGCTTGCATCACTTAGCCAGTCGGTCGCGAAGTACCGCGAAGATTATCAGGCCTATTACGATCGCAACAAAGAACCTGACTCACCGCCGGTGCGGGACCCTAACGCCGTGGTCTACCTGATCCCCGGTGTCGGTATGATTACTTTTGCCAAAGACAAAGCCACTGCAAGAGTTTCAGCTGAGTTTTACACCAATGCGATCAACGTGATGCGCGGTGCTTCATCGGTGTCTACCTACGTTGGATTGTCTGAAAAGGAAGCATTCGATATTGAATACTGGCTGCTTGAAGAAGCCAAGTTGCAGCGCCTGCCAAAACCCAAATCACTTGCAGGTCGGGTAGCGTTTGTAACCGGTGGTGCCGGTGGTATTGGCTCTGCGGCCGCCGAACGTTTTTTGCGTGAAGGTGCCTGTGTGGTACTTGCGGATATTGACGAACAATCACTGGCCTCTGCGGCTGCAAAGCTTGCCGAAAGTTATTCTCCAGACGTTGTACACAGCGTTGTGATGGACGTGACTGATGAAGCATCGGTGCAGCAGGCTTTTGACTCTGCGACGTGGCGCTATGGCGGTATTGATATCCTTGTATCGAATGCAGGTATTGCCTCTTCGGCGCCTATTGCCGAAACCACGCTCGAGTTGTGGGACACCAATATGTCGATACTGTCTACCGGATATTTTCTGGTCTCACGGGCGGCTTTTAAAATCATGCAGGCTCAGGGAACCGGCGGCTCGATTGTATTCATCGCATCGAAAAACGGTTTGGCAGCGTCGCCGGGCGCAAGTGCTTACTGTACGGCAAAGGCCGCAGAGATACACCTCGCACGCTGCCTGGCACTTGAAGGGGCTACCGACGGTATACGTGTTAATGTGGTTAACCCCGATGCCGTGTTAAGGGGCTCTAAAATCTGGTCGGGTGACTGGTTGCAGGAACGTGCTGATGCATACGGAAAACAGGTCGATGAACTGGAAGCGCATTACCGTGAACGTTCGTTGTTAAAGCGCTCGGTCTATCCGCAGGATGTTGCCGAGGCATGCTACTTTTTTGCCAGTGATGCGTCGGCCAAGTCTACCGGTAACATTATTAATGTTGATGCCGGCAACGTACAATCGTTCACACGTTAGGTGACGCAATGATTAATATTTCCAGCGATCTCGTTGAACGTGAAAACGATGCGCTGCGCGCTAATCTGAAAACAGACTACGATGCACTCGGTGAACGACTGGGGCGCACAGGCGTTGATATAAAAACTATTACCGAAAAAGTCGCAGCGTTTGGCGTAGCGATCCCTTCATGGGGTGTGGGCACCGGTGGAACCCGCTTTGCACGATTCCCGGGGTCCGGTGAACCGCGGGATATTTTTGATAAGCTTGACGATTGCGGCGTGATAAACCGCTTAACCGCTGCTACACCGTCTGTCTCACTGCACATTCCATGGGATACTGCCAGTGCCGCTGATTTACAGTCGAAAGCACAGGAGCATAACCTTCGTTTCGATGCCATGAACTCCAATACATTTCAGGATCAGCAAGGGCAGGAACATTCATACAAGTTCGGATCACTGTCGCATACCAATGCTTCAACACGACAGCAGGCAATCGAACATAACCTTGCGTGTATAGAACTTGGAGAGGCTATTGGTTCAAAGGCACTAACTGTGTGGGTAGGGGATGGTTCGAACTTTCCCGGTCAAAGTAATTTTACGCAGCAGTTTGAGCGCTATCTCGATTCTGCTCAGGCTATCTATAACAAACTCCCGGCTGACTGGCGATTATATACAGAACACAAAATCTATGAG
>CAYZVB010000048.1:9575-21267 GCA_964481315.1 uncultured Granulosicoccaceae bacterium
ACCGTGGTGCAGGACTGGGGCACCAACTACCTCATCGCCACCACGCTGGGTGAGCGTGCCTACTGTCTGGTAGACCTTGGGCATCATGCACCCAATGTGAATATCGAAATGATTGTTGCCCGACTGGTGCAGTTTCAAAAGCTGGGGGGCTTTCACTTTAACGACAGTAAGTACGGTGACGATGATCTTGACAGCGCCGCGATAGATCCGTTTCGATTGTTTTTGGTATTCAATGAGCTGGTAGACGCCGAAGTTCGCGGCACACTTGATCAAAACCTGGCACATATGCTGGATCAATCGCATAACGTTACTGATCCGATTGAAAGCCTGATGCAAAGCGCTATGGAAGTGCAGCGTGCCTATGCACAGGCACTACTGGTCGACCGCAAGGCGCTTTCTGAATTTCAGGAGGCTAACGACGCGTTAATGGCAGCGCAGGTATTAAAAGCCGCATTCAGAACCGACGTTGAACCAATACTTGCCATGGCACGGCTGCAAAAAGGAGCGGCAGTGGACCCGATTGTAGCTTACCGTAATTCAGGTTACCGTCAGGGAGTGGCCGAGCAGCGACCGGAAGTCGCTGCCGGTTCTTCAGGTATAGTTTGACGTATGAACGGTGATCGATATAAACCGTTTCTAATAGGGCTGCTGGCCCGGTATCCATTGTGTACCTGCCAGCGGCACACCAGCCATTGCGGCAGCTTCAACTGTCAGAGCGCACAAGTCTTCAGGCTCCAGATTGTGTATATTGTTTTTGCCGCAGGCACGAGCAATGGTTTGTGCTTCAAGGGTTAGTACATTGAGGTAGTTGGCGAGTCTGCGACCGGCTATTTCCGGGTCGAGCCGTTTCATCAGCTCAGGGTCTTGCGTGGTTATACCTGCCGGGTCCTGACCTTCGTGCCAGTCATCGTAACACCCGGCTGCACTGCCTAGTGCTTCATATTCTTCTGCCCAGCGCGGGTCATTGTCACCAATCGCAACCAGTGCTGCAGTGCCGATGGAAACCGCATCTGCACCAAGAGCCAGCGCTTTGGCAACATCTGCACCGTTGCGTATGCCACCGGAGATAATCAGTTGTACTTTACGATGCATGCCTAAGTCCTGCAGCGCCTGAACGGCAGGTCTTATGCAGGCAAGGGTAGGTTGCCCAACGTGTTCTATAAATACTTCCTGTGTTGCAGCCGTACCGCCCTGCATACCATCGAGTACGATAACATCGGCGCCGGATTTAACCGCCAGTGCAACGTCGTAGTAGGGCCTTGCACCACCGACTTTAACAAACACAGGTATCTGCCAGTCGGTTATCTCACGAAGCTCGAGTATTTTAATTTCAAGATCATCGGGGCCTGTCCAGTCAGGGTGACGACAGGCTGAACGCTGATCAATACCCGGTGGCAGGTTTCGCATGGAAGCGACGCGATCTGATATTTTCTGCCCCAGCAGCATGCCGCCACCACCGGGCTTGGCACCCTGACCAACCACCATTTCTACTGCATCGGCGCGTCGCAGATCATCGGGGTTCATGCCGTAGCGCGATGGCAGATACTGATATACCAGTGTTTTTGAATGCCCGCGTTCTTCTTCGGTCATGCCGCCGTCACCGGTAGTGGTGCTGGTGCCTGCCATTGAAGCGCCGCGCCCGAGTGACTCTTTGGCAGGGCCGGAAAGCGAGCCGAAACTCATGCCTGCAATAGTGATAGGAATGTCGAGTGTAATGGGCTTTTTAGCGTAGCGTGTACCGAGTTGTACGCTGGTGGTGCACTTTTCACGATAACCTTCCAGCGGATAGCGTGACATTGACGCACCCAGAAACAACAAGTCATCAAAGTGTGGTAACTTTCGTTTAGCGCCACCGCCGCGTATGTCGTATATGCCGGTGGCAGCGGCTCTGCGAATTTCAGACAACGTATAGTCATCAAAAGTTGATGACTGGCGCGGGGTGGTGTGCGGTGTTTTATCCATGGCTTCTACCTGATCAATCTGTGTGTGTTCGGCAATGACTGGCTTGGTCAGTTATCAGTAGGCCGATGCGTTATCGATATTAAAGTGATAGAGCTCGCGGGCTGAGCCGTAGCGTTTAAACTGGTCTGCGCTTGCATTCGCGCCGGATTTTTCAAGCAGCTCTGTGAGTGCTTTCAAGTGTTCGTCCCGCATAGGCTTTTCAACACAGTCTGCACCCAGGCTTTTGACGTTACCCCTGACAAACAGGCGCGCTTCGTAAAGTGAGTCGCCAAGGGCATCACCGGCATCACCCAGTACCACCAGGTTACCGGACTGTGCCATAAAGGCAGACATGTGTCCGATGTTGCCATGCACGACAATATCGATGCCTTTCATTGAAATGCCACAGCGCGATGAGGCATTGCCTTTGATGTTCAGCAGACCGCCGTGGCCACTGGCACCGGCGTACTGACTGGCATCGCCATGGACGGTTAAGCTGCCCGACATCATGTTTTCTGCGGCACCGGGGCCGACAGAACCATGCACTTCAACGTGGGCATTTTTATTCATGCCTGCGCAGTAGTAGCCGGTGGAACCGTTAATAGATACGGTTAGCGGGGCTTTAAGTCCGACCGCAATGGCATGTGCGCCGTTGGGGTTGTTGACTTCCCAGTGCGTTGCAGCATCGGCGGGCTCTGCATGTAGTTTTTCATTCAGGTTGCGAATGCCGCCTTCAGTGATGTCAATCTGCATGTTAGTGCTCCCAGAAGTAAACGGTGGCAGGTTCAGGTTCCCAGACCTTTGCGGACTGTATGTCGGGCAGGTTAACCAGGGCTCTGTATTCACTGCCAAAGGCGACGTACTGATCGGTCTCTGCAAGCACTGCGGGCTTACAGGCTATCGGATCACGCAACACACCAAAGCCGTTTTGTGTGCCCACCACAAATGTGTAAAAACCGTCGAGATCGTCAATGCCTGCTTCGAGCGCTTCACCGAGGCTGCAACCCTGATTCAGTTTGTGGGTTAAGTAGGCGGCAGCGACTTCGGTGTCATTTTCAGTTTCGAATGACAATCCCTCGTGAATCAGCTCGCGCCGTTTGATGTTGTGGTTGGACAATGATCCATTGTGCACCAGACACTGATCGTAACCGGTGGAGAAAGGGTGTGCGCCGAGTGTGGTAACCGCAGATTCCGTGGCCATGCGTGTATGGCCGATACCGTGGCTGCCGGACTGCGTGTTAATAGCAAACCGTTCAATCACTTGTTCAGGCAGCCCGACTTCTTTATAAATCTCTACCGATTTGCCGGTGCTCATCACACGCAGCGACGGTTTCAGTTTTTGCATTGCGGCAGAAAAGTTGTCGATTTGATCTGCAGGGACTCGCGCAATGGAGTGCGTGTCGACAACCTGTACCGGGATGGTGCAGTTGAGCTCGCTGCTTAACACTTCCTGTAGATCGGCAAATTCGTTTTGCGGGTCGAGGGACTGCAGGGTGACTTTCAGTGTGTTGTTTTCTTCAGCGCTATACACGGCAACGCCGGCGCTGTCAGGGCCCCGATCGGTCATGGTGATCAACATGCCCGACAGCAGACTGCCAAGCTGCGGTTGCAGCGACTGATCTTTTAAAAATAATCCAACAATTCCACACATGCCTGAGCTCTCCGCGTGCTGTAGTCGGCCAAAACTATCACCTGCAGAGCGCTATTTCAATAATGTGAATAAAATATTCCTGTCAGTGAAAAAATGCATTGAATACCGGTATACTCGATTACCGACGTGTGACAAATGAACGGACAAATGGCGACTACTCCCAGGCCAAAGCTGACGCAGGACCCGCATGCGACGGAACGCCGCAAAGAGAAAAGTCTCGAGCTTGCGATAGGCCGCGAGGTGCGGCACCTGCGCAAGAGCCCGTCAATTACCATTGCAGAGCTGGCAGCGCAGACTGAGCTTTCTGTCGGTATGTTATCGAAGCTTGAAAACGGTACCACCTCGGCGTCGCTAACCACACTGCAGAATGTCGCCAATGCACTGCGGGTACCGATTACCGCGTTCTTTAAAGGTTTTGAAGAGATGCGTGGCGTAATGCATGTGAAAGCCGGTGATGGTCTGTCGGTGGAGCGTGTTGGCACGCGTGCCGGGCATCAGTATCAGTTGCTGGGACATATAGTGAATAATTCAAGCGGTGTCACAGTTGAGCCCTATCTGATTAAACTGCAGGCTGAGTCGGACGTGTTTCCAACGTTTCAACATGAAGGGACTGAGTTTCTGTATATGATAAAGGGCGTTGTCGACTACCGGCACGGCGATGATATTTATCGTCTTGAGGCGGGAGACAGTTTAATCTTTGATGCCGATGCACCGCACGGGCCTGAACAACTGATCAAACTGCCGGCGCACTATCTGTCCATTATCTCTTACCCGCAGTAGCATAAAATGAATGCGGGCAGCTTTGTATACTCACATACTGTGAAGCGATATCTTTAAACGTATACCGGACCGGTAACTATGCAACTGAACTACAGTGAAGATGACCTGGTTTTTCGTGACGAGGTCAGGGCGTTTCTTAGTGACTCAATCACTGATGCACTGGCTGAAAAGGTCAGTCTTTCGTTACCGCTTGAAAAATCTGACTACGAAAACTGGCATGCCATGCTCAATGCCCGCGGCTGGCTTGCACCAAACTGGCCTGTGCAATTTGGCGGCGCTGGCTGGAATGCAGTGCAGCGGCATATCTTTGAAGAAGAGTGCGCGCTGGCTAATGCACCGCGGGTGGTGCCTTTCGGACTGACCATGTTAGGGCCTGTGTTGCAGAAGTTTGGTTCATCGCAGCAACAGGACTACTGGCTGCCACGCATACTTAATGGTGATGACTGGTGGTGTCAGGGTTACTCGGAACCCGGGGCCGGATCTGACCTTGCAGCGCTTTCAACCAGAGCGGTACGACATGGCGATCACTATGTTGTAAACGGTCAGAAAACCTGGACCACTCTGGGTCAACACGCCAATATGATTTTCTGTCTGGTACGCACTGATACAGAAGTTAAAGCGCAGGAAGGGATCTCTTTTTTACTGATTGATATGCAGTCCCCGGGAATTGAAGTAAAACCGATTGTGTTGATTGATGGTTCGTCTGAAGTAAACGAAGTGTGGTTTACTGATGTAAAAGTGCCGGTTGAAAACCTGGTGGGAGAAGAAAACAAGGGCTGGACCTACGCCAAGTATCTATTAACCCACGAACGTACCAATATTGCCGGCGTCGGGTTTGCGAGGGCCGGGCTGGCATCTGTTAAACGCATTGCACGCAGCGAACATATCGGTGGCAAACCTTTAATCGAAAGCCCGTTGTTTGCCGCCAGACTGGCAGAGATTGAAATTGACTTAATGGCGATGGCAACGACCAACCTCAGAGTATTGTCACAGGCTTCAGCCGGTCAGGCTCCCGGTGTCGAAAGTTCGATGCTTAAAGTAAAAGGGACGGTGATTCGACAGGCCATCAATGATCTGATGCGTCGCGCTGTTGGTCCGCAGGCGGTGGCATTTGCTTCTGAAGTGCTGGAAGACTCAACACAAATCCCCGAACCGATTCGAAATGGTCGGGTCAGTCTGCAGTACTTTAATAATCGCAAGTTATCTATCTATGGCGGGTCAAATGAAATTCAGCGCCAGATCATTGCAAAAACTGCATTTGGTGGCGGCCGATGAACTTTGAACTGACCGATGAACAGCGCATGCTGCAGGACACACTGCGACGTATGTTCGACACTTCGCAAAATAATGTCTGGGCACAGTTTGAACAACAGGGCGTTTTTGCAGCGCTGTTTACTGAGCAGTATGGCGGTCTGGGTGGCAAGGGTATCGACATTGCCGTGGTGTTTAAAGAACTCGGACGCGCCGGGGTTGTAGCCCCCGTGCTTGACTCAACGCTTACGTGTGGCTGGCTGGTGGCTTTGCTTGCAGCTGAAATACAAAGCGATCTGTTAGGCCGGGTGGTGGAAGGTCAGGTACAACTGGCGTTTGCTCATGCAGAACCGGCATCGCGCTATGAGCTGGGTTATGTTGAAACAAGCAGTACACAACAGTCTGGTCAGACTGTGCTTAATGGGCAGAAGTCTGTGGTGGTGAATGCAGATAATGCAGAATACTTTTTAGTGTCTGCTCGTGTAGAAGGTGCTGCTGATGACAAAGCCGGTATTGCATTGTACCTGTTACCTGCCAACACTGACGGGCTCAGCCTGTATTCGTATGAAGTTATCAGTGGTGGCTTTGCAGCAGATATAACATTGCAAAATGTAGTGGTAAACGCTGGTGATTGTCTGTCAGTCGATGCACTGCCAGCCATAGAGCACGCTGCAGCGGCGGCGATGGTGGCGCAATGTGCTGATACGCTGGGGGCAATGGAAACGGTTATGGCAATGACCACTGACTACCTGGCAACGCGTCAGCAGTTCGGCCGGCCGCTGGCCACTTTTCAGGCATTGTCACATCGGGTTGCTGATATGCTTATCGAGCTTGAGCAGGCACGTTCGGCGGTTATTCTCGCTGCTGGTCATCTTGAGTCTGAACCAGCCGTGCGTGACCTGCATGTCAGTGCGGCCAAAAACTTAGTTGGGCGCACCGGTAAATTAATTGCCGAAGAATCAATTCAATTGCATGGCGGCATTGGCATGACTGACGAGTATCGGCTTGGTAGTTTTGTGCGGCGGATAATAATGGCAGATCATCGGTTTGGCGATGTTGACTACCACCTCGAACGGTTTATGGCTTTGAGTAATGGCGCTGCAGGCTCAACCGGCCATGGATCGTTGTAGGCAGACTTATGGCGTGGTTCCCAAAGTCTTCAGGCTGACTATCGATCAAGTCAAAATGTGCGCAGAGGTTGTTTGACAGGTGTCCCGGTTTGGTTAATATGTCATGACGAATTTTGGCATTTTTCAGGGGTGAGTTGTGCGAAGTAGTGGTGTTTTGAGACATGTTCGATGGTTGTCCGCGGTGACCGTTCTTTCATTGGCTGTAGGTTGTGCTAACGACCCTGAGGTTGAGCCGGTCGATGATGAATCTGGAGATTCAGGGCCTGTTGTCGATGTGCAGGAGCCTGAGGTTGTTCAGGTAGGTGAGGTGATCCCTGCAGATCAGCAGCGCATTATTTCGACCAATGAAATCCGCCCGTATGTTCAGAGTGGTCAGTATTCTTCGGTACTGGCGCAGTGTGCTCTGGTTTCCTTTGAAACACCCTGTACACTGGGGCAGCTTCCTTATCTCGGGCAACAATACAGCGCACCGACCGTCGACAATGTGATGGAACGCGTGGTCGTGACGCACGACTGGATGGGCGTTCGTTTTGAAGAAATGCTGCGCCGGCTGCCTGCAGATCTGTTGCAGCTCTTTAAACCGGTTACCATGGTGGTGATAGGTAGTGAAGTGCGGCCGTCGAGCTTCAGTCCCAGCAGAGGGCGGGTCAGGCTTGACCCGCGTCACCTGTGGTTAAGTGTTGCTGAGAAAAGAACCATTGCCACCAACGATGACCCGCGGTCTGCATTTGGCTCGGCGTTACAGTTTGACTGGTTGTCGCGTTTTACTGTTGGTGAAGAGTACGCATGGTACTACTGGTCTCTCACCAGTGATTCAGAGCGTACTGCTGACGACATCGAACTTTCACTGGTATCACTGCTTTATCACGAACTGGCTCATGCCAACGACTATGTGCAGCCGACGCGTTTCGGTGAGTTAACAGCAGAAATGACACCGGGCAATGCAGCCGATGTACTGGAAGACAGTCGCGTGTCGCGGTTATTGTATGAGCAGGAAGCACTGACTGCAGGGCAGTCTTTTCTTTACGGTTTGGGTGGTGTGTTTTTCTTTGATGATGAAGCCACTGATTATCAGAGCACCTTGCAGGCAGACTTTGTCGGCGCGCAAATGGCTGCTGAAGGTAAAGTGTCATTCTACTCATACGCCACCACCAGAGAAGACGTTGCAGAAATGTTTGAGGCGTTCATGATGAAGTATCACTTCGATGCTGAGGCGCATGTCGGTTTTGCTAATCTGCCTGCAGTAGAAGATCCTTCGTGTGATGACTACGTGGTGGCCTGGGGGGAGCGTAACCGACTGGCGGCTGATCTGGTTTCACCCCGGGGCAGGTTTGTTGTCGAGCGTATTCTTCCCTCTGTAGATATCGACCGGTTTTATGCGTCTGAGCTGGGGCAGGTAATTCCATTGCGTGAAGGAGAGGGCTGGTGCTCTAGTCGCTTTAACTCACCGGTCAGCGCCAAACGAACGGTTAAAAGTATTGGCGATGGTGTTCCTTTACAAATGCTTATCCGTCACGGTGCAGAGCAACACGACCGGTAACTGCCAGTGTGGTGTTATTGATCCAGGGCCCGCTTTGCGGGCCTTTTTTTTTACTTTTTTATTTTGAGTTTACTATCCGGTAAACAGCAACGTTAGTCGTTTGTGCGGTGTACAATTTGTTGTCAACAGCAGTAGTACGGTGTTTGCGGCGAGTGGTGTTTTTACATCCGATTTTGCTGACACTGATATTCTTGGCAACAACCTCAAGAAGTGCGCAAACCGAATGATCCTAAGCCCTGAGTGGCGTTTCTCTGCTTACTACGCCGCACTATTCGCATCGATCGGTTCTATCGCACCCTTCTTTGCTGTGTGGCTGGATAGTCAGGGTGTCGATGCGCACATGATCGGTATTATTGCCGCAGCACCTTCACTGGTCATGATTTTAACGACGGTGCCGATTGGGCGCTGGGCTGATTCACTGCGCGAGCGTCGTACTGCAATTATTATCTGCAACGTGTTGATACTGGCGGCGCAGCTGGTGTTATTTCAGCCGCTCGATCCGTTAGTCATACTGGTGGTGTGGACTTTTACCGGCATTCTGATGTTTGCCAAAGTGCCGGTTACCGATGCTGCTGCATTGAGTATTACTCATCAGCGTAACTCTGATTTTGCACGCGTGCGGGTGTTCGGGTCGGTGGGTTTTGCGGTGGCACTTGCTGTCAGCGGTTATGTGTATGACATTGCAGGAATGATCGCCTTTATACCTATATTGTGTCTGGGTAATTTTCTTCGCCTGTGGATGTCCTGTCTGCTGCCCGTCAGTGGTCGTTCGGAGTCTGAAAGTTCGGCGCGGCAGAGTGTGGTTAAAAGCAGTGCGCTTTATCAGCCAGGTGTGGTGCTCACTATAGTCGCCTCGGCGTTGATTCAGGCATCGCATGCTGTGGTGTACACGTTTGGTATTTTGCTTTGGACTCAGCTGCAGGGGTTGTCGGAGACTACCGGCAGTCTGTTGATTGCCATCGGCGTGGTTGCCGAGGTTATTTTAATGTGGCGGTTTAAGTCGCTGACACGAAACCTTTCCGCACGGGGTTGTCTGTTGATTGCTGCCGCCTGCGGCATACTGCGCTGGGCGATCCTCGCGATGTCGCCACCATTATGGCTGGTGTATACCGCGCAGCTGATGCATGCCATGACGTTCGGTTTAACCTTTCTTGCCACCGCTTCTTTTATAGCCCAGCGGGTAGGTGAAGCAAACGCTGCTCGTGGTCAGGGATTCGCAGCGACAGTTGCAACAGCGCTGATGGCAACAATGACCTACATTGCCGGTCACCTGCATGACGTTGCCGGCATGCACCTTTACTGGTTGATGTCCGGCGTTTGCGGGGTTGCTGTATTGCTCGTTGGGCTGAGTTATCTAACCCGTATGGACGACGTCAGGTCTGTCTGAATTACGTTTCGTTTCAGTGGGACAACCAATTGTACACGGTGATGTGACGGGAATGCCGTCAGGCAGCATACCTTGTGTGCACTCAAACATATTGTTTACGCAGCAGCTCATACACATCTCTTTTAGACAGGACGCGGTATGCTGGTTAAGGCATCTGATTTGGCATGGCTTGACGGCGTTGTCTGACAGCAGGGTCTGCAGCAATGCCGCGGGAATTGATATTTTTAGATCTTGATCGACGGACGCGGCTGCAGCTTTATGCCGGCGCTCTGAGGTTGCAGTAGACATCGAATTTGCCCTGTCTTTATTGGTGGTCTGTCAGCCGCCGCTAAATATTGCAGGTTGAAATAACCTAGTAAATTACTCTACAATAGACTGGTAATGCGAATAATTCTCATTATCAAGTCGACAATACTACTGGCGCATGGCAGATGAGCATGGATTACCCGACAATACCGCTAAAAAATGTACAACCGTTTGTTGTCAGTAAGGAAAGCAATACCCGGCGAAAGTTGTGGCAGTTGCACGGCAGTTGTCACTGCCTGATTATTGGTACCTGCCTGAAACTTTCAGAGGTCAAGAGTATTTGTAAAAAAGCAGGCTACCCGGTGCAGGGAAAGTCTGACTACGACCTTCACCGTTTTGTGGTGGGGCAGAGCTCGCATGCGGACAGCGAAATAGCACGGCGTGCTCAAAAAATGCTCGATACCAGGTTCAAAGTCGACGTCACCCGCCTGCGCGGAAGGCAAACCGAAAGTACACTGACAGAGCACTGGAAAGTGCTCCGCGACGCCGGCAGAGTTGCCGGAACCCTATGGGCGGTGGTGACTCATCCGGACTGCACCAGTGATTTGATTTCTACTATCTACGGTGAGGTGCACATGTTGTCGCATCTGACTGGCTCTTCGGTGCACAAACAGGCAGAAGCACTTCCTGCAGCACGCCACCAGATCGAAGCGCTTGAAACGAAAATCAGATCGCAGCAATTGTCCATGACACAGAAAATTGAGGATGGACAGCGCAAAGTTCAGCACCTGGAAAAACTCAACGCTGAACTGCGTCAGCAATTGAACCAGTCGGCATTGGCTTCGCATTTGGACACCATCAATCAAAGGGATCACGAGATCGTGAAGTCGGCATTGCGTGAAACTAACGCCGAACTGCGTGAGACACGTGTGAAGCTTGATTGTGCAGAGACAATGGTCGATCGAAAGTCGGATGAATTCATACAGCTTCGCGAAGATAATGAGAAACTTGAAAACCTTATCGAGTATCTCACCCGTAAAACTGAGCTGCCGTCTGAGCAGTGCGATAAGTCTCTCAGTGGTAAATGCCTGTTGTTGCTTGGTGGCATGCCATCGCAGTGTAAACACTTTAAAGCCTATGTTGAGGCCAACAACGGTGATTTTCTGCATCACGATGGCGGTGTTGAATCGAACATTTCCCGCATCGATAACATGATCAAGCAGGCCGATGCGGTGTTGTGTCCGGTAGAGCAGGTGAGTCACAGCGCGATGTTGCGCGCCAAGAAAGTATGTAAGTCGACTGACAAGCCTTTGGTGTTTCTGCCTAAATCCAGCCTGACGGCTTTTGTGTCAGGGCTGCGTGAAATTCAGTAGTTAGTTACCGCTAGCAACGTAGCCGATCAACTTTAGGTTAGAGCCTCGCGGTAATCCTGTTGCGTTATGGTTTGTCGTAACCTTTAAATAACGTTCTTCTGCGAGGTTGCGTAGTTCAATTCGATGCAGGGTGAATAATAATCATTTGTGCAATAATCGGGATTGGTCGCGCCGCTTAGATATTCGATGAACGATATTTCCTGCCTGACACGAACAAGTCCCTCACGGTTTGATACTAAACCCGGCCAGCGATTGATGAAGGCCGTTGTTACTGTGGGCAATGGCGGTTATGACAAACTGCACTACAAAGATGTTCCGGTACCGGAGATTGGGTCCGGGGACGTGCTGCTTAAAGTGCTTGCCGCCGGTATGAACAACACCGAAATCAATACC
>CAYZVB010000049.1:0-21110 GCA_964481315.1 uncultured Granulosicoccaceae bacterium
CGCCCGCACTGACGTCGTTTCCGGTGATTTGCAGTGTGCCCTGATCGGGAATGGTCACAATATGCAGTGCAGAAAACTGATGATTTTCTGCGCTGTCGGAGTAGCCGAAGTCAGTTGGAGTGAATGTGCGAGTTGAACCTTCCAATACTGTTGTAGCGTTGTCCGATCCGGCCGGAGCATCGTTAACCGTGTTAACGATGAGCTGGCGAGTCAGTGTATTGCTGTTCTTCGTGCCATCAGAAACTGAAAAAATGATGTCTCTTGGTGCATTGGACGGATTTTCACTGGTATTGCTGAACGTTACTAAGTGTATAGCGCTGATGTAATCGCCAATACTGGCTGTTCCGCTCAGATTCAATACACCGGTTGCCGGATCGAATGCTCCGGTTATTCCGTATTGACTGTTAAACCCCAGAACATCGTGTGCTGCTTCGTAGTTACCGGTGACAGCTATTGTTGCAGATTGTATTTGAGTGTTGTCTGCATCCTGTATTTGCAGGTTACCGGTAACGGCAACAGGTGATGAATTTTCTGTGTAGCTTGCGGCGACTGCCTCAATAGAGGACAGTGCGGGATTGTTGTTTATCTGCTGAACCCGCATCTGTCGTGTCACAGCATTGCTGGTACTAACACCGTCGTCGACAGTGATGGCAATGGTTCTTGTCGCTGTAGACGGATCAGCGCTGCTGTTGCTGTACGCAACACTTCTCAGTGCTGTCTCATATTCCGCAATGCCGGCTGTCCCGGAAAGTTCCAGAATGCCGGTGGCAGAATCGTAGCTGCCGGAAATACTGGCTGTGTTACTGAATAGCAGCTTGTCTTCACCGGCTTCAAAGTTATTTGCAATTGCAATGCGTGCTCTACTGAGCTGGCTGTTGTCTACATCGGCAATTGTGATGTTGTCGGTGATCGCTGAAGGTGATGCGCTCTCTGTGAAGCTTGCAGGGTTTGCTTCGATACCTGAAATTTGTGGCGTGTTGTTAACTGGCTGTATGGCGAGGTCACGAGTTACTGCCAGGCTGCTAATTTGTCCATCGTTAATAGAAATTTCTACAGAGCGTGCAGCTGCGGAAGGATTCTGCGAAGTGTTTTGATATTGCACGGATCTGATTGCCGCTTCGTAGTCTGTCAGCGCTGCAGTGCCGGTTAGCGTCAGGCTACCGGTGGTGCTGGAAAAGCTGCCGGTAATTCCGGGCTGATCACTGAACACCAGCCAATCTTCACCTGCGACATATCCACTACTGAATTTAACCACAGCCGATTCGATATGTGTGTCGTCGATGTCTGCCAGCTGTAGCGTGTTACTAATTGCCAGTGGCGGGCTGCTTTCGTTGTAACTCAGTGCAGCGCTTTCCAAATTTAGAATGACAGGTGCATCGTTCGCAGGTATCAGGTTTATCTCCCGCGAAGCAACGGCACTTTCCGAATCCCCGTCATTGACCGCAAATTCGATGGTTCGGGTCAGCGGCGACGGGTTGTCATCTGTGTTGTGGTAACTGACTGATCGCAGGGCATTTTGATAAACGCTGATTGCAGCGACACCGCTGAGACTGAGTCTTCCGGTGGTGTTGTCAAAGTTGCCGCTAATGCCGGACTGATCGGTAAATACCAGCACATCTTCTGTGGCAATGAAATTACCGGTAATCGTCACGGCAGCAGAGCTGATATGTGTGTCGTCGACATCTTTGATTGACAGATTATCTGTAACTGTTAGTGGAGTATCGTTTTCAGTGTACTGTGCGGGGTCGGTTTCTATGTCGAGCAGCACCGGTGCATCGTTCTGTGCGTTGATAACGATATTTCTTGCCGGCACATTACTAGGTGCCGAACCGTCGTTAACTACAATGTTGACTGTCTTTACCAGTGACGCAGGGTTATCGCTGGTGTTGTGATAAGTTACGGATCGCAGCGCACTTTGATAATCCGCCAGACTGGCGGTACCGGTTAGAGACAACAGTCCGACCGATGTGTTGAAGTTTCCGGTGATACCGGACTGATCAACAAAGGTAAGAAAGTCCTCCCCCGGCACGTAGTTACTGCTTATGCTCAGGCTTGCTGATTGTATGTTACTACTGTCAATGTCATCGACTTCCAGTGCTGCTGTTATAGCCGTGGGCAGTTCGCCTTCGCTAAAGCTGACCGGGCTGCTCTCTATGGCAGTAAGTGCTGGAGCGTCATTGACAGAAACGATGTCAATACCGCGTGAAAGCGTGTTGCTGTCGGCGTCTCCGTCGTTGACAGTAAAGCTGACAAGACGCGGCAATGTAGATGGGTTTTCACTGTTATTTCCGTAAGTGACGGAGCGGATTGCGGTTACATAATCTGCGATATCTGCCTGGCCGACTAATGAAATCCTGCCTGTGACTCCATCAAAAGTGCCTGTTATCCCGTTTTGATCAGTAAATTCAAGTGTGTCCTCACCGGCGATGTATCCACTCGAAATTATCACTTCAGCCGAGTCTATCTGCGTATCGTCGGCATCGTCTATTGAGAGATTGCCGGTGATCTGAATCGGGGCTGCACCTTCTGTGAATACTGCGTTATTCCCTTCAATGGTCGAAAGTACCGGGGTGTTGTTGACTGCAGTGATATGCAGGTCTCTGGTGGCAATGTTGCTGTTACTGTCGCCATCGTTTACTGATATTTCGAGCGCTCTGGTGGCGGTAGACGGGTTAGAAGAAGTGTTTTCGTAGGTGATGCTGCGCAGCGCCGTCTGGTAGTCGGCAATGCCCGCTGTACCGGTCAGCACCAGTTCTCCGCTGGTTGTTAAGTAGGTACCCGTAATTCCAGCCTGGTCTGTAAAGCTCAGCTGGTCTTCAGTGGCGACATAATTACTGGTGATTTTGATCGTTGCCGACTGCAGGTCTGTATTGTCGATATCACCCAGTGTCGGCATATTGGTAATGTTAACCGGTGCGTCGTTTTCGACGTAACTGACCGGAGCTGATTCAATCAGCGAAATGACGGGCGCGTCATTGACGGCGATAATATCGATGTTTCTTGAAAGTATCGCGCTATCGAGGCTTCCGTCATTGATTTCAAAGCTCACGGTGCGCGCAGACAACGTTGGTTCGGCACTGCTGTTTTCATACGTTACCGATCGCAATGCGTTCTGATAATCGATCAGGGTAGCCGGACCGGTCAGTGACAGCACGCCGGTCGCGTTGTCGTAGCTTCCGCTTATGCCATTTTGATCGCTGAATAACAGTGAGTCTTCAGCGGCGTTGAAATTGCCGGTAATGGCCACGTTCGCTGAACTGAGCTGTGTGTTGTCGTTATCGCCTGTAGACAGATTAGCAGTAACTGTAATTGGTGCTGAATCTTCGGTAAAGCTTGCGTTGCTGCCTTCAATGGTTGATAAGAATGGTGCATCATTGACTGCATCAATAAGAACTGTGCGTGAGGCGATATTGCTGTCCGCTTCTCCGTCATTAACAATAAACCCGATGTTCCTTGCTAACACCGATGGATTGTCGCTGGTGTTTTGATAGGTAACAGAGTTCAGTAGCGATTTGTAGCTGCCGAGGGACTGGCTTCCGGTAAACGTAAGGATACCGCTAGTGCTGCTGTAATTACCGGTAATACCCGGCTGTGGATTGAACGACAGCAGGTCTTCGGATGCGATGTGATTGCCAATAATTTGCACCGTCGCAGAATCAATGTGTGTATCGTCAGGGTCGGTAATTGATAACAGATCAGTGATAACGGCCGGAGCAGCCCCTTCGGTATACGTGATCGGCGTGCTCTCCATAAGGAGCAGTTGCGGTCCATCATTGATATTGGTGACGTCGATATCACGGGAGGCGATATTACTGTCGAACTCTCCGTCATTTACCGTAATGCTGATGGTGCGAAGCTGTTCCGAGGGATCTGCGCTTGCATTGGTGTAGTTAACTGAGCGCAGAATTGTCTGATAGTCAGCTACAGATACCGAACCGGTAAACGTAAGGCGGCCGGTCGGGGCATCCCAGGTGCCGGTAATGCCCGGCTTTGGTGTATAGGTGAGTAAGTCTTCACCGATGATGTAGTTTGCGGAAATTGTCACAGTTGCGGCTTCAAGATTGCCGCTGTCGATATCTAATACCGTAAGGTTGTCGGTAATAGAGGTTGCTGCGGCGCTGAATGCTGCCTGGTTTGTTTCAATTCCTGACAATTGCGGTGCGTCGTTGCTACCGGCTATATTGATATTTACGGTTGTGAGTATTGAGGTGTCATCACCACCGTTCATCGTGTCTCCGGAATCCTGGAGTTTTATTTGAAAACTATCCGCCGGTGTGCCGTATACGTTTAGCGCCGGAATGTACCGAAGGTTGTTAATGTCGGAGACTGTAATCGTTGATACGGTATCGATGTCAACGTTATTTAACTGCAGCTTGCCGGAAGTCGGTAGTGCTTCGATTAGCATATCGGTTAGCGCGTGGTTTTCCGCGTCTGTATAAGGAAAGTCAGATGCGTTAAAGCTATATGGTACGTCTTCGGTGGCATTGACGGATATAGTGCTGCTTAGTACAGGTGGTTGATTTACCCCTTCGTTGATGATGATAAATGTGTTAACTGATTCGCTGGTGGCGATCCCGCCACCGTCGTCTTCGACAAGAAAATCAAAAAATGTGTTGACGTTACCTTCTGTGTGAGTCGGCGGGTGGTAGGTGAGCGCGCCGCTGCCTATGTCGAACGCAGAAATAGGCGTTGCAGTTGTCACGGCCACTGTGCCGAGCTTTATCACCCCGTCGGATGGCAATGTCTGGAGATAAACATTCAAAAACTCGTCGGAATCAATTGGATCGCTGAAGCCAAAGTCTGATTTGGTAAATGTGTAAGTATCTCCCTCTCTGACAGGTACTGTGTTGTCTGAGCCGAACGGTCTGTCATTTACCGGATTGACATTGATATTTAATCTGTAGGGAAGTAACGAAGAATCCAGTCCCCCATGTGATATACCGCCGTTATCTCGTACTTTGAATTCGATAAAAACAGGTGTTGTGTCGTTAGAGGCAGGTTTGAAAGTCAGCAGAGAGTCTATTTCCGTGAATAGCACCTCATCGCCGGCATACAATGGAATTTCACCCAGCTTCATTGTGCCGCTGGCAGGAAGTGTTTCTACAATAATGCCGTACGGGCTGTCACCTGTTGGTTTGGCGGCATTAACATCTGACGCATCAGCAAACAGGAAGTCAGATACGGTAAAAGAAAGCGTTGCATCTTCAGCTGTGCTTACTGTGTTATCTGCCGACGAAGGTGGGTCATTTACCTCTGTGATATTAAAGAGTATCGTGTTTACGGTGCTGTCTGTTGTATTGATACCATCATCTATAACCTGAAACTCAATGCTGGCATTTTGAGTGGGCAGGTTCGCATTCGGGGTGAAGCCGAGTCTTGAGGTGGTGATATCATCGACAGGAATAGTGGTCGGGGTGACAACAGCGTTGCCGTCAATTGTTAGTGAACCATTGCTGATAGTGCCGAATTTTACGTGAGTGAAGTTGTCCCCGTCTGCATCAGTGAAGCCGAAATCGTTCAACTCAAATGTATAGGGTGTATCTTCAAGAATGGCGATTATCCGGTCTGTGCCAGCGGGTTCGTCGCTGACCGGGTTAACCTGAATATAAACCGTTTCTGCGTTATTGGACGCTAAACCGAACTCATCTTCCGGTCTGATATCAAATGCCTTTATCAGACCGTAAGTATCGGGTGGTGGTGTCCAGACAAGCTTGTCCGGGTCACCCGGGCCGGTCCCGGTTACTGAAGTTAGCGTGCCATTATGAATATTAGAAGCTGTAAAGCCATCGATATAGCCGTCAACCGGGTCAACATAGGTAATCACATCGGTGCCGACAAATTCCAGTACCCCGTCTTCGTCAATTGTTAACAGAGGGCTTGGCAAAGCGTTAATTACCGGTGCATCGTTAACCGGAGTGATATTCACCGTTGTGAGTGCTGAAGCGGTCAGTGCACCACCGATACCCTGATCGCCGGTATTGCCGTCAGATACGGTCCATTTCAGTACCACACTGGATTGCGGATCGTCGCTAATATTCTGATATTCTATTGAAGCAAGTACGCTATCAATATCTGACTTGGTAGCGCCTGCATGGAAGGTGATCTGTAATCTGGAGCTGGTTTGGTCAACAGTAAAAACAGGGCTCGCAACTGCAAATAGGTCGGAACTGAACTGATCCTGCGGTTGAGGGTCAGGATTCGTGCCGGTGGCATCGGTGCGTTCTATGGTTACTACGGCGCCTTCAAAATCCGTTGACTCCATTTCTTTATCCTGTACCGATATTGTTGTATTGACTACAACTGGTAAATCACCTTCGGTAATATCAATCGGATTATTGACGCCGATGTTTATAAGCGGCGCGTCATTGGCCTGAACTATATGGATTGGGACGCGCTCAGACCAGTCGCCACCGTCAACTGAAATTCGCAGCGGGTAAATACCGAGACCTACTGGTAGATTGTCCGGCTCTGTTAGGGTGATTTCTCCAGTCGTATTGCTAATAGAAAATGGAGACGGTTTGCCTGCTTCCGGGATGATGTCATATGTATATCCGTTTTTATTCGGATTAGGTTCCTGAGGTGTGACATATCCGACCACCAGGCCTGCATCATCATTTTCATTGATAAAAAGTTCATCGGCAGGCACAGACTTTGTGAAATCTGGATCAGATATGTGAGCAGGGATTTCGGTAACATGCGCCACTTTTAAAATGGGTTGTACATCTCCGTTTGCGCCTACTATTTTTGTTTCATCAATAATCTCAAATGCAGATTCGCTTCCGTTCGGATCATGCATGTGCCAGTCGACAATCAGGTTTGCTTTTTCAGATGGCGATGCATCATAGCGCGCATGTTTGTCGTCATTAATTTCTGATTCTGTCCGGACGGTGTTCCAGATTCGGATATCATGCAGTGTTCCGGAGAAATGCTTGCCGGAGTCGAATATGTATCCATCAAAGTCGTTTGGGCCGGAAAACACACTGCCATCGACCAATTGTTGCCCGAAGACTCTGGGGAAATTACCACCCCAGACATAGTCGTCGTTTAAGGTGTTTATTACGGGAGGATCGGTTAAAAGGTTGCCATCATAAAACAACTGAATTTCACCAGCCTCTAGCGTTGTGAAGGTGAGCGCAACCGAGTGAATCCCCCCCTTGAAGACATCTGGAATCGGCGCGGAAATTACAGGAGTGGTTATTGATGGATTAAAAATTTCAGTGTACCACTGTAGTATGCCGTCGTCAGACCCTGGTACCTGCTGTATCACCAGGCGTTCAAAATGATCGGGATAAGGCCCTGAGCCAGTTGTGGAGATTCCGGAGTATAAGGTGGATTCAAGGCCGGAAGAGTTTTTTTGTAGCCCGGAAAATTTGAACTCGAATGTAAATTGGTCAAACCCGACTGTGTTCGGATTGTTGTCCATAAACGTGAACTGATTAGTATCTCCCAGAAACGCATCGTTGCCTCCATCCAGATTTAACCGCAACCCTGTTAATAGTTCTGATGGTTTGTTGTCTGTAATCTGAACGTTGAATTTGCCGGTGTTATTGTCACTATTTCCGATAACAACGAAATCAAAATGTTCAGATTTTGCTGAATTAGCTGAAGTATCAATAGTGACTAGATCAAGATTAACGTCTGCCTGCGTAAACTCATCACCAACATTTAATAGTGAGCCATTATTCCTGATAGAAATATCCGAGCTGGATATATCGGTAATAACGTATCGAAGAGAGCTATCAACCGTATCAGTATCAATGTATAACAAGTGACTCCTGTCAAGCACCATATCAGGTGAGCCGACGTTTAAAGTGAGAATGTTGTTTTCTATCGCAATTGGTTGGTTGTCAGATGACTTGAGATCAATATGACTGAATGCCAAAGCCTCGATTGCTTTTGTCGGGTCCGAACTACCATCATTGTTAGTGCCGGCATCACTGAATGTCCATTTAAACGAAGCTTCATCGTGTGGCCAGCTGTTGCTGTCCGGAGGCCATGAGCTTGAGTTGGAATATTCAATAGACTGCATTAACATATCAATGCGACTTTTAGTTGCATTGTTGTTGAAGGTGATGGTCAGTAATCCATCGCTGTTTTTCACTACTGTACCGAAATCCTCACTACCAGCGTTTACAAAGCTGCCTTCTGCAAGATTGCCGGGCTGTGCAGACGATGAAAATACATCGGTCGGATTGGCGACAAACTGTGGTGTCGGGGCATAATCAACACTATTGGCTCTTGTTAGTGATAGCGTAGTTCCTTCAAAGTTACCACTTAATTCGAGTTCCAGGTCATTGATGCTAATAATCGCATCAATCACCGTTGGAGCACCGTTCATAAAATGTGTTTCATAGCCACCAACATTGTTGATTATCGGGGAATCATTCACCGGTAGCACATTCAATGTCACTGAAGCGGTGTTTGAAACTGCCGGCGTCCCTGTCGATGCAGTGATAACAAGATTATCCGTGCCATTGAAATCGGCAGTCGGGGTGTAGATCAGTGACTGTAGAACTGCATTAATGTCGGAAAGAGTGCCGGTGAGTGAAATAGTGCTGGTTGAATTGCCGCTGTTAGTAACGGAAGTACCCGGTGTGACGGACAATGCGCCGTTTGTTACTTGTAGAGACACCGCAACGGATAAGGCTGGGTCCTGGTCGTGGTCTATCGAGATCAGAGTATTAAAGTAATAATCGTTATCTTCATTGGTATTTACAGAGACCGCTGCGACGTCGATGTCAACATCGGGTACTTCTGTGATGTTAACAATAGAATTTCCGATTGCGGTTTGTGGAGCACCAAACTCTGCCGGACCGCTGTATCCATCTGAGAATTGCCATTCGATGGAAACCACGCCTGGCGGAGTTTCACTGTCGTTCAGGTAGCCGAGGTTTTGTAACGTCAGATTAACAAGGGTTTCTGTAGCTTGCGAATTGAAGTCCAGTTGAAGAGAGCCATTGCTGTTTTTGGTAACAGTACCAATTTGAACTGTTCCTAACGTAGCATCCGTGTATTCGAGTGGCTGACCTTCTATGAGTGGGGCAAGAGCAGTAGAGCCAATGAATAGATCCTCAGCATTTGCACCTCCACTGCGAGCCAGAATGAGTGAAGCCCCGGCGTAGCTGGCGGCAGTAGAAAGTTCCGGGTCTGTCACAGTAGCGTTGGTATCGAGAAATACCGGAGATCCGTTTTCGATAAAGTTTGCACTGGCGTCAAGTCCTGTGAATACCGGACTCTCATTGGTGCCCTTGATATTAATAGTAACAGTCGCTGTGCCGTAGTCGATGTCTCTGCTGACAGCGAGGGGTGTCACATCGTCATTGTAAATTCTGAGGTCTTTTACATCGTGTGAGAACAGGAAATCTGATTGTGTCGTACCATCCCCGTAGGCACCGACCAGTAGGCTGCCGGAGGGATCTATAAAGTCGCCACCGCGCTGACCTGCGGGGTAGGCGTTTTGATCGATACCATCGATGTAGATTGTAAATGCACCTGTATCGCTAACCGGATCGTAAGGGGCGTGGTTAATTTGCAGGGTATGCCAGTCACCGGTATTGCTATAACTGCTAATGTCGTATTGAAACGGAGCTGTATCTTCGGTTGCTTCTACAGAGTCAGATAGTGATACATACAGATTTCCCGCCTCGATCCATGCCTGAATCGAGTTTTGTTGGTATCCGCCACCGTGTGATATTAAGTGCTGTTTGTTGTTGTTTAAATCACCGATTCTGAAATCAATTGAGAGAGTAAAGTTCTGTGAGTAGTTTATATCCGGCAGCTCGATAAAATCATCAACGCCATCAAAGTTATAACTGTCTGTTCCAAAAGCCGGTTCGTTTGCGATGGCGTTAGGGACAGGTGCGGAACTGTTGGTTTCATCCGCAATTCCGCTGGCGTCCAGCTTGTAGTGACTGAGGATTGGTTCTTCGCTGTCTGTAATTATGTAATCCAGGCTTTCTGAACCTGTATAACCGGTGTCAGGGTCGTAGGTAAACAGTCCATCGGCATGAGGTGATATATTGCCGTTGCTGGCACCCGAAACATCAATTAATCTAATGACTGGTGCGGAGGATTGATCGTTTAGAACAACATTGGTGTCCGGTTCCGAGTCACTGTTTAGCAAAATGGTGCTGTCGGCCGGTGAGTCGCCAAGGTCATCGTCAACAGCCAGTAGATCCAAAGCGAGGCTGTGCTCCCAGTGTGACTGTAGCGCTTCGGACAATATAATTTCCGACTCGATAGAGCCGGTGGCATATTCAAGCTTCCAGTCACCACGTAAGTGGCCGTGACCGGTGATGTTGTCGCTGGCAGAAATGTCTGCACCGGTTGTGGCGGCCAGTGCTGTTAGTAGTGCCTGCCCGTCGCTGGATGAAGCGAGATTGCATCCGTACAGCAAAATGTCTGCGCTGCTTGTCAGGCTGTGCTGCCATTCACCAAGCTGTGCCTCGAACCCGGTAATCGAATCATTACTCAGCCACTGCGAGCCCATGGCAACGCCCCTGTCGCTGCCATGGGAGATAATATGGATTGATTCGATCTGGCTATGTGAATCCAGCGTCTCCGTCACCTTGTCGAGACCGGCATCAGTCGTGGCGATTTCAACTACTTCAAGTGCGCGTCCGCTGGCGATCTGTGTTTGCAGGTCGGCCAGTATGGTGTCGAATTCAGGAATCGATGTATCGACGAATACCAGCTCGGTGGCAGATTGTGTCGGCAACGGTTGCGGTTGTAACGGGCCGGCCAGCACTGATGCAGTGTCGTCCGGGCTGTCGACAGGCATATTGACGCCGAACACGTCGGCTGAATAAAGGATTCGCCGTTCCAGCGCTTCCAGCTGCGGCGGGCACGAGGTTTCTGCGGGCACTTTCGCACGCTTTGCAACCTTGTCGCTGCAGTTTTTGCAAACCATCTGCTACTCGTCCAAAGCCTGGAAACTGTGCGGTCGTTCACATATGAACCGGCTCCGCACCTCAACTATTCATGAGAAATCGGCCGAAAGCATCTGTTGTTTAACGGAAAGTGTGTGTCACCCCTGTTTTATGAACACTCTTAAATACATGTGACTGTGCGTCTAGCCGAAACGCGCATCTATGGCCTGCTGCACTTCATCGACGGCAACACGCTGGAATTGTTCGGATTGAGCGAACTGCGATTTCACATGATCAGGCACCTCTGGTGTCTGTCCAATCGCGCGTTCCACTGCCGGTGAAAATTTTGCCGGATGTGCAGTCTCGACAATTACATGCTGACCGGCGATAGAACCTGCCATGTTTTCCACTGCGTGGTACGCCGTGGCGGTGTGCGGGCAAATGATTTTGCTGTGTTGCTGCCAGACCTTCTGAATTGCAGCTAATGCCTGCGTTTCTGTGCAGCGTGCTGCCTTAAAGTCTGATTCAAGCCGGCTCATTTCAGTGTCGGTAAGCTCGTAGCCGCCTGATGTTTCGAGTGCATGTTGCGCCTGGTCGACAGCGTTCGCATCTTTCTGTTTGATGTGCCACAACAATCGCTCGAAATTACTCGACACCTGAATGTCCATACTCGGAGAGATAGTTTTGACTGTTTGTGTGCCCTGCATGCGGCTGGTTTCGAAAAACCGCGGCAGAACGTCGTTGTCATTTGAAGTGACTACCAGTGTGTCGATGGGTGCGCCCAGCTGCTTGGCAATGTATGCCGCGTATACGTTGCCAAAATTGCCGGTAGGTACAAAGTAGTTGCTGCTCTGCCCGGTGGACTTTTTAATCAGTCCGCTGGTTCGCAGGTAATAGGCAGTCTGCAAAAGAATACGGACAATATTAATGGAGTTCACTGCTGTATAGCCGTAGCGCGTGGCGGCTTCAGTTTGATAGAGTTTTTTAACCATGCGCTGGCAGTCATCAAAGTCACCATCGACACACAGTGGCAGAATGTTGTCGGCACCGGTGGTGGTCATCTGCAGACGCTGAAACTCTGACACACCGCCGTCCGGAAATAGCACCACCGCATTAACGCGCTCGCGATTTGCAAAGGCCGACACGGTTGCCGCTCCGGTATCACCTGAAGTGGCGCAAAGAACGGTGGCACGTTTGCCGTCGTGTTTGAGTTTGCTGTCGATTATTTCTGCCAGTGGTGCGAGGGCGAAATCTTTAAAGGCCAGTGTCGGGCCGTGCATGAGTTCCAGTGTCCACAGGTTGTCACCCAGCGGATTGACCGGTGGCCCTACCGGCGCACTGAATTTTTGCATTGCGGTGTTAACGGCGTTTTCGATCAGGCCGTCCGGCAGGCTGTCGCCGCCGAACATCTGCAGTACCCGGGTGGCGATCTCGGCGTATTCCCCTTCCAGCAGATTATCGGAAACCGCCGGCCAGTGCTGTGGCACAAACAGACCGCCGTTGCTGGCGGTGCCACGGGTAAGAAGCTCGGCCAGTGGGAGTGATTCGCTGCCGCCGCGCGTGCTGATATAGTTCAAGGAAGTATCTCGAGGAGGAATTCGTGCGCGCTATTTTAGCAAGAATTCGCGGTAAAAATGCTTCTGAGCTAACGCGGCGGGTCGGGACTGTCACTGAACCGAAGGTGGTAATGTTGCAGCACTTGCAACTGAAAACGGAAACTGGAAGACTTGCGCTCCTTTCGGTGCCGGCAGCACCACTTATTACGTAATTACTCTTCTCAGGATCAATAACATGGAAACAGGTGCGCACATCATCGCGGGATGCGAAGAATGGTGTGGCTTTCCGGAACTGGGCGTTCCGGCAATCAAGGCGCGTGTTGATTCAGGTGCCAGAACCTCAGCCCTGCATGCACTGAATATTCAGCCGTTTTCCCGCAACGATGTGCGCTGGGTGTCTTTTGAGGTGCATCCGCTGCAAAACGACCGCTCTGTGGTATTGCGATGCGAAGCCAAGGTACACGACCGGCGCACAGTGAAAAACAGCGGCGGTTTTGCAGAAAAACGCTATGTCATCAAAACCGCTTTCAATATGGGTGATGATCACTGGGATATTGAACTCACGCTGACCAACCGCGACAGCATGGGCTATCGCATGTTGCTCGGGCGCGAAGCAATGAGCGGGAAGATGCTGGTCGATCCGGCTAAAAGTTTCGCTCTGGGTGACCGTACCGAAGCGGATATTACTGAGGTATATGCGCGTCACGACACGCGCAGAGACGGACTAAAAATCGGTTTGCTGGCGAGTAACCCGAACCTCTACAGCAATCAGCGTATCGTGCAGGCCGGGCGCGAGCGTGGCCACGATATTCGTTTTTTTGATATTCGTCAGTGCTACATGAAACTCGATGCCGATGCCCCTGAAGTGCATACCCGTGGTGGCATTATGTTGAATGATCTCGATGCGGTAGTGCCGAGAATTAAACCGTCGGTGACATTTTATGGCTGTGCACTGACCCGCCACTTTGAAAGTATGGGTATCGCGGCGCTTAACACCTCACAGGCCATCAGTCGCTCACGTGACAAACTTTATTCGCTGCAGTTACTGCAAAAAGAAGGGCTCGATATTCCGACTACCGGTTTTGCATCGTCACCCATCGATACTGACGACCTGATTCAAATGGTTGGCGGTGCACCGCTTATTGTGAAGCTGCTGGAAGGCACGCAGGGTCGTGGTGTGGTGCTGGCCGAAACCAGCAAGGCTGCAGAAAGTGTTATCAATGCATTTAAATCGCTTAATGCCAACCTGCTGGTACAGGAGTTTATTGCCGAGGCAGAAGGCCGCGACTTACGGCTTTTTGTGGTGAACGGCAAAGTGGTTGCCGCCATGCAGCGCGAAGCCGCCCCCGGTGAGTTCCGTGCCAACATGCATCGCGGCGGCAAGGCCAGTAGCATCAAACCAACGCCACAGGAGCGCAAGCTTGCGGTTCGTGCTGCGCGTGCGATGGGTTTACATGTGGCAGGCGTTGATATTATCCGCTCTAAAGACGGGCCGCTGCTGCTTGAAATAAACTCATCTCCAGGCTTGCAGGGTATTGAAGATGCCACGGGTAAAGATATCGCCGGTGCCATGATTTCCGCGATAGAAAATATCTGTGACTGGAAGCGCGAGCTGTGTGTGCAGATGCTTGATGAGAGCAGCAGCGGATAACAAAGCTAACTGTCTATCGCCAGGCAAACGCCGGTTGTTCGAAATGATCTACCCGTGTGTGTCTGCCGCGCAGTGCAACTTCTGCAAACTGATAAATAATGGCTGCGGTCGGGCTGTAGACAGAAGTGCCGACGGATGCCGGACTTATTGAAAAGATTTGTTGATGCGAAGCAGCGTCGTTGCTGATCAGGTCATCTGCAAGAAGCTCAGTAAGCGGAATTTCATAACAGCGTGCCACTTCATCGGGATTTGGCTTAAGCGTCTGATCTGAATCATTCCAAACGACTACCGGCGTAATGGCAAAGCCTGAGCGGGTTTGGAAATCGTCCAGCAGCCCCAGTACCGAAGGGCTTTCCAGTGCAATACCAAGCTCTTCGTTTAGTTCGCGAAGGGCCGCTTGTTGCAGTGATTCGCCATGGTCTAACTTGCCGCCGGGTAGTGCAAACTGACCGGCATGCTTTCGCAGCCTGTCGCTGCGCAACGTCAGATAAATACACGGGTTGCCGTTTTCGCTGTGGCGGCTGACTACCACGGCAACCGCGGCGCGGGTCAGTGATGTATCGGTGGCAATGCGCTGCTCACAGAACGTATCGAGGTTTTGCTGAATGGTGGTTTTCAGTGCAGGTGCAGGCATGGGGCGAGTATAACTTTTTACTGCCATCGGATGGGTTGTATTGCTAACATAGACAAGTAATTAATCGGGGGAACACAATGCCTGTTATAGATCAGATAGCCGGCTATGCCGAAGATTTAGTTGCCATTAGAAGGGATTTTCACCAGCATCCCGAGCTTGGTATGCAGGAAGTGCGAACTTCCGGCATTGTCGCAAACCTGCTGCGTGAATGGGGCATTGAAACCCACACCGGCATCGGAAAAACCGGAGTGGTCGGTGTATTAAAAGGTAAATCACCCGGGCGTACCATCGGCCTGCGTGCAGATATGGACGCGCTGCCGATCGATGAAAAAACCAATCTTGCTTATGCGTCGAAAACCCCCGGTGTGATGCATGCCTGTGGTCATGATGCGCACACCACAATGTTACTTGGCGCTGCACGTTACCTGGCACAGTCGGCAAGTTTTAGCGGCACTGCAGTGTTTATTTTTCAACCGGCGGAAGAGGGGCTGGGCGGTGCCAGAGCCATGCTTGCAGATGGATTATTTGATCGTTTTCCGTGTGATGAAATCTACGGCATGCACAACAACCCCAACGGCACCCCCGGCAGGGTTGGGGTGAAGCCCGGTGTGGCAATGGCCGGTGCTGACTTCTTTGATATTCACATACGCGCCAGCGGATCACATGCGGCAATGCCACATCAGTCCGTTGACCCGATTGTGATCGGCGCATCGCTGGTGTCTCAGCTGCAAACCATTGTCAGTCGCAATGTACCGCCGACTGAACCACTGGTGTTGTCGGTGACACAAATACATGCGGGCTCTGCGTACAACGTAATTC
Organism: uncultured Granulosicoccaceae bacterium; assembly: GCA_964481315.1. GTDB lineage: Bacteria > Pseudomonadota > Gammaproteobacteria > Granulosicoccales > Granulosicoccaceae. The sequence goes on from CAYZVB010000049.1 coordinate 15,529, forward strand.
CGTCTGACTGCACTTTGTCCGGCACCATGCGCTACTTTGATCCGCAGGCCGCTGAAATGGTGCGTCAGCGCATGCAGTCGTTGTGCGATGGTGTGGCCGCAAGTTATGGCATTGAAGTAGAAATCGACAGTAGAAATATTTTTGATGTACTGGTGAATAACGAGTCGTTATCCGAAGTCATGCTGTCAATTGCAGCTGATGTTGTCGGTGATGACAATGTCGCGGTAACACCTAATGTGGTTACCGGTTCTGAAGACTTTGCCGATATGTTGCGTGTGATTCCCGGTGCTTATTGTACTGTCGGCCATGCAGGCACATTGCCACTGCACAACGACGGTTTTGTGCTTGATGAATCGATCCTGCCGGTGGGTGCTTCTATTTATGCAAAAATAATCGAGCAGCGTACTGCTGCAGACTAATACGGAAAACCTATGGACTTTACACAGCTGCCATTTGATCCGGACACCATGCTTGCGGGGCTTAGGCCCTGGGTTGAATGCGAAAGCCCAACGTTCGACAGCAGCGCGGTAGAGCGAATGCTTGATCTTACCGCCTATGAGCTTGCTGCAAGCGGGGCGCATATTGAAAGAACACCGGGTCGCATGGGATTTGCCGGTTGTGTGCGGGCGACTTTCCCGCACCCGAAACTGCACCAGCCCGGTGTGCTTATTGCCGGTCATCTCGATACCGTGCACCCTGTCGGCACGCTTGAAAAGCTGCCGTTTCGTCGTGAAGGTAATCAATGCTGGGGGCCGGGCATTCAGGACATGAAAGGCGGCAACTATCTTTCTGTTGAAGCAATCCGTCAGCTTATCAGCGCCGGCATCGAAACCCCGTTACCGGTCACTGTATTGTTTACACCGGATGAAGAAGTCGGTACTCCGTCGACCAGAGAAGTCATTGAAGCGACTGCTGCTAAAAACAAATATGTGCTGGTGCCCGAGCCCGCGCGTGCTGATGGCGGTGTGTGCTGGGGCCGCTATGCCATTGCCCGCTATATCGTTGAAACGCAGGGTGTGCCGGTGCATGCCGGTGTCGATCCGCGTTTAGGTAAATCCGCCATTGCTGAAATGGCGCGACGCATCGAAGATATAGAATCACTGACCGACGACGACTGTACGTTTTCTGTTGGTGTGGTAAACGGTGGGCAGTGGGTCAACTGCGTGGCTTCAAGTTGTCGTGCCGAGGTGCTGTCAATGGCCAAGCGTCAGGGTGATCTCGACGATGGTGTGCGTAAAATGCTGGCGCTGAATGATGCAGAGTCTGATGTGAAAACCGTGGTAACGCGCACCGTGACGCGACCCGTGTGGGAGCCCGATGATCAGTGCAAAGCCTTACATCAGCATGCGGAAAAGTTAGCAGGCGAGCTTGGCTTTGCATTGCCGGCTGCCATGTCGGGTGGCGGGTCTGATGGCAATTTCACTGGTGCGATGGGAATTGCAACACTCGACTCTCTTGGGGTGGTTGGCGCCGGTCTGCACACACTTAACGAGCATATAGAAATCGATAGTCTGGCACAGCGCGGAAAGTTGATGGCAGGTTTGCTGGCAACGCTTACGTAGAGCGTATAAAGCAAAGTTGCTTTTAATGCAAAGCTACCCGATCAATCAAGTATCGCTCGCTAAGCCATCGTACATGTAGAGATTGGTCAATGACGAATGCAACGGTTCGATCACCTAAGCTGGTTGCAGGTGATTTAGTGCGGCTGGTATCGCCTGCGAGCTATCCTCCGGCAGCTGACGTGGGCATGCATCAGAAAATTCTGCAAAGCTGGGGCTTGCGCTGTGACACCGGTGATTATCTTTTGCATGAACACGGCTATATGGCCGGGACCGATGCTGAACGCCTTACCGATCTTAATAACGCATTTAAAGACCCGGCAGTACGAGCCATTATCGCTATCCGGGGTGGGGCAGGTGCCTACCGCATTGCAGACGATATTGATTTTGCCGCTGTCGCGACTGATCCGAAACCTCTGATCGGGTTTAGTGATATCAGCAGCCTGCAGCTGGCGCTGTTAAAACACTGTCAGCTTGGCAGCGTGCATGGCTGTTTGTGGGGTAACAGGGCGCAGCGATGCGTAAGGCAACTGTTGATGACAGCTGATGCACTCATGTTGCATTGTGATCTGAGCACCGTGTCTGCCGGTGTACAGATTAATGGAACAGCACAGGGGCGTCTTATTGGCGGCAACCTGCAGGCCATGGCTAACGCGGTTGGTGTTCGCATGCCGTCGATGCCCGGTGCCATTGTGTTTATCGAGTACCATCGTGAAGCCGGGCTTGGCACAGTCGATCGTTACCTGACCCAGTTAATACGCTCCGGCACACTCGATGGTATTGCAGGAGTGGTGCTGGGGTCTTTCGAAGGCTTGCGAGGCCATACTGATCGTGGCTGGACTATTTCTGATGTGCTGTACGACCGGCTTGCCCTGCTTAATGTACCTGTGCTCGGTGGAATTTATGCAGGTCACGATCTGCTGGATGCGCACGGTAAATATGATCAGGACGCGCTGCCACTGGGTGCGCACGCCACACTCGATGTTGCTGCCGGCACCCTGACAGTTGAATCAGTAATGTGCTAGTTGTGCTTTAGCCGCGGGCGAACTGAAAGTCTCTGCCGGGTGCTGCGTTGAACAGTGCTTTGGTGTATTCGTGTTGCGGATTGCTGAAAAGCTCACCTGCCGGACCGTACTCAACCACTTGTCCCTTCGACATCACCGCCACTACATCGCATACCTGTGCGGCGACACGAAGGTCGTGGGTGATAAACAGCATGGCAAGCTGCATCTGATCGCGAATTTGTTCGAGCAGTTTTAATACCTGTGCCTGGACCGATACATCGAGTGCGGATACGGCTTCGTCGGCTACCAGTAATTCCGGTCGCATGGCAAGGGCACGCGCAATACAGACACGTTGCCGCTGGCCCCCTGAAAACTGGTGCGGGTAACGGTCGAGTCCATCGGGGTCGAGATGCACCAGTTCCATTAATTCCTGTGCGTGCTTTAAAGCATCGTGGTGACTAACGCCGTAGTTCATCGGGCCTTCGATGATGGACTGACCCACGGTACGTCTGGGGTTAAGCGACCGGTACGGATCCTGAAAAATAATTTGTACTTTTTGTCTCAGGTTTCTCAGATCGCGCTTTGGCAGTTTTGCAATGTCTTCACCGGCCAGCCAGATTCGGCCATCGGTGCTTTCAATTAACCACGTAATGCAGCGTGCCACAGTGGATTTGCCGGAACCGGATTCACCGACAATACCCAGAGTTTCACCTTTGCGAATTTCTATAGAGACGTTTTGTGCTGCCTTAACCGTGTTTTTACTGCGTGCAAATGAGAAGCTGGCGTAGTGTTTATTGAGATTTTCAGTTTTAAGCACCACCGGGGCACTGTCTTCAATGGCGTTGCGCTGCGGTGGTTCATGCAGTGGAACCGATGCAATGAGCATTTTGGTGTAGGGATGCTGCGGTGCCGATAACACCTGTTGTGTTGTACCGAGTTCTACTACTTCGCCCTGCTTAAGCACCGCGACGCGATCACCGAGTTCTGCCACAACGCCGAAGTCATGGGTGATAAACAGCACACCGGTCTGACGTTCGCTTTGCAGTTCCCGAATCAAATGAAGAATTTGTGCCTGTGTGGTGACGTCGAGTGCGGTGGTGGGTTCATCGGCAATCAGTAAGACCGGTTCGAGAATCAGTGCCATGGCAATCATAATGCGCTGTCGCTGCCCGCCTGATAACTGATGCGGATAAGAGCTGTACATCCGTTCGGGGTCGGGCAGGTGTACCTGTTCGATCATATCGATCACTTTCTGCCGCCGCTCGCCGGCGCTTAACGAGGTATGTTCAAGCAGCACTTCTTCTATTTGTTCGCCGCAACGCATCACCGGGTTCAGTGCCGTCATAGGCTCCTGAAAAATCATTCCCATGCCGGTGCAGCGCAATTCTCTTAAGCGTTGCTCACTGGCATGTGCGAGGTTTTCCCCGTTAAGCTTAATGCTGCCTTCGGTAATGTTTAATGCTTTAGCGAGTAAACCCATCACAGAAAAAGCAATGACTGATTTTCCTGAGCCGGACTCTCCAACCAGACATAATACTTCACCGGGATTTACATCGATGGAAACATTCTGCACAGCATGACTGCGATCGGCATCGCGCGGCAGGCTGATCGATAAATTGTCGATGCTGAGGACCGGTTGGGCGGTAGTGTCAGTCATGGTTAGATTTCTTTCGACATGCGCGGGTCTATGGTGTCACGCAAACCATCACCGAGCATGTTAATAGCCAGCACAGTGAGTGTCAGGAAAATACCCGGAAAAAAGATGTTATGCGGGTACAGCTGAAACAGATCGCGGCCCTGCGCCATGATGTTGCCCCATGTTGGTGTTTCCGGTGGAACACCAACGCCGAGAAAACTCAAAATTGCTTCCAGCAGAATGGCCGAACCGCAAATAAAAGTCCCCTGTACAATGAGTGGCGCAATGGTGTTGGGTAGCACGTGACGCGAGAGGATTTTTGCCGTCGGGGTACCGACTGAAATAGCCGCTTCAACATACGGTTCTTCCCTGATAGAAAGCACAATAGAGCGCACCAGCCTGACAACGCGCGGAATTTCGGGAATAACAATCGCAAGAATAACGGTAAACAAAGACGCCCCCGACAAAGACACCAGCGCGATGGCGAGCAGGATTGCAGGGATCGCCATTAAGCCATCCATTATTCGCATGACTATCGCATCGACAATGCGGAAATAGCCTGCAATCAGTCCAATAATAAGGCCGGTGGCAACTGCAATAACAGCGACTGATAAACCAACAATCAACGACACCCTGGCGCCGTACAGCACACGTGAATAGATATCACGCCCGAGCTTGTCGGTGCCCATGACGGCTTTGATTTCGTATTTGTTGCCTTCGTCGTCCTTGTGCACCGTCATCGTACCTGGTGCTTTGTTGCGATTGCGCGGGCTGATGTCAGTCGGGTCGAATGACGTTAAAAATGGTGCGGCCGGCACCATGGTTAGAATTAACGCGATGATCAGCCCGCCAATAACCACACTTGGATGTTTGATCAGTCGCGACCAGACCGACGGTTGCTCCTGCGCCTGCAGTGATTCTGCGGACTCTTCCGATATGATTGGTGAGTTCAGAGAACTGTTGTTTGAATGCTGAGACATTAATAGCGGATACGCGGGTCGAGCAGCGTGTAGATAACATCGATGAGTAGATTAATGACTACATAAACGACCGAAAAAAGAATAATCAGTGCCTGTACTGTGGGGTAGTCTCTACCCTGTATGGCATCGAGTGTCAGCAGCCCAAGGCCCGGAATGACAAATACACTTTCGGTCACCACAACACCGCTTATCAGTATGGCGATGGCAATACCAATGATAGTGACAATTGGAACGGCAGCGTTTCGTAGCGCATGTTTAAACAATATTTTTGACTGCGGCAGCCCTTTGGCGCGTGCTGTTCTGATGTAGTCTTCGTTGAGCACTTCAAGCACACTGGTGCGTGTCATTCGTGCTATTAACGCAATAAAAATTACCGACAATGCAGTAGCCGGTAGTATTAGCC
>CAYZVB010000050.1:0-10317 GCA_964481315.1 uncultured Granulosicoccaceae bacterium
TCTTTGCGACTCTGATCGGGATAGTTATCGGGCGGATCCGTACATCTAAAAACGCCTTGTTTTCAATGCTCGGCACGGTGTACGTCGAAACGTTTCGCAATGTCCCGCTTATTCTTCAGGCGCTATTCTGGTACGCCATCGTGTCGCATCTGCCCAAACCGCGACAAGCGCTGTCGGTAGCGGACTCTGTATTTCTCAGTGGCAGAGGGCTGTACTTTCCGGTGTTAAACATCGCATTGTGGTCAGTGGCAGCGATGCTGGCGTTGATTATCGCCTGGCTAGTGTTTCTGCCGTGGCTGCGCGAGCGTATGCATCATTCTGCAGGCTACTACCGCGTGAGAAATATCGGCTGGTTGTTACTGCCTTTTGTGTTTATTGCTATTGGTTACTTTGCACGCATCCCCGAAACGCCGCTGGTTGATATGCCGGTGCTTAAAGGGCTCAATTTTCGCGGTGGCATGCGTATGCCGCCGGAATTGTCAGCGCTTATTATTGCCATTGCACTGTATGGCGGCGCATACATTGGTGAAGTGGTCAGGGCCGGCCTGATGTCAGTTCCCAAAGGGCAGATAGAAGCGGGCTTTGTTAACGGGCTTAAACCGTTTCATATATTTAGCCGTATTCGCCTGCCGCTGGCGATTCGTGCGGTGCTGCCGTCACTAACCAATCAGTACGTGCAGCTCATGAAGGCTACCACCATAGGCATAGTGGTTGGGTTTTCAGATCTTTTCATGATCATCTCTACCTCAATCAATCAAAGCGGTCAGACGCTCGAATTAATCGCCATTCTGATGACCAGCTTTTTAATGATTAATCTGGCCATTGCGTATGTCATGAATACCATCAACCGCAAGCTTGCGCTTAAGGGCTACGAGGTGAAAAGTTAGTGGCCACTATCGCAGCCCCGCCAAAGCCGGCATTGTTCGAACGGCTCAGAAAAAGTCTGTTTTCAAGCCCGCTGGACTGCCTGATCTCTCTGGTGTGTGCGGTGCTGTTTTGTCTGCTGGTTTACCGGCTGGTCGACTGGGCGTTTCTTTCGAGTATCTGGACAGCCGAAGACGAACCGCTGTGCAAAGAAGCCACCGGTGCCTGCTGGTCGGTGATTGATGCGCGCCACCGAATCATCTTTTTCGGGTTGTTTCCTTTTGAAGAGCACTGGCGCTCAACAACCGCCTGTATTGTGATGATCGCAACCATTGTGGCGTCGTGTGTGCCGTGGTTCTGGTCCGGGCTAAAGCTTAGTGTGTTATGGCTCACCGGCTTCACTATCTTTTATTTGCTCATGCACGGTGGTGTGTTTGGCTTAAGTGTGATTACACCGGAACGCTGGGGCGGTCTGGCATTAACCATATTTATTTTTGCCGCCGTTTCGCTTATCGGCATGCCACTGTCCATAGTACTGGCACTGGGCAGGCGTTCGAGATTGCCAGTCATCGCAAAGCTGACCGGTTTGTTTATCGACTTTTTCCGCTCCCTGCCGCTGCTGACAATACTTTTTACCGCGGCAGTTATTACCCCGTTCTTACTGCCGGGCTGGTTGCAGGGCGACAAACTCTACCGGGTAATTGTGGGCTTTGCGATTTTCTTTGCGGCCTATCAGGCGGAAAACATTCGGGCCGGCCTGCAGGCCATTCCGGCCGGTCAGGATGAAGCCGGTAAAACACTCGGGCTTAACTATATGCAGCGGGTCACGCGAATTCAGCTGCCGCAGGCGTTTCGCAATTCTCTGCCTGCGATCGTCAATCAGTTTGTTATTACGTTTAAAGAAACCTCAATTGTTACTATTGTCGGTTTCTTCGAAATACTGGCTTCCGGGTCAGCTGCATTTGGTACCGGCAAGTGGACGCATCACTACATCGAAGTGTATGTCTTTATCGGTTTAATTTATTTTATTTTCGTATTTTCACTGTCGCGCTACGGTGTGTACCTCGAGAAAAAACTGAGAGTCGGTCATGGCTGAACCTAACACTGACCCGGGAAACGGCAATACTGTGGCACAAGGCGAGGCTCATGCGGTAACCATGATTAACGTCAACAAGTGGTTTGACGATTTTCATGTGCTCAAAGATATCAATCTTGAAGTCGGCAACCGTGAGAAGGTGGTGGTGTGCGGCCCGTCAGGTTCGGGTAAATCAACCCTGATCCGCTGCATTTGCAAACTCGAAGATCACCAGCGCGGAACCATCAACGTACTGGGTACCGAGCTAAACGATGATGTGGCCAATATTGACGAAATTCGTCGCGAAGTCGGTATGGTGTTCCAACAGTTTAATCTGTTCCCGCACATGACCGTGCTCGAAAACTGTACGCTTGCACAGATGCTGGTACGCAAAAAATCCCGCAAAGATGCCGAAGCTGTGGCCATGCAGTTTCTGGAAAAAGTTCGAATTCCTGAACAGGCAGCCAAGTACCCGGGGGAGCTATCGGGCGGGCAGCAACAGCGTGTGGCAATTGCGCGGTCACTGTGTATGAACCCGAAAATCATGTTGTTTGATGAACCCACATCCGCCCTTGACCCCGAAATGATCTCTGAAGTGCTCGATGTGATGGTGGGTCTCGCCGAAGAGGGCATGACCATGGTGTGCGTTACCCATGAAATGGGTTTTGCGCGGCGCGTTGCCGACCGCGTGATCTTTATGGATCAGGGCGAGATTGTCGAACAAAACTCACCGCAGGCGTTTTTCGATAATCCGGTTAATGACAGAACGAAACTGTTTTTAAGCCAGATTCTGCAACATTAACCGCAGCATTCCAAACTCATGTCTGAGTCAGTGATAAGTCGCTTCAGTGTTCACTTTCACTGTAACGATCTTGGCGGCAGGGTGTGGAACCCGGCAATTCGCTGGACTGAAAAGTATGCGGTGTTTGTCGTACTCGAGGACAGTGACGGTGCCACCGGCCTGGGTGAATGCTGGTGTTTCGACAGTAAACCCGATGCACTTATCGCTTATCTAAAAACAGAGATTGCCCCGCTTGTAATCAACCAGTCAGCCAATCAGTGTCAGGCGGTTTTTGAAAAGCTGTGGTCTCGCGCCACACTGACTGCACGGCACGGTCTGCTGGCAAGCGCCTGGTCCGGTGTCGATATCGCCTTGTGGGATCTGCAAAGTCGTCGCGCCGGGCTTCCGCTGTGGCGCTGCATTCAACAGCAGTTACCAGATTTCGAAAAAATATCCAGGCTTAGCCCGCGGCTATACGGCAGCGCGGGTTTGTACGGTAAAAACAAATCAACTGATGATCTGGTCAGTGAAATGCGGTCAATCGAGGCGAGCGGATTTGACCTGGTAAAAATGAAAATCGGTGCGCTTGGAATTCCACACGATGTTGAACGGGTTAACGCCGTCCTTAACGGTTTGCAAAGTAACACAGAACTAATTGTTGACGGTGTGTACAGCTACAGCGCAGGCGATGCGCTCAATGTATTTCAAAGGCTTCCGGCACAACGTATTCACGCGTTTCAATCACCTGTGCCTGCGCCAGATATTACCGGCATGCAAACGCTCTGCAAGGCAGGTGTGCCGGTGATGGGTACCGAGGCCGAGTATCGCCACGAATTGCAGCACCAGCTAATCAATAGCGGAGCGGTAAAGTATTTACAGGTGGCACCGGTAGCCGTGGGTGGCATTACAGCTGTGGCAAGACTTGCCGGTGCACTGAAGCCACCGGTTCAGCTGTCGCTGGAAGTGTCATCAACAGCGCTAGCTTTTTCCGCTGCCTGGCATCTGGCTATGGCAATAGGCAAAGTAGCGCATGTCGAGTATCACTATGTGCATCAGGTATTCTTTGATGCATTGCAGCTTACCCCGCAGAAATTTATAAGCGGTTATCCAGGTGTTACTGAAAGCTTGGGTATTGGTATAACTATTTCTGAGCTTGATGTGCAGCCCGGGTTCCATATCGCAGCTTAGTCCGAATACAGGTAACCGCGACGTTCTACCTCCGGAAACGCATCGCCACGGCGTACATAGCGGGTATTCTGTTCGAGTGGGCGCGGTACAAAATCCCATCGCTCCTGTCTGCCTTTAGCCAGTGCCGAGTCGACCAGTTTGCGCTCCGTTTGTGAGCGGATCACGCTATCCAGCAGAGTATCGAGTGACCATTTCGACTCGGCAATTTGCGTAAGCCTGGCTTCGTCCGGGTGGTTTTGACCGGCAAGGTTGTTTAGCTCCAGTGGATCTGCGGCAAGATCGTAAAGCTGTGCAGGGTAGGCGCGAGACAGCGTAAGCTTCATCTGTTTATCTATCACGCAGACTCTCGGGGCAGATGTGCCGCCATCAATATGTTCTGCGAATACAGGGCCCGTTACAGACTCTCCCTGAAGCGCAGGCAGCAGGCTTCGGCCCTGTATTTCGGTGTTAATGTCGGTAATACCAGCCATATCACACAGTGTCGGGAAGATATCGATTAATGATACCGGCGCACTGACTCTGCCAGGTGCATGTTGCGGGTGATGGATAATCAACGGTATCTGAATGGCCGGATTAAATAGCGTTTTCTTAAACCACATGCCGCGTTCACCGATCATGTCGCCATGGTCGGAAGAAAAGATAACAGCCGTATTGTCGCTTAGCCCGCTGGTTTCAAGTGCCTGCATCACACGGCCGAACAATGCATCGATATGTGAAATCATTCCGTAGTAACCGCGTCTTGCGTTGCGATAATCACTTTCGGAAAGCTCACACTTATCCTGTCCGTAGTGGTAATACAGCGACTGGCTGTGTTCGTCACGGTCCTGCACCGGAATAAACGGTACCTGCGGGTCATCAATACCGGCCTCGCTATATAGGTTCCAGTATTCATCGGTAGTCACGTACGGGTCGTGTGGTTGTGTAAGTGAAACAGTCAGCAGAAACGGGCGTTTATCATCGCTGCGCGCCCTTGTGTACAGTTCGCGCCCCGCGTGGTGAATAACATCTTCATCGTAGTCAATTTGCATCGAACGCACGACCGGGCCGGCGTCTTTAACCGTATCAATGGTAGATACACCAAAAGTGTATTCACGTTCTTCGTCTTTGTTAAAGTCGCGGAAGTCAGGCGTTGGGGTCCATGACATATCTGCAGGGTAAATCTCGGTGGTTAGCCGCTCTTCAAATCCGTGGTACTGATCCGGCCCTACAAAGTGCATTTTCCCCGCTATGCTGGTGTAGTAACCATGCAGCCGTAAATAGTGCGCAAAAGTGGGTGTTGCAGCCGGCAGTTCTGCACCGTTGTCGTACGCGCCGATTTGCGAAGGCAGCCGTCCGGCCATCATACCGAACCTTGAAGGAGCGCATAACGGGTAGGGGCAGTAGGCATGCTCGAAAACGGTCGAGCGAGCGGCCAGTGTATCGATATGCGGCGTTTTGCAAACCGTGCCGCCATAGCTGTTCAAAACAAACGAGGTCAGCTGATCGACCATAAACAGCAGAATGTTGGGTGAGGTCATCGGTTTTTTCACAGGGAGGTTGCCGTTACCTCGCATGTTACCAAAGCTGCAGGCCGTCCTGCAGCTGGTCTGAATTCCGTTGTTTCCTCGGGGGATATTACAGCAATGCAGTCGCCCTGTTAAAACGCTGCTACTGAACGAGTAATGCCGGCCCTTCTTCGCCAATATGGACAATCACTGTCCGGCTAACCTGAGTGGCGGCATTTCCGTTACTGTCAGTTACGTCGTAAGTGACGACATAGGTGCCAGGGGTATTCATGTCAACTGTGTCGCCCCCGACCACAATGTCGGAGGTGATGTCACCGTCTTCATTGTCAAGCGCAGTCGCACCCGGGTCGGTATACAGATCGTATAAAAGCACGTTCAACGGATTGTCGCCGTTTAGGGTAATAACCGGCGGTTGATTTTGAATCGGGGGTGTTACCGGTGGTGTATTATCTACAGGCTGAGTTGCCTGGGGTGTGCACTCAGGGTAAACCTCAATCATTGTTGGATGAATTGAATTGTAGCTTTCAGACTCATAGGCATGGAACGCCTTAACCGAGTAGACATCAGAGGCAACTACCTGTGCTTCAAAATCTGTAAAGCTAATCACCTCATCACTGGGTAGATCGTTTGTTTCCGGTGTCATTAATACCACATCACCGGCCTTATCGTAGAACTCGACGTACCATTGCTCCCTGAGCTGATCCGCCTGACCGGGATGCGTTTCATCTTCATAATGCAGGCGTATCCGGTAGTTGCCGTCCGGTATTGGATTGTCGAGCATAATCTCAGGAGTACTGTTTTCCTGGTCGACTTTGCCAAGTAGTCTTGTGCCTGCGATATCGACGGTAATGGATTCACAGTAGCCATCATCACTTGTCAGCGACAAGGTGTTGACACCACGGTTGGCATCTGTGTTCGCAGCTATTTGCGTTGAGTCGCAGCCTGCCAGTGCGGTCAGGGCAAACAGCCCGATGCTGATGTTTAACGTCTTTGCAAATCGGGACATAGTTGTCTCCATCCATCCGGGAAGATGCATCTGTTAAATCGGACTGCGTGGATAGCAAATATTTAGCCAATGCGGTACGCCGGAGCATGACAGAAATTTATGCCTAATCCGGGGATGTTACCTGTGGCAACTGATGTCGTGCTTTACCGTTGCTGCTATGCGGATGAACAATTCAAAGGGTGTTTATACGAACTTATGCATCTCAACCGCTCTGGTATTGCCAAGCTTTGCAATCACTTTTCTGCGTAGCTTTCGCATACCGCCCAGCCAGCGATCGTAGTTGCTGCTTTTAAACTGAATATACTCGGCGACCTCCGGGTGCGGCAGTATTAAAAACTGCTCCTGCTGCACACCTGCAATCACAGCGCGGGCAACCTGTTCAGGGCTGATAACACCGGCAGTTTCAATGGTCGCATTGTCTTCGTCATAACCCAGCATTGGCGTGGCAACATACTGCGGGCAGATAACCGAGACTTTTATGCCATCATCACCATGTGTAATTGCCAGTGACTCGGCAAAGCCCACAGATGCATGCTTGGTGGTAGAGTAGGCGGCATCACCAATCTGGCTCAGCAGGCCTGCGGCGGAAGCCATTTGTACCAGATAACCGCTGCCGCGTTCTATCATGCCGGGCAGTACAGCGCGTGCTGCATACACCTGCGCCATCACGTGAACATTCCAGCACGCCAGCCAGTCATCGTTACTGGCGGATGCCGAGTGATCCGGCTCGCCGCGGAATATACCGGCGTTGGAGCAGAACAGATCAATCGGTCCCAACTGTTGTTCAGTAACAGACACCAGGTTATTAATGTCCGCTTCACTGGTCACATCGCAGGCGACTGCAATGCCGTTTATTTGTGTTGCGGTGGCGGTTGCGTCTTCAATGTTTACGTCTGCCACCGCCACCTTTGCACCTTCTGCAGCAAAGGCAATGCACAGTGCTTTACCAATACCCCGGCCACCGCCGGTTACGACGACAGTTTTATCTTGTAGATTCATCAGTTACAGACTCTTTACCCGGGGAAAGATTGCAAAGCGATTTATTTTTCACTGAAAGGCTGATTGGTTGTCCAGTTGAATGAACCGGTATCGCGTTCATTTACTGCCTGTTTCCAGCCGACCTCTTCAGAGCGTTGTTTAAAGTGTAACCCTTCAGGGGAGTGACGTGAAATGCCATCGAACACCGTTGCCAGTCGTTGTGTTCTGTTAATCTGTTCTTCAACAGCTGCGTTGATCACCATCTTTTGCATTGCCAGTTGATTAATTGGCACAGAGGCCATTCGGGCAGCCAGCGTTTCACAGGCATCATCGAGCTCATGGCCGGGTACCGACTTTAGCACCAGGCCCATATCAGCGGCTTCTGTACCGTTGATTTTGTCGCCGGTAAAAAGCATGCGCTTGGCGCGTTCCGGTCCTATTCTGTGCACCCACATGGCGGTGGTCGGGCAACCCCACACACGGGTTGGCATGTAACCAATCTGAGCTTCGTCAGCCATGATAGTAATGTCGGCACACAACGCGATATCAGAGCCTCCGGCTACCGCAAATCCATGCACTTTGCACAGTACCGGTTTCATGGCTCTAAACAGTGACATAAAGGCCTGTGTGTTGGCCCACATAAAGGCATAGTCCTGCATGGGGTCCCACGGCATCTCCTGCGTAACCTGATTAGCGCCATTGCCTTCGGCGTAGTGAACCAGGTCATAGCCGGCGCAAAAAGCCTTGCCGGCGCCGGACAGCAGCATCACGTGGATGTCGCGGTCTGCGTCAGCTTCGGCGACGGCAGCTGCCAGCTCATGCGGCAGCTCGTCATTGATTGCATTCATTACCTCGGGTCGGTTTAGCGTAATGCGACCAATACGGCCGTCTTTTTCGTATCGAACCGTAGTCATTGCCTGAACCTCCGGATAGCTGAGTGGCAAGCGGTTTTAAGTTACTTCGCCGCGACATATGCAATTATCACCCAAAATCGATAAAGCTGTCGCGGTGGTGCATGTCAGGCAATAAGGTAGGTACCGTGGCCCCGTTACCTTATAATCACGGGCATAATTCTTTTTGAGCAGGCACATGGCTGATAATCGCTGGCAGTTCTGGGTTGATCGAGGCGGCACCTTTACCGACGTAGTGGCACGACAACCGGACGGCAGTCTGCTTACCCGTAAGCTGCTGTCTGAAAATCCGGAACAGTATCGCGATGCGGCAGTGCAGGGGATTCGTGATTTGCTGCAACTGTCAGCCACCGATGCGATACCGGAAAATACTGTTGCGGCTGTTAAAATGGGCACTACCGTTGCCACCAATGCGCTGCTGGAGCGCAAGGGTGATCGCACGTTGCTGCTTATTACCCGCGGTTTCGGTGATCTGCTGCGTATCGGCTATCAGGTGCGACCGGCATTGTTCGAGCTCAACGTGGTACTGCCGGAGTTACTCTACGAATCTGTCGCAGAAGTAAACGAACGACTCGACGAACAGGGCAACGTGCTGCAAGCCCTCGATGAAACCTCAGCCCGTGCCGCGTTGCAAAGCGCCTACGATGAAGGTATTCGCGGCGTTGCCATTGCACTGATGCACGGTTACCGCAATCCACAGCACGAAGCGCGGCTCGAACAACTGGCGCTGGATATAGGTTTCACACAGGTGTCGGTATCGCACCGTGTGTCGCCGTTAATGAAACTGGTCAGTCGCGGCGACACCACCGTCACCGATGCCTACCTGTCACCCATTCTAAGACGCTATGTCGAACAGGTGCGCGATGCACTGGGCAACGGCTGCGAACGATTGCTGTTTATGCAGTCCAACGGCGGCCTGACCGATGCCAGCTTGTTTCAGGGTAAAGATGCCATTTTGTCCGGACCCGCCGGTGGCGTGGTAGGCATGGTGCGCACCGGACTGCAGGCCGGTCACGACAAGCTGATTGGTTTTGACATGGGTGGTACCTCAACCGATGTCTGTCACTATGCCGGTGAGTACGAACGCAGTTTCGAAACCGAAGTGGCCGGTGTACGGATGCGCGCACCCATGATGAACATCCACACCGTGGCAGCCGGTGGCGGTTCAATTTTAAAGTTCAGTGACGGCCGTTTTCAGGTCGGGCCCGACAGCGCAGGAGCCAACCCCGGTCCTGCCTGCTATCGACGCGGCGGGCCGTTAACGGTAACAGATTGCAATGTGATGCTGGGTAAACTGCAGGCAGCACACTTTCCGGCTGTGTTCGGCCCAAAGGCTAATGAACTGCTCGACACTGATGTGGTTGTGCAAAAGTTTAATGAACTGGCAAAAGATATCGCCGCACAAAGCGGCAAGCCGGTAATGACGGCTGAAGCAGTGGCTGAAGGTTTCCTGCGTATTGCCATAGAAAACATGGCCAATGCTATTAAAAAAATCTCGGTGCAGCGCGGCTATGATGTTACCCGCTATACACTCAACTGCTTCGGTGGTGCCGGTGGTCAGCACGCCTGTGGTGTTGCCGATGCACTGGGCATGAAAACCGTTCTGTTGCATCCGTTTGCCGGAGTGCTGTCTGCTTACGGTATGGGGCTGGCAGATATACGCGCGCTGCGCGAGGCACAGTTCGAACAACCGTTGTCCGCTGTGACTGCGGCAGCCGACAAGCTCGAAAGCCTTGCCACCGAAGCAAGAGCCGAGGTGTTGTCGCAGGGGGGTGAACCGGACGCTACGCAGGTGATTAAACGCGTGCATCTGCGCTACCCCGGTTCGTTTGTCCCGTTGCAGGTAGACTTTGGTACAGAACAGGAGATGCGTCAGCGCTTTGAAGCGGCGCATATCGCACGCTACGGTTTTTCCGCAGGCGAACGTGAACTGGTCATTGAAGCGGTGGCGGTAGAAGCGGTTGGTGCGACCGAGACCCCGGCTGATACTCCGGAACAAAACACTACCG
>CAYZVB010000050.1:10327-11102 GCA_964481315.1 uncultured Granulosicoccaceae bacterium
AGCATGTACAGCGAAGGTGAATGGAAAAACGTATCACTGTACCGTCGCGAAGATCTGTTGCCCGGTATGGCAGTGCAGGGGCCTGCCATTATCAGTGAGTCCACAGCCACCACCATTGTTGAGGCCGGCTGGCGTGCAACTGTAGACGGTTATCATCAGTTGTGTCTTACCCGCACAGTAGCACTGGAAGCTGGTGTTTCAGTCGGTACCGACGCCGACCCGGTGATGCTTGAAGTTTTCAACAACCTGTACATGAACATTGCCGAACAAATGGGTGCCACACTTGCTAACACGGCGTATTCGGTAAACATAAAAGAACGCCTCGACTTCTCCTGTGCGCTGTTTGATACCGATGGCCGTCTGGTGGCCAACGCACCGCATGTGCCGGTACATCTGGGATCGATGAGTGAATCGATACTCACGGTTATCCGGCTTAACTGCAGCACCATGCAACCCGGTGATGTATACATGCTAAATGCACCATTTAACGGTGGTACGCATTTACCCGATGTAACCGTGGTAACACCGGTGTGGGATGAAGCCGGCAATGAAGTACTGTTTTATGTCGCATCACGCGGGCACCATGCAGACATCGGCGGCCGTACCCCCGGCAGCGCACCGCCTGACAGCAGCCATATCGACGAAGAAGGCGTCTTGATCGACAACTTCCAGCTGGTCGATCGCGGTGTGATGCGTGAAGCAGAAACCAGAGCGCTGCTGGCATCCGGTCCGTACCCGTGTCGCAACACTGATGAAAACATGGCAGACCTGGCCG
>CAYZVB010000050.1:11112-16710 GCA_964481315.1 uncultured Granulosicoccaceae bacterium
TGCCGCCAACGAAACCGGTGCACAGGAAGTGCGCAAGATGGTGTCGCAGTTCGGGTTAGATGTAGTGCGCGCCTACATGCAGCACGTACAGGATAACGCCGAAGAATGTGTACGGCGTGCAATTACAGCATTGCACGACGGACAATACCGCTACGAACTCGACAGCGGTGCAGTAATAAACGTGGCGTTAAAGGTTGATCGCGAAAACCGTACCGCCGTTATCGACTTCACCGGCACCTCAGACAAAGACAAATACAACTACAATGCGCCGTTTGCAGTGTGCAGGGCAGTGGTGTTGTATGTGTTCCGAACGCTGGTGCCAAACCCGATACCGCTAAACGAAGGCTGTTTTAAACCGCTGACTATCATCGCGCCGCAGGGCAGCATGATCAACGCCGAGTACCCGTCTGCAGTAATCGCCGGTAATACTGAAGTGTCGCAGGCCATGTGCAATGCGTTAATCGGCGCGCTCGGGGTACTGGCGGGCAGTCAGGCAACAATGAACAATTTTGTCTGGGGTAATGAACGCATACAGAACTACGAAACCATTTGTGGTGGTATGGGGGCAGGTTTAGATTTCGACGGCTGTTCGGCCATTCAAACCCACATGACCAACACCCGCAGCACCGACCCCGAGGTGCTTGAATGGCGCTTTCCGGTCAGGCTTGAAGAATTCTCTATTCGCCACGGTTCCGGTGGTGCAGGTAAGCACAATGGCGGTTCCGGTATCACCCGCAAGATGCGTTTTCTCGAACCCATGACCGTCACTGTACTTGGCGGGCATCGTCGCGTACCACCGTTTGGGGTAGACGGCGGAGAACCCGGCGAGGTAGGGCTCGACTGGGTCGAACGTGCCGACGGCAGCAAAGCAGCGGTGAAAGGAATCGATGCCATTGATGTCGAAGCCGGAGACATGTTTATCATGCAAACACCGGGTGGCGGCGGTTACGGACGCAGAAACTGACAGGCGCCGTGACAACAAAAACCAGCTCACCGCTCGCTGCCATTGGCTTCGGCGGTGGTTGTCACTGGTGCACCGAAGCGGTGTTCGCCTCACTACGGGGCGTCACCCGGGTAGAACAGGGTTATATCCGCTCGGCGGCGCCGCATCACGAGTTCTCTGAAGCGGTATTGATCGATTTTGACAAGCAGGTTATTCCGCTTGCAACGCTAATCGAAATTCATCTGCGTACGCATGCAAGTACATCGCTGCATTCAATGCGTAACAAATATCGCAGTGCTGTATACGTTGGCAGCGCGCCTCTGGCCGATCGATGTAAATCGATTTTAAACGCACTGCAGCCGGAATTTAGGAAACCCCTGATCACACAGGTGCTGGAGCTAATTGAATTTCAACCGTCACCGGAGCAATACAAAGGTTATTATGCCGCGGATCCGACACGCCCTTTTTGTACTACTTACATTGATCCGAAACTTGCCATGCTTAGAAAACAGTATGCCTCGTTTGTTCGTACCTAGCCTTTACAACGTGCGCAGGTAAGCCAGGTGATCAAAGCGGTTAAGTTGTCGGTGCCAGGCGATTTCTTCATCCACTTTAACCTGATGGTACAACTGACTGAATTCAGCGCCGAGTGCATTTTTTAATTTATCCGCACGGTCAAAACGTTCCAGGGCACTATGCCAGCGGTTCGGCAATACCAGTGCATCCGCGCTGACGGTGGTACCCGCAGTAGGGGCTGGCAATGGCAGCCGCTGTTCAATACCGTTTTTTATCGCACTTAACATCACCGCCACCACCAGGTATGGACATGCATCGGCACCGGCGACACGATGTTCAATGCGGGTGTTTTGCTTCGATGCCTGTGGCAGTCGTATTGCCACAGCGCGGTGGTCAATGCCCCAGTCGGCCTGTACTGGCGCGAAGGTATCCGGATCCAGGCGCTGGTACGAGTTTGCATTGGGTGCAAAAACCGCCATGCTGTCAGGCATCCATTGCAGCAGGCCACTAATCGCATGCTGCATAACGTCTGTCAGGCCCTCATTGTCACCGGCCAATACATTAGTGCCACTTTCATCCAGCAGGCTGATATGGACATGCATGCCATTACCGGGGTGTCCGGCCAGTGGCTTGGCCATAAATGTGGCGATGCTCCGGTGCTTAAGTGCAATACAGCGCACAAGCCTTCGCAGCAGGCACGCCTCATGGCAGGCTCTTACAATATCGTCGGTGTGCCGCAGGTTGATTTCAAACTGCCCTTCACCGTATTCAGCCAGCGCGCCGCCAAGTGAGATATTTTGTACGGCACAGGCATGTTCGACTTCAGTAAGAAATGCAGCATGGTCTGCCAGTAACTCAAGGTTGTAGGTTTGCGGGCCGGTAAAAGTCGGTAAGTCCGGCTTGCCCTGCAAAGGCGAAGGGTTGTCTGTATTTGCGTGCAGCAGGTGAAACTCAAGTTCAATCGCTATCACCGGTGTCAGGCGCAGTTCACTGAATGCGTGCATACAGCGGCGAAGTACCTCGGCCGGATTACCGAACCAGAGTCCGTCACCATCGGATATTTCTGCAAGTACCTGCGCCGTTGCCGTTTCCTGCCACGGCACTGAGGTTAGTGTGCTTTCGACAGGCCGGACTGCTCTGTCCGGGTCGCCGTCCTGAAAGCCGTAGGGTATGTTGTCAGAAGCGACGCCAAAGGTATCGAGCAGCACTGTCGCCCGTGGGATCATCAGTTCATCGCGATATACCTTTGGCAGTTGATCTGCAGGTAGTCGCTTGCCGCGCAGAACACCATTGATGTCAGGTATCAGCACCTCAACATTGCGGGTGTCAGGGCGTTGCTGCAGGTAGGATTCCGGGATATTCATCGGCATAGCATAACGCAAATGTACTAATGCTACTTGCTATGCACGGCAGGTAGCAGAGCATTGCCTGCCGGTAGTGGCTGCCGGCCCGAAATATCGAGCCGGCAGATTTACTCGACTAGCGGGACCTGCGCATCTCTCCGGACTTCACACGTGCCACAAAAGACGCCAGTTCGTCTTTCACATATGGCATCAGGAAGTACAGACCAATGATGTTGAAAATACTCATTGCGAAGATTGCTGCATCTGAGAAGTCGATAACCGCGCCAAAGCTGATAGACGCACCGATCACTACAAACACACAAAACAACAATTTATAAATCAACTCATTGACGTTTCCTTCACCAAACAGGTACGTCCAGGCTTTCAATCCGTAGTACGACCACGAGATCATTGTCGAAATAGCAAACATCACCACTGCTATTGCCAGCGGATACTTAAACCAGTCTGCGGTGTTCTGAAACGCTGCCGAGGTCAGATTAACACCGGTCAGGCCGGAGCCGTCAAAAGGTCCGGTATTAAGTCCGGATATAGTGATCACCAGTGCCGTCATGGTGCAGATAATCACGGTATCGATAAACGGTTCGAGCAGGGCGACCAGACCTTCGGTGACCGGCTCTTTGGTTTTCACTGCAGAGTGTGCAATAGCGGCAGAACCTACACCGGCTTCGTTGGAGAATGTTGCACGTTTCAAACCCTGAATCAGCGCACCAATAAAGCCACCGGCAACCCCTTCAGCGGAGAATGCGCCGTTAAAGATGGCAGAAAATGCCGGCCCGACCTGATCGGTATTGGTAAAGATAACAATCAGTGACATGGCAATATAAATAGCCGCCATCAACGGCACCAGCTTTGAGGTAACGCTTGCAATCGAAGGCATACCGCCAACAATGACTGAAAATACAAAACCGGCCAGTATCAGTCCGACTACCCAGCCGTATCCTTCAGGCAAACCGAAAGTGCTAACCAGCATCGCGTTAGCCTGGTTGCCCTGAAACATATTGCCGCCACCCAGTGCACCCAGTATGGTCATAATCGCGAACATAACGGCAAGAAACTTCCCAAGATTTTTCTTGCCTCGCTCTCCAAGCCCGCGGCTTAAGTAGTACATTGGGCCACCGGAGACAGCACCGGATGGAAGGATGGTTCGATACTTCACACCGAGCGTACATTCGCAAAACTTCGATGCCATGCCGAAAATACCCACCAGAATCATCCAGAAGGTGGCACCGGGACCGCCAATTGCCAGTGCCGCACCGACACCTGCGATGTTACCCAGACCAACTGTACCTGAAAGTGCTGTTGTCAGTGCCTGGAAGTGCGATATTTCACCTTCTTCTTTCTGATTCGGGTCTGAATACTTACCGCGGACAATATCGAGCGCGAGTTTAAACTTACTAAACTGCACAAAGCCGAAGTAGAACGTAAAGATCAGCGCTGCAATCAGCAGCCACCCAGCAATCAGTGGGAAGGCAGCACCACCAATAGGAACCGAGGTAAAAATAAGGCCTGCAAACCAGCCTAGATAATCGTTAAAGAAGGCATCAACAGTCTGATCGATACCTGCGTGCGCCTGTGGTGATATAAGCGCTATCAGTATTAGAAGTCCTTGCGTGAGTCTCACCACCTTTCCCCTGGTTGTTGCACAAAAGGCCGGAACGGAACGAGTTCGCTACACGTAGAGAATAGTGATCACAGCGCGAACACAGTCGCATGCTAAGGCAAAGCTCATTGGATTCCTACCTGTAATATTACGGCTGGTGTGGAATTTAAGACATCCTGTGACGTCAGTGTTAAAGCTGCATAAATGCCATTAATCTGAAGGTTTAAATGTATTCCCGCAACTCTGGCTGCGGTCAGCCCGCAGCACCAGAGTGCATGTGACCGCTTCAGGCAGGCTCTGTTATTCCTGCGCTATGACCTGTTGATCGCTTCATGCTGCAGAAACACGAGGCACCAATGCCGGCGTCGGCGCGAGCCAGTGCAAAGTCGCGTCGTGGCCTTAGCATTCTGGCATCACGCATTTTTCCCTGTTGTTTGTAGCACTCATACAACCCGACCAGTGCCCAGACATTATCCGGATGCTGGTTAGAACGAATCACCGTATCGTTCAGTCCAAGGTCTGCTTCATACGTTTCTGTGGCCTCATCGATATGTCCCTGCTCAAGTAGCAGCGCGCCGAGCGCATGGCGGGACGGCATCATCCATCCCCAGGGCTCGTCGTAGGGCAGGTTGTCCTCGCGACGAACTGCTTCACGCAGGTGCTTAAAGGCGGTGTCGTAGTCACCGTGGTGATAGTTGATCTCACCGGCAAGCATTTCAGCAGCAACGCCAAGCATGTCTTTACAGCTCACAACATGGATGTATCTTTCATCAGATACCTTTTCGACGGCAGCATGGAAGTCTTTCTGGCTCTGCAGTGCAGCGTCGTGGTTTTTAAGCGCTGCGTGAGCAATGCCTTTACCGTAGTGCGTCAGTGCAGTGGTAACGGTATACAGCTCCGGGTCGTCTGGTAACGGCGCATCGATCAGTTGCTGCCACTTGCCAAAACGGACCAGAGCATGGGTTTCCATAGAAACGTAGCCTTCAACAAAATCTGCCATCGGCGGCGATTCCATACGGATAAGTTCTTCAGGTAAAGTGTCACGCAGGCCAGTCACTGCGTCCATTGCCGCATCGAAGCGGCCGAGAAACATCGCGCCGTATAATTTAAAGTGATAATTATGAACACGGTACAGCGAATAAAAGTTCATCGCACCACTGTTGTGGTAGTACTTA
>CAYZVB010000050.1:16720-21093 GCA_964481315.1 uncultured Granulosicoccaceae bacterium
TCCTGGTAGTTACCACACAGCACATCTATATGCGTAGACATATGCTTAAGATGCCCGGCATCGGGAATCAGGTGCCGCAAATCATCGGCGACCACCAGCGCCTCTTCCGGTGTTGCCGACATCTCCATTAAATGAATGTACAGGTGTAGCAAGCCCGGGTGGCGTGCCGGACCTGCAGCGGCAACTGATGCCAGCGCCTGTTCAAGTACTGCTTTGCACTTGTAGGTGTCAGCGCCTTCTACCGGATCACCGGTGTGCGGGTCCCACATTTTCCACGGGGTCAGGTTCATCATGGCTTCGGCATAAAAGGTGGCAACATCTGCATCGTCAGGAAATGCCTTATACACGTCGGCCATTTCGTTACAGTAGTCGTGGCTCCACTGGTAAAGGTCTTCTACAGGTTGTTCGGACTGGTAACGAAAACTCAGCGCATTAATTAATGCCTTTTCGACAGGCGTTGCGTTTTCCATGCAGGCTTTTGCAGCGGCTATTGAGTCGCGCGATTCCGTGAGTGTGAGATTCATTTTATCGTCGTCAAACAACTCCCACGGATAGTTGTAATTCGGGCCGATAATGTAGGCCAGGCCCCAGTGAGCCATTGGCATATTTGGGTCGTGCTCGAGGGCTTTGGTAAAACAGATTCCCGCTTCTTCGTGGTTGTAACCAAAGGTCCAGTTTAAGCCGCGATCAAACCAGCGTTGTGCTGCTTCAGATGTTGTAGTGACCGGACGGCTGTAAGCGCCAAGGTCGTAGCAGTATTCTTGCATTTTTACCTCCGATAACTGTAGATACAGTTCTGTGTGCGAATCTGGAACTTGTAGTTAGTCGACTAACAAGTTACATCAATCGGCACATGGCAGGACGACAAAAACACGAAAAATGGTTTAAAAATTACAAACGCTAAGGTGCGCGTGGTGAGTCATTCACACGGAATGCGTTACCGGAGAGTTCAATGTTGCGGTTGCCGCCACGGTCCCACGGCTTGCGTGAAAGCCAGTTGTTGGTAATGGTCAGTCCATCGGTTTGACGAAATTCAATCGTGCCCGGATAGCCACCCGATAACTTTACGGTGTTAAATTCGACCACAGTACCGGTTGCGCCAAACAGCTCAATACCGGCATCACCGGGTGATGACTGAACAATTGTATTGTGCAGTATGCTGCCGCCGATGTGCGCACTGTCAATACCGAAGGCAATGTTTCGATAACTGTCAACAATGGTATTGCCGATAACTTGTGTGTTTTGCGCACCGTTCCATGCGAGTATCGCCGGTGAGCTGATGTACTGCCCGCAGTCTTCGTCTATCAGGCAACCGGTGCCATCGCCGGTGATGTTGTAAATGTAGTTGTCCCGAATGGTCCAGTTTATCGTTGCGTGTAAGTCGATAGCGCCGTTGTAGTCACCGGTTGCCGCACCTTCACTGTAACCAATAGAAGAGCAGGCGATCAGGCCGTCCTGTGCACCACCCGGGTTGACCTTAATATGCTGTGTGCCGATATCACGAATGTTCAGGTTATAAAGCTGCAGCCCCTGTTGTGCGCCGGAAGCAGGATTTACCGCCACTGCATGGTTGCGTATGTTGCTAATAGTCAGGTCGGCTATGGTGATATTGTTGCCAAGTATCATTAACCCTTCGGAAGCAACGTCGTAGCCCATACCGCGAATGCGAACCCGCGCCGGATCGGCTTTAATGCCTCTGAGTGTCACACTGTTTCTAATTCGAACCGCGTAACGGTCAAGGTTGTAGTCACCGTCTTCGAATAAAATTTCAGTGTCGGCGCCGGCGCTCTCCACCACACCAACCCAGTCACTTTGAGGATTAACAACCACGGTATTTGAACGGCCGCGATAAACCGATGACTGATCGTAGCGGGTACAGTCTCCGGTGACGGTATCGAAAAACCGCGTCATATCCGGTGGCACACCATAGTCCGGTTCGCCCAGGCACGCAGACAGCTGTGCGACCACAGCCACGCTTAGTACGCAGTAAAGTGCAGGGCGCAGTCGGGGTGTGTTTGTATTGCCGGTAAAAAATTGCATGATCGGTTGTTGTGCTGTGGATTCCTGCAGTCATATTATAGCGATTACAGGAGTTAGAGGCTTGAACCGCCAACAGGTTCTGCGATTACGTCGTTGTATTTATTGCGCTGCGACACAGTTGACTGCGCTACTATTCGCTTTATTTTTTCCGCACACCAGGAAACCCGCCAATGAGCGAACCGGACTGCCCTGAATGTTCAGGCACATTCACCTACGTCGACGGCAATAATTTCGTTTGTCCGGAGTGTGCGCACGAATGGTCTGTCGTCGCTGAGCAGGCCGAGGAAAATGTGGTGCTCGACGCCAACGGCAACGCACTTGCCGAAGGTGACTTTGTAACGGTGATTAAAGATCTCAAAGTCAAAGGCTCATCGTCAGTGGTTAAGGTGGGTACAATGATCAGGTGCGGCCGCATTGACGTGGACGCCAAAGACCATCAAATCGACTGTAAAGTGCCCGGAGTCGGTGCTATGAAGCTGACCGCTATGTTCACAAAAAAGGCGTAGCCATCCAACGACCATCGGTCTGATCGTGTTGTGTAGAATACAGCACCTTCAGTACAACTATGCCGCCAACCATTTAGAATAACCCATGACTGACACAGACAATTCCGATCTCTTACAAAGCTCGCCCCGGCCGCATGTTTTGCAACTCACGCTAAACCGACCGGACAGTGCCAACGCATTTAACACCCGCATGGCGCATGATCTTGTAGAAATATTCGAAGATCTGGCACTCAATGCCGGAGATACCCGTTGTGTGGTGCTCACCGGTGCCGGTGACAGAGCGTTTTGTGCCGGCGCTGATCTCAAAGAACGCAACGGTATGACAGACGAACAATGGGTGCTGCAACATGTGGTCTATGAGCGCATGGTGCGGGCGGTCATCAATTGCCCGGTGCCGGTAATTGCCGCCGTCAACGGTGCAGCGTATGCGGGTGGCTGTGAAATCGCCTGCGCAACGGACTTTATTTATGCCGCCGAAAACGCGCGCTTCGCACAAACCGAAACCAAAATAGGCATTATGCCCGGCGCCGGTGGTACACAAACACTGGCACGCGCCATCGGTGAACGACGCGCCAAGGAAGTGATTCTGTCAGCACAGCCGTTTAACGCACAGCAGGCACTGGACTGGGGGCTGGTAAACGCGCTGTTCCCGCAACAAAATCTGCTCGAAGAAGTATTAAACATTGCACAAAAAATCGCACAAAACGCGCCTATAGCAGTGCGTCAGGCAAAGCAGGCAATTTATCGCGGGGCACAAATGTCATTGTCTGATGGACTGGCTTTTGAAATCGAAGCGTACAACCGCACCATTAATACCGAAGACCGTCGTGAAGGCGTGCTGGCATTTAATGAAAAACGCGATCCACAGTTCAAAGGCAAATAACCCTTTCGTGTTCACCGCGTAAAATCACTACTACCGTATAAAGAGGCAAGGCTAATGGCAGCACTTTTTCAACCGCTGGCGCTGCGTGAACTGCAACTGGCCAACCGGGTGGTGGTATCTCCCATGTGCCAGTACTCCGCGGTCAACGGGTCTGCACAACACTGGCACACTGTGCACTATGGTCAGCTTGCGATGGCAAGTGCCGGTTTACTCATGCTTGAGGCGACAGCGGTCGAGCCTGCCGGTCGTATTACACCTGCCTGTCTGGGTTTGTACAGTGATGAAAACGAAGCTGCCATTGGCGCATTGCTTGGCATTATTCGCGGCGTTAACCCGTCGGTACATGTGCCTGTGTGTATTCAATTGGGGCACGCCGGTCGCAAAGCCTCGGGTAACATGCCGTGGAAAGGCGGTCAGTTACTGTCAGCGGAAGACGGTGGCTGGCAAACGGTTGCACCGTCTGCCGTTCCTCACCTTGAAAGTGAACCTGCACCGGTCGCGCTAGACCAGCAGGCACTCAATGCATTAACCGTTCGCTTTATTGAAGCGGTAGAGCGCTCTGACAAACTTGGTATTGATGCCATAGAACTACATGCAGCGCACGGTTATCTATTGCACCAGTTTCTGTCACCGGTGGCTAATCATCGCAGCGATAAATACGGCGGCTCTCTGGAAAATCGCATGCGCTACCCGCTTGAGGTGTTCACCGCTATGCGCCGGGTCTGGCCGGCACACAAACCCATGGGCGTAAGACTTTCTGCAAGTGACTGGGACGCATCAAGCAGCTGGAATATCGACGAGTCATGTGAATTTTCAAAAAGGCTTGAAGAAGCCGGTTGCGACTGGATTGATGTATCGAGCGGTGGCGTGTCAGCCAACCAGAAAATAGACTTAAAGCCGGGTTATCAAACCCACTTTGCCAGCGCGGTAAAACAATGCGTGAA
>CAYZVB010000051.1:0-21014 GCA_964481315.1 uncultured Granulosicoccaceae bacterium
GCCGTAGATGATCATGCCAAACTGCGTGCCCCAGTCACCGACGTGATTGTCGGTAATAACATTGTGCCCGAGGAAGCGGTGAATCTTTGCCAGTGCATCTCCGATGACTGTTGAACGGATATGACCAACATGCATTGGCTTGGCCACGTTAGGGGAGGAAAAATCCACCACCACCGTTCTTGGAGCGGCGACTTTTTGCACGCCAAGGTTGTCGTCAGACAGCGCCGTGGCCAGCTGATTTTTAAGCCATGCATCAGACAGTGTGAGATTGATAAACCCCGGCCCTGCGACTTCGATTTTTTCACAGAGATCGTCGAGCTTTACCAACTCGACCAGCGAGTCCGCGATTTCTCTGGGGGGCTTGCCGAGCTTTTTGCCAAGTGGCATTGCACAGTTTGCCTGGTAGTCACCAAATTTGTCGTCCTGCGCCGGACGGATCATGCCAAGCAAGGCGTCTAGTGATGCTGCAGGTTCGACTATTTCGGCAAGCGCGGTAGCAAAGCGATTTTTGATTGCTTCAAGAGCGTTCATGAAGTTGAGGGTTCCAACAACCTAAAGTCAGTCGGTGTATTGTAATTCACAATGGAAACCTGCGCTGCGGCAATTGCCTATCAACACTCAAGAGACTCGGGAAGCAGTCGATATACGCTCAGTCGCCGGCAGAGCATCGGCACGGTTTACACAATAAAAGCGGTTTTTCGCGGGTGATATTTATGCGGGCCAGAACCTGGCGCAGATTTATCGGCTCGGTCTTGTTTGGGCTTCTGGCGTTTGGTCAGCAGACCAACGCGGACGAGCTGACGAATCAGTTCGAATCAATTAAGGAATTTCTGGTGGACACTGTTTCCGACACACAGCGTGTCGGTGCTGCCACCACCTATGCGCTACTGCGCGACAACCTGGCTGCCTTTCGACAGCTCAAGCAGCGGGTTGATCAGGTGCCGCATGTCGATCATATGATCGACGAGCTCTCGCTCGAGCTCGATACAATAGCCGGCAACTTTGAGCGCGCCGCCAACATGCGCGCCGACTACGCCGCAGTGACCGCGCAAAGTGAATCTGACCTGGCGGGCAAACGCCACCAGACCAGAGCCGCCATTGCCGAACTCGACAGGCGCGTGGCCACTATGCAAATTGAATTGCAGCAGGCGCAGAACGGCACCATTACCGATCCGGAACGTCGACGCATTATTATTAGTGCCAACACCAGCATTATCAATTCGCTGCAGGCGCAGATTGAAATCTGGACCAGGTTCGACGAAACCCAGCACCGACTTGCCTCAACGCTGAAACTCAGTACCGAAAAAGTTGATCTGCTGCTGTTTGTACTGGAAAAGAATGCACAGGTTTATCGTGCTGCGGCAGACACTGCCAAGCTGCGTCAGAGTGTGCGGCTGGCACTGAATAATCTGCAATCACTCGGAGCTATCGAGGGCACGCTGGCCGATCTTGCCGCCAGCTGGCAGGAAGTCGACCAGATCATTGGTGAAATCGGACGCGCCGAACTCGGTTACGCCGGAAGCTAGCGATATGCATAAAATTGTATTCACACTTCTGTTTATCGGCATCGTGTTGTGTCTGGCCGGTCACCGGCACCAGAAGCAACAGCGCGCCAATGAAATTACCTGGCAGGATGTGAACGTTGCACTGCAAAACGTCGAAACTGCCAAGCTTGAGCTGTTTCAGTCGTTAAATGAAAAGGCAGTCCGACAATAGCTGCAACTGCAATCGGTTCCACGTGCGATTGCGGATACCATAACGTTCCACCCAGCACTGCTGTCGAATTGTTCATACTTGTTTAACAACCAAACTGTCCAGCGTCGCACCCAGTTGCTAAGCTTGGCGGTTTATTCGACCGTACAGCTATCCGGGCAATGGGCATACAACACTGGTTTTCCAAAAGAGCGATCACTGAAAAACAAACGCTCGGCCTGATCCTTCCGGGTGGTGGTGCACGCAACGCCTATCAGGTGGGCGTGTTGAAAGCAGTCGAAGAACTTCTGCCGACCGGCACACAGTCGCCGTTTCCAGTGGTTACCGGGACTTCGGCGGGCTCGCTTAACGCCGGCATGATCGCCAGTCGCTCCAGTGATTTCAGCGACGGTATGCGCCGGCTGCTCGGTATGTGGGAAAACCTGCATATGGATATGGTGGTGAAAACCGATGCCAAAACCGCCGCCAAAACCGGTGCCCGGTGGGTGTGGTCGTTTGCCAGTGGTGGCATGAGACACTCACAACCCGACTCCCTGCTCGACAATACGCCACTGCGCCACCTGATTGAAAACCACGTTAACCTCGCACGCATGCGTCAGTGCATTCAGGCCGGACAACTGCGTGCGCTGGGCATTACTGCGTCGTCTTATGCCAGAGGCGCGTCGATCACCTACTTCGAAGGCGACGAGTCTATTCCCGAATGGGAGCGCACCCGACGCTTCGGCAACCCGGCGCGTTTGCGAATTGACCACTTTATGGCATCCATTGCTATACCGGTGGTATTTCCGGCAGTAAAACTGAATAACGAATATCACGGCGACGGCTCTATGCGTGAGTCGGCACCGCTGAGCCCGGCACTGCATCTCGGCGCTAACAAGTTACTTATTATCAGTGTGCGTAATCCGACTGACGATGCATCAAAAATGGCTGAGCCGGTGTATCCAAACCTTGGTCAAATTGCAGGCTATATGTTCGATACGCTGTTCATCGACCGGCTCGACTCAGATATCGAACGGCTCGACCGCATTAACTTTGCGCTTTCAAAAACCCGTCAGTCGTCGTTTCGCCACAACGATGCGCTGCTGCGCCCAATCGAATTTCTGGTTATTTCACCCAGTGTCGATATTCGCGATATTGTTGCTAAACACACGCGCTCTTTCCCGCGTTCAATGCGGGTGCTGCTAAGCGGACTCGGCGCCATGACCAAAGAAGGCCGGCCACTCACCAGTTACCTGTTGTTCGACTCCGCATTCGCACGCGACCTGATCGAACTGGGCTACAAGGACGGCTACGCACAGCGCGAAAAACTGCAGGAATTGCTGGAGTTGTAGGGGCCATTCGGTGCGGTTCGTACCTCTCACCGCACCCTACGTAGAAAAAGGCGTATGCGTCGATGCCTCTGGTCACTCGTTAGATCTTCAGCGATAGATCGAGTTGCGCGCTCCTTCCCGCAAGACTTCTGCTTCTGCCGTACAAATTGCTTTACCTGTAAGTCCCTGTGTGTTGTTATTCAACGCTGAATAACCACATCAGGAATTTTTCATATGACAGTCAAAGTCGGCGATACCCTGCCCTCCGGCAGCCTGGCCTTTATGGGCGACAACGGCCCCGAATCCATCACCACAGACGAGCTGTGCAACGGCAAAAAAATCGTGCTGTTTGCGGTACCGGGTGCTTTCACCCCAACCTGCAGCGAATCGCACCTGCCGGGCTTTGTGGCCAACGCCGATAAAATTCTCGCCAAAGGTGTCGACCGCATTGTTTGCATGTCGGTTAACGATCCCTTCGTGATGGGCGCCTGGGGCAAAAGCCAAAACGTCGAACATTTAATGATGGCCGCAGACGGCAGCGCAACCTTCACCAAAGCGCTGGGTCTGGAGCTCGATCTGGTCGAACGCGGTCTGGGCATTCGCTCACAACGCTTCTCAATGATTGTCGACAACGGCACAATCACCCACCTTAACGTCGAAGAAGGCCCTGTTTTTGAGGTAAGTTCTGCCGAAAACATTCTGCAGCAACTTTAAAACAATCGGCAGCTGTGCCCGTCATACGGCGGGCACGCGACCTGCCGACACTGGTTGATTGGTTACTGTACACTGCAGGTGTTTCACGGTTTAACATTTCACCGGAATTCACCACTTGCTGCGGCTGCAGGTCGCCTACACATTTGCAGAAATGCCAACATTTAATGGAGTTTGTTCATGAATCTGCTCGAGTCCCTTCTCGGCAACGATAGTCAAAATGTCGTTAGCGAGCTTGCCCGCCAACTCGGAGTCGGTGAAAACGAAGCACGCAGCGCAGCAGGACAATTAATACCCGCGCTGGCACGCGGTCTTCAAAACAATGCACAAAGCGAAAAAGGTCTCGACGGACTGCTCGGTGCGCTGGCCGGGGGCAACCACGGAAACTATCTCGACAATCCGTCGTCACTGGGACAGCAATCGACCGTTAAAGACGGCAACTCGATTCTTGGTCACATCTTTGGCAGCAAAGAAGTCAGCCGCAACGTAGCCAACTACGGAGCACAGCAATCAGGCCTTTCATCCGCCCTGCTAAAAAAGGCGCTGCCTATCCTTGCACCGCTGGTTATGAGTGCGCTGAGTAAACAGTTTTTCGGCAACAAAAAATCATCGGGAGGTATTTTCGGTGGCAACCAGAACGGAAACATCTTTAACTCAGGTGTTGCAGCCAAACAGAACCGCGGCATGCTTGAATCATTCCTCGATGCAGACAAAGACGGCTCTGTAATCGACGACCTTCTGAGCATGGCAGTCAAAGCCGCTATCCGGTAAATAACTTACAGCCGGTCCTTACAACCGGCATTGCACCCGGCAAGGGTGTTAAAAACCGGTAAACCATATCAAAAAGAGTCTACCGCTTAGGTAGACTCGGCGTTACAATCCCGCCCGTGCTGACGACCACGGCAGTAACCATCAGACTCCACCAACTGCACCATCCGGTAAAGGCTAGCGGCACTGCCCGTTATGCGCAATCATACAGCGCCCACCTACCCGACACGGCAGAGTCACCGGTACAAAAACCGCAAGGTCTTCTATACAGATATATAAGCGACCGGATACCCTGACCAACGGTATTATTCGCGCCCTGTAAGTCGAAAGTTCTGCCACCAGCAGAACTCAAATTAACCGGTATAACACTATGCTAGAGCAGTCCCGACTGTGGCGCCTCGACGCACAACAAACCACCGTACTGTTGTTCGCTCACGACAGCAGCAGCATTCCACAGATACTCTGGTTTGGAGACAGGCTGGAACACAACACGACTGCAGAGGTCATTAGCGCGATTACCGATTTACCGGTGCCAATGGCAAAGCTTGACGCATCGGTCGCACAGGATCTGTTTCCACAAAGCGCAAGCGGTATCGACCTCACACCCGCGCTGCGCGGGCATCGCGCAGGCAGTGCATTCGCACACTGTTTACGCACCGTAAAGGTTGAACATAACGACAACCATCTAACAATATCACTTGCCGACGAAACCGGCCTTGCCGCCGATCTGTCGCTAAAACTGCACAGTGAAAGCGGCGTGCTGAGCATTCAAACCACACTGCACAACACTGCAAACACTGCCTACACCGTCGACTGGCTTGCCAGCGCTTCACTGCCGCTGCCACAACACTACACACAATGCCTGTACCTGACCGGTCGATGGGGCCTTGAGTTTCAACAACAGCAACAAGACATCACCGCCGGCAGACTGCTACTTGAGAACACACGCGGTCGCACCAGTCATGAGTTATACCCAGGTGTGGTTGCAGGGGTTGCAGGCTTCAATGAACAACAAGGTGATGTAATCGCCGCGCAACTGGCCTGGAGCGGCAGCCACCGAACATTACTCGAAAGAGCCGGTGATGGACGACTGGCATTGCAGTGCGGTATTGCACTTGATCCCGGTGAACTGATTCTTCAGGCCGGTGAATCTTTCACAACGCCTGTGTTGCATATAGCAAAGGGTGTCGGCCTCAACAGCATCAGTCAGGCCATGCATAAGTATGCCAGACGTGAAATTCTGCCACGCTGGACACGCACCGAAAGACCTATTCACACCAACAGCTGGGAAGCACTGTACTTTGATCACAACATTGAAAAACTCAAAGCGCTGATCGACACTGCCAAAGACCTTGGTGCTGAACGCTTTGTACTGGACGACGGCTGGTTTCCGGCACGCCGGTCCGATAACGCAGGGCTTGGCGACTGGTGGGTAGATAAAACAGTCTACCCGGACGGACTACACCCGATTGTCGATCACACCAGAGCAGCCGGTATGCAGTTCGGCTTATGGTTTGAACCGGAGATGGTTAACCCCGACAGTCAGCTTTATCGCGAACACCCCGAATGGGTGCTTCAATTGCACCCGCATACAACACCACTCGCTCGCAATCAGCTGGTACTCAATCTCGATAACCCGCAGGTGATTGACTATCTGTTTGAGCACATGGCAGCGTTAATCGATGAATATAAAATTGACTACATCAAGTGGGACTTTAATCGCGACCTGGTGCTGGCAGGCAACGGTGAACAGTCGCGCATGCACAGACAACCGGCTGGCAGCTACGAACTTATGGCAAGGCTTAACGAACGCTTTGACAACCTCGAAATAGAAAGCTGTTCATCCGGTGGCGCACGTGCCGACTGGGGAGTCCTGCAACACACCGGACGGGTATGGACCTCCGACTCCATCGATGCAGTCGACAGGGTACAAATTCAAAAAGGCTACAGCATATTTAATCCACCTGAAGTCATGGGTGCGCATGTTGGTCATGAAGAGGCACACCTGACCGGCAGAAGAATTAACATTCATACCCGTGCCATTGTCGCACTGCAGGGACAGCTCGGCTTTGAAGTTGATGCACGCCACCTGACCGTCGATGAAACACTGCAGCTGCAACACTACGTGGGAATCTATAAACAACACCGCGCATGGATTGCAGAAAGCACCTGCTGGCGATTAAACAGTCATATACCCGCACTGACAAAAAGCGGAATGGTCTCTGAAGATCTTAATTCATCGTTATGGTTTGTGATTGCCACCGACAGCCTGCAGGACACTGCCGCGGGAAAACTGAATCCGCTGGGGCTCGACTCGACCCGTGATTATCACGTGAAGCTTACCAGCAACAACCTCGATGCATTCAAACACTTCTCAAAACATACACCGGCATGGCTCGATAGCGGCGTAACACTCAGCGGCGAAGCGCTAATGACTCTGGGGCTGACACTACCCGTCATGCCGGCACAGTCTGCCCTCATGCTTGAAATCACCGCCTAAGTCGTACAAACCTGCCCTGTTCCAATAGTACAGGGCCTGATCGTAAGGAAAATCGCCATGAAACTCGGTGTCTGCTACTACCCGGAACACTGGCCGGAATCAATCTGGGCGCAGGATGCTGCGCGTATGAAGGCACTTGGCATTACCATCGTGCGCATTGGCGAGTTTGCCTGGAGCAGGCTTGAACCACAGCGTGGCAATTTCAACTTTGACTGGTTACACAGGGCCCTCGAAACACTGCATGCAGAAGGGTTGCAGGTAGTAATGAGCACACCGACCGCCACACCACCTAAGTGGCTTATCGATGAACACCCGTCAATTCTTGCCGTAGACGAACACGGTCACAGCAAAGGCTTTGGTTCACGCCGACACTATTGCTTTTCCTCAACAGTCTACCGTGATGAATGCCATCGCATTGTTAGTCTTATCGCCAAAGAATTTGCCGGCCATCCATCTATCATCGCCTGGCAAACCGACAATGAATATGGCTGCCACAGCACAATAGAGAGCTTCTCAAACGATGCTAAGTTAGCGTTTCGACAATGGTGTGAAAAACGTTATCAAAATATTGATGCACTGAACCAGGCATGGTGCAACGTGTTCTGGAGCATGGAATACAACAGCTTCGATCAAATCGATTTGCCGTGTGGTGCTGTCACCGAACTTAACCCGGCACACCGGCTTGCGTTCTGGCGCTTCTCTTCAGATCAGGTGGCAGCATTTAATAAACTGCAAACCAACATTCTGCGTGAGCATGCTCCCCAGCATAACTTACTGCATAACTACATGGGCAACTTTACCGAGTTCGATCACTACACCACAGCAGCAGATCTCGATATCGCCAGCTGGGATAACTACCCACTCGGGTTTCTCGACAGAGACAGCGCGAGCATAAGCGATCAGCAAAAGTGGTTTCGCACCGGGCACCCCGACTCATCCACCTTTCACCACGATCTTTACCGTGGTGTTGGCCGTGGTCGTCTATGGATAATAGAGCAACAGCCGGGGCCGGTGAACTGGGCACCGCACAACCCCACACCACTACCGGGCATGGTTAAACTGTGGGCACATGAAGCCTACGCGCACAGTGCCGAGGTCATGTCATGGTTCAGATGGCGGCAACTACCGGGTGCACAGGAGCAAATGCACACCGGACTACTGCGCCCCGACCACTCTGAAGATACCGCAGTAAATGAAATCAAAACACTGGTAAACGAACTGGCAGCGCTGGAAGCGGAAAACACCGCCCCACGTCAGTGCGAAGTGGCAATGGTCTTTGACTACACAGGTGACCAGATGTGTCGCATTCAGCCGCAGGGTCAAAACTTCGAACCATTGCACTGGGTGCTGGAAATATATACCGCCCTGCGACGCTGTGGAGTAAACGTCGACGTTGTTCCCGCCGGTGCCAGCCTTGATGACTACAGGTTTGTCGTGGTGGCTAACAGCGTTAGCATTGAAGCCCCGCTACTGCAGGCGATTGAATCGACCGAAGCCCGAATTTTGTTTGGCCCGCGCAGCGGCAGCAAAACTACCGAGTACTCGATACCCGACAACCTGGCACCCGGAGTGTTACAAAAGCTATTGCCGTTAAAAGTGATTCGTACAGAATCGCTGCCTGATTTTGCCGAACTGCCATTAAACACAACAGGTCTTACCGCATGGCGCTGGCGCGAAGAAATTGAAACGACACTGACACCTGCAGAGGAGTTTGACGACGGCTGGGGCTTTCACTATGCGCATGATCGCTTCCATTACCTGAACTGCTGCCTGAAGCAGGAATCGTTAGTAAAATTTATTCGTACACAGCTCGAGCTTTGCGGAATTAACATCATGCCGTGCAGTGAAGGTCTGCGTTACAGTCATACCGGCGACCTTACTTTTGCGTTTAACTACGGACCAGCACCGGTCACGCTCGACAATAGCCACCAGTTCGTTATTGGCGGCAGCTCACTAAATGCCGGAGAAGTCGCGGTATTCAAACGACCTCATAACGAAGCATCTGCCACGGGAGCACCAATCCATTGTCGGCCAACATGAAAGCCAGCCTGTACATGATGCTTTCAATGATGGCCATTGTGATTAACGATACCTTTATAAAAACACTTGGCGGTGAACTCTGAATTTGTCACGTTATGGCGCTGCGTGGTGCCATGCTTGTGTGTATTCTAATTCTGGTTATCTGGCATCAGGGGTTGTTTGGCAGAATAAAAGAGCTCAAAAACAGAACGGTTTTTATGCGCTCACTCATGGAAGTATGCGCCACGCTGAGTTTTCTCTATTCATTGCACCTAATGCCGTTTGCGACAATTTCAGCCATACTGCAGGCACTGCCATTAACCGTTGCGCTTGGCGCAGCATTGTTTTTAAAAGAACCGGTCGGGTGGCGCAGATGGCTTGCTATTACCATTGGATTTTGCGGTGTACTGATTATTATCAGGCCTGGCTTTGCAGGCTTTAATTCCGTATCACTGGTGATGCTTGCATCAGTATTATTTGCAGCGGCACGTGATCTTTTCACACGCCAGCTGCCAGCAGCTCTGCCGTCACTTCTGGTATCTTTTGCCACTGCTGCAACCATCACCACTGCAGGCGCAATACTCGCCACCACCCAGGGTAACTGGCAAAGTGTCAATGGAACGCAAATCTCAACACTTGCTATGGCTGCTTTCTTTTTGTTTTTCGGTTACCAGTTTATTGTGATGGCAATGCGCACCGGTGAGGTCGCGTACGTTGTGCCGTTCCGCTATACCAGCCTGCTGTGGGCGATTGCACTGGGTTATCTGGTGTTTGGTGAAGTGCCGGATAAATTCACACTAATAGGTTCTGCGATTGTTATTGCCACAGGTCTGTTTACGCTGTACCGGGAAATGATCAACAATCGTCGCGCTGTCACTTCAACCACCATTAATGCCAGTGGCAATGCGTGGCACGAGAATCAATCAAGCGCCGAAAAGTGACCGGCTATGCGTGCAGCAACAGCAGCGTTGTTAAGCACCAGCTGAATGTTGGTGTCGAGGCTGCTGCCACCGGTAATACCGGCTATTCTCTCAAGTAAAAACGGTGTGGTGTTTTTGCCGGTAATGCCTTTACTGTCCATTTCCGTCAGTGCTTCACTGATTGCCTGGTTAA
Source organism: uncultured Granulosicoccaceae bacterium (assembly GCA_964481315.1). GTDB lineage: Bacteria > Pseudomonadota > Gammaproteobacteria > Granulosicoccales > Granulosicoccaceae. The sequence continues at coordinate 10,135 of CAYZVB010000051.1, forward strand.
TTTTTGACTCATTCTGCTCGTAGGCCTCGGGCACGGGCACGCAAACCACCACCCCGCCATCAAGACCAAGCTGCCACTTGTGATGAAGCACATTGGCGATAGCCTCGGGAGTTTCCATGCGATAGTCGACCTCACACTCGCTGCGCCTGACGTAAAATGCCGGCCAGCAGTCTGTCTGATAACCGATAACCGCAACACCATGCGTTTCGAGGTATTCCTGAGTTAGCGCCAGATCAAGAATTGATTTAGCACCCGCACAAACCACCGCCACACTGGTAGATGCAAGCTCCTGCAAATCAGCAGAAATATCGAAACTTTCCGATGCACCTCGATGCACACCGCCAATGCCCCCGGTTGCAAAGACACGGATACCGGCAAGTTCTGCGATGATCATGGTGGCGGCAACCGTGGTCGCCCCGATGGTATCGCCACTGGCAACCGCAAACGGCAGATCGCGGCGGCTCACTTTCAGTGCCGCCTGCCCTGTCTTGCCGAGCAGTTCAATCTGTGGCTGCGAAAGCCCTGCACACAGACGCCCTTCCATCACCGCGATGGTCGCCGGCACCGCACCATTGCTGCGCACCATCTCTTCAACCCGCATAGCGGTCTCGACGTTTTGCGGATACGGCATACCATGGGAAATAATGGTCGACTCCAGTGCCACCACGGGTTTGCCGTCGCGCAGCGCACCGGCAACTTCATCCGACATTGACAGGTAGCGATCCATTGCAGATTGATCCGGTGTAGACTGGCTCATAAATTTTCCGATAAAGGTACTTAGGGTGTCTGCCTTAGCAGCTCTTCATTAAGCGCATCAGAACAGGCGCTGAAACATTCAAGACTGAGGCTGGCTGCAGTCGCGCCCCATTGTAGGGCGACGGCTGAATCTTCACCATGAATTATCGCTGCCAGAAAACCTGCGGTTAACGCATCACCGGCACCGTTAACGCTTACTACTTTTGCATGTTTGGCCGGTGTACGCAGCACAGTCATACCGTGAGCGCTATTTTCAAACAGCAAAGCACCAGACTCCCCGAGCGACATCAGGACTTTTCGCGGTCCGAGTTCCAGCAACCGGCGACCGGCCACCTCGGCAGAGACGTTTTCATCCAATCCAGCCAGTACTGTTGCCTCAGTTAAATTCACCTTTAGCATCTCGAGTGACGGTAATACCGCGTTTAGGCGTTTGCACTTACTGGCGGAAACGGCTTCAGCTACCAGTTTCGAGCGTGTTGCTACAGCGGCAATATCACTAATCATCGCCTGCGGCAGGTTCGCATCGATCACACAGTAGGCGGCATGCTCAATCGCATCTTTGGTTTGCGGCTGCAGACTCCAGCCATCTATTAGCGACATATCCGATACCGCATGCAACAGATCACCATTGTAGCTATTCATCGACACGTATACCGGTGTGGCACTACCCGCGACTGTATTAATGTAGCAGGTATCCATTCCAGCCAGCTGACATAAAGCGAGTAACTGCGAACCGAGATCATCACCGACCACTGAATGCAGCGAGGTGTTAACTGCCAGTCGCGTGAGACCTTCAGCAATATTGCGTGCGACGCCGCCTGCATAAAAGCCCACCTGCCCTGGAGTCGAGTCGTCGGTTCTGGCCGACTGACCGGCAGTGGCGATTACATCGAGGTTCATCGCACCGACAACAACCACCGGTTTAGCAGGTGCCGGTTTTTCAGACATGAATTTTCATTGGTTTTTGGATGACTATTGGAGCCGATTTATTCTGCGCATACTACACGTTTGTTGTGCTAGTGTGCTGGATCAAATAGTGTGCGCAGGTATTGCCCGCTTCCACCGGGTCGTTCCTTTATTGCAACACGCCAACCCGCCCCCTGCTTTGTCCATGACCAACCCTCAATCCAGCACTACCCATAATCCGGAGCACAACTCCACGAGTGTGCAGCCACCATTACTGCTGCTTGTAGGCATTTCGGCGGTCGGGCCAATCACCCTCAACGGTGTACTGCCGGCCAACACCGCCGTGATGAAGGAACTAATGGTTGGCTACGGAATGGCGCAACTGGTACTGACGGTTTATCTGTTTGCGACCATGTTGTCGCAACTGTTGCTCGGCAACCTGGCTGACAGAATTGGCAGAAGGCCGGTGATGATCGGCAGCCTGCTGGTGTTTTCAGTCGGCGGGGCTATCTGTGCGCTGTCTACTTCTATTGAAATGCTGTTGTTCGGGCGATTTGTGCAGGGATTCGGTTCTGCCGTATGTGTTTTTCTTACCCGCACCATCATGCGCGATGTGCACTCAAAAGATAAAGCCGCCAGCGCAATCGGTTATATGAACACCGCCATGATGGTCGCACCAATGTTTGGCCCGGGCGTGTGCGGCTACATTACTGATATCAGCAGTTGGCGATTCATGTATGCGCTGCTGGCGGTGGCAGGCTTAGTATTTTCTTTTCTCAGTTATCGTTATCAAAACGAAACTCTCAATAACCGCGAGCAAGTCAAACCGCCTTTTGTTCGCAGTACGGTCGACTTACTTAAAATCAGTGAATACCGTGCCTATCTGGCGATTATTTGCGGCGCAGTCGGCATGTACTTCTGCTTTCTTGCCGGTGCACCTTACGTAGCCATGGAAATAAGAGGCTACAGTGCCTCCACCTTCGGTATCTGGTTCAGCATGGTGGCGGTCGGTTACCTGTGCGGCAACTTTATTGCAGGCAGGTACTCATTCAGGCTCGGCACGCAGGCCATGATCAAACTCAGCATGATCCCTGCAATTGCAGGGGCCGCACTGTTCTGGCTGTTATCGTCATCGCATACACTGCTGGCACTTTTTTTACCCATGCAGCTTATCGCCTTTAGCAATGGCATGTGTCTGCCTAACCTGACATCTGCCGCAATGAGTGTGCGCACCGACCTTGCAGGCACTGCTTCGGGTCTTACCGGTACGGTGCAAATCTCAACCGGCATGGTACTCACCTTGTTCACCAGCCTGCTGCTCAACAATACTGCACTGCCACTGTTCGCAATGATAAGCTTTGCCGCTGCGGTATGTATTCTGGGTTACTGGATGCTGCTGCGCGCAACTTCTTCTATGCAAACGGCAGACTAATGCATACTGACCACTACTTTGCCACACCAATCAGTTACACAGACCTGCCCGACAGCCAGTCATTAAACAACGAGCTGCTGGCAGGTATATTTGAATGGCAGCAGCAAGACCCGGATGGCATTGTGCGTTCTAACCTCAGTGAGGCCGGTGCCTGGCACAGCACGCTCAATATGCATCTGAAAGCACCGTTCAGCGCACTGACAAACCACATTCTGCAAACTGCCGATGAGCTGTTTGAATCACTGGGTTACGACCCTGCGTACCAGCCAGCAATCGACAGCATGTGGGCGAACATCAACCCCAGACATGCACATAACCGCAGCCACATTCATCCGGATACACTGTGGAGCGGTGTTTACTATGTGCAGGCGCCGGACAATTGCGGGCGAATCAGCTTCAGTGACCCGAGAATACAGTCGCGCATACTGACGCCACGTTACAGCCCGCAACAAACACTACCGATACACAGCTGGCCTGAAATATACTTCGATGCTATGGCAGGACGGCTGATTCTGTTTCCGGCCTGGCTGGTACATGAAGTAGAACCAAATCTCTCAGCACTGCCGGGCGTTGACGGCTATCGCGTCAGTGTGAGCTTTAATCTATATCAGTCACCACGACCATAACCGGGTGGTACCACCACGTTTATACGCCGAAGCTATAACGTGAATTTACCTTCCGGCAAATCCAGATAAACAGCAATACCGGCTGTCGCCACAACAGAGACGGTGTCATGCTCCTGATCGACAACATTCAACCCACCCTGCGTCGGTTCAACCGTCACGTGCCCAAAAGGCAATTCGGCGGCCACTGCGTCTTTGTCAATCTGCTCCGGTGACTGCACCCCGATATTCACTGTGATTTGCATGGAATCTCTATCCAGACCAATCGAGCGAAAGACAATAAGCGAACTATGGTGCAACGCGTCCTGCACGGCGCGGCAGGCCGCCTTGGTATAGTTTTCACCATACAGATCATTGCCGGTGCCAAGCTCGAGAATTATTCTTTTTAAAGGCATGGTTACTTTGCCCCCTCATCAATGTTGAGGTAGACCACCGCGGCAGCATTGGCAACGACGGTGACATTGCTGTTGTCTTCGTTGGGTATATCGAGCCCGCCCTTCACCACAGAAACCTGTGCACTGCCGTAAGGCAACACCTCTGCAACGGCCGCGCGATCTACCATTTCCGGTTGTGCAACTCCGATTTCGATTTCAACTTCCATGGCATCACGCGAATAACCAAGCGCCGGCACCAGTGACAATGAGTTATGCCACAACGCATCACGCAGTGCTCTAACAGCAGCTTTCGTGTAGTCCCGACCGTGCAGGTCGGTGCCCATGCCCATTTCTACCACAAGTCTTTTTCGCGCCATAAATACCTGATTGTTGTTTATTTACCGTAGTACTACTGAATCACATCCCGGCGACGAGTATAACGCGAATTCATGTAACAGACTGATTATATAGATACAAAAAAAACTTGAGCGATTTTTAAGTCAATTAGCGCTTTTTAACCCCAAAGGTGAAAGCACTTCTGCCGTTAGAGCTCGAAGAATAACCGCAGTCCAGTTAGCAAAGGTTGACGACACATTCGGTACAACCCGGATTAGACCGACGCAAACTTAAGGATATTCGAAACAACCACTGGGTGAACGTAATGTTTGCACCAGCCACGTTAAATACAACATTACAGTTCTATCGGAGATAATTAATGTTTTTGAGAGCAAACAGCTTTGCCACAGTGGCTTCTGTCGCTGTTGTCGTTGCAGCCCTGTCCGGCTGTTCTTCTTTCGGTGGCAAGTCAGAGCCGATATCCAAGCTGCCAACAGTGAGCCAGCCTGCTGCCAAGCTTCCTGCGATCGGTGCAGCAGCGCCTGCAATGATGTCACAGGCCGATGACAGCCTGGTTCCACCTAACGCGAAGCCGGGCCAGTGCTTTACTCGCATCTGGAATCCACCTAAGTATGAAACTGTAACTACTCGTCAGCTGGTTGAAGACGCCGGTCAGCGAATCGAAGTTATTCCTGCAAGCTACAAGACCGGTTCAAAGCGTATCCTGGTTAAAGAAGCTGCAGAGCGCATCGAAACTGTTCCGGCAACTTACAAGACAGTGACTGAGCGTGTCATGGTTAAGCCATCTTCAAGCAAGCTTCAGCAGGTGCCTGCGGTTTATGAAACTGTTACCGAGCGTGTACTTGAAAAAGCGGCACACAAGGTATGGAAAAAAGGTACAGGTCCTATTCAGAAGATCGACGCGCAGAGCGGTGAGATTATGTGTCTGGTTGAAGTTCCTGCTTCTTACAAGACCATCCAGAAGCGTGTTCTGAAAACTCCTGCTACTACCCGCACTATCACTATCCCTGCAGAGTACCAAACTGTAGAGAAGCGCGTTGTTGCTACTCCTGCTTCAACTCGCAAGGTAATGATCCCTGCTCAGTACAAGACCATCAACACGACTGAAGTAGCAAAACCTGCACAAGAGCGTCGCATTGAGATTCCAGCTCGCTACAAGAACGTAACCAGCCAGAAACTCGTTAGCGAAGGTTCTATGCAGTGGCGTGAAATTCTGTGTGAAACTAACATGACACGAAGCCGTATCATGGACATTCAGAAGGCACTGCAAGCTGCCGGTCACAACCCTGGCAACATCGACGGTAACATCGGTGCCAGCACCATGCAGGCTGTTAACGCTTTCCAGCGTTCCAAAGGTCTGCCTGTTGATAAGTACCTGAACATGGCAACTGTCCGTGCTCTGGGTGTGATGTAATCACATTAGTACTATAAGACAGCTTCAACGTTAGTCGATCGACTGACGGCAAAGCAAAGTCGAAAGCCCGTTTGTGGAAACACGAACGGGCTTTTTTGTTTCTGTAGTGCCCGTTCCTGCAAACCATACAAGTATGGTAAATTTCAGTCTCAGCAATCGGATCGGGACAACGCTGTGACTTATAACTTCTCCGCTGCAGTAAAACCTGGCCTGCCGGCACCGGCAGCAAGCCCCTGGCGCGAATTTCCACAATACAATTTTGTCGGCGGCCACAACGATCCGGGCTCGCTACCGGTCGACAAACTCACCGCTGCCTGCACTGACGTTCTGTTGCGTGAAGGTAAAACACTGGCAACCTACTCACTGGAAAGCGGTCCGCAGGGTTACCTTCCATTGCGGGAGTTTCTGGTCAGTAAGCTGAATAAATACGCCGGAATGCAATGTCATACTGATCAGATTTTACTCACGTCAGGTTCTCTGCAGGCAATCGACCTGATCAACGAGGCACTGCTTGCACCATCAGATACCGTGATCATTGAAACATCGAACTACGGCGGAGTGATCAGTCGCCTGAACCGCCTGAACGTCAATATGGTATCGGTTGATGTTGATCAGCATGGTATGCAAACAGAGCAACTGGCCGCCACTCTGGCACAACTTGCCGAACAGGGCACCAAACCGGCTTACATCTACACCATTCCTACGGTTCACAACCCGACCGGCACCATCATGAGCCGGCAGCGACGTGAGCATCTGATCAGCCTTGCAGCAGAGTATGATGTTCCGATCTTCGAAGACGAATGCTATGCCGATCTTATCTGGGACGGTCAGCGACCACCGGCCCTGCACGCACTCGACAGCAGCGGACGTGTAGTGCACGTCGGTTCGTTCTCTAAAACCATCGCACCTGCACTGCGTGTTGGCTACGTGGTCGCAGACTGGTCTTTGATAGCACAACTGCTTTCATTAAAAACCGATGCAGGCTCAGGCGCACTCGAACAAATGTTACTGGCCGAATACTGTCACAAACACTTCGATGAGCATCTCGCGTCACTTAACGTCAACCTTAAAAACAAACTCGACGTTCTGTGCCGGGCGATTGATCGCGAGTTCGGCACTACTGCGGAATACACCGTACCGCCGGGTGGTATTTTCCTGTGGGTAAAACTGCCGGCGGCTGTCAATACTGCAAGGCTTGCGACCATTGCCGAAGCCGAGGGCGTGGCGATTAACCCGGGTAACGAATGGTCACTGCACAGCGATGCCGGCCGGCACCTGAGGCTGTGTTTTGCCAATCCGGACAGCAACACAATTGAAGCCGGCATTGCCAGACTTGCCGAAATCTGTCACCGCGAATTCGGTGTACCAGTCTACGCCGCCAACAGGCAAAAATAACCGTGATTGTTAATTAACACGTCACATCTTTGCAGTTATTCCGCCAGTTCCTGTCGGACTGCAATGCACATGGCGGGATTTTGGCACGGTTGGCGCAACAGCAGCATAAACTCACACCGTGACAATACCGATGCTGCGACAAGCTACCTGCGCTCTGGCCTTTGCCATGACTGCCCTGGCCACAACAACACCGGCCATCGGCGATATCACCGTCTCCGGCACACTGAAAAAATGGCACCCGATTACCGTTGATAACACCGGTGCGACGGCCGTTTTCAGTGAAGCCCAGTATAAGCCTAATCCGTTTCTCGACTTTCGCTACAACGTGATCTTCACCAGCCCCGGTGGTACTGAATACACCGTCCCCGGCTACTTTGCGGGCGACGGTCAGGGCAATGGTATTGGCTCTGTCTGGCGTGCCAGGTTTTCCGCCGATGAGGCAGGTGAATGGCAATACCGCATTTCTTTTCAGAGCGGAGTTAACCTTGCAGTTGCAAGCGACGAAGGCACCCCGTTACCTTCTGACGGCGAGACCGGGACATTTACCGTTGCCGAACAAAGTGCCGACGACCCTGGTTTTCTGGCACACGGCAGACTCGGGTATACCGGCGAACACTACCTCAAGTTTGCCGATGGTCCGCACTGGATAAAAGGCGGCGTAGACAGTCCGGAAAACTTTTTCGGCTATGCAGGCTTTGACAACACGTTTAATCAACCCGGTGGCGCTAATACCGGTGTTCTGTTTAACGGTATTCATCACTATGAACCGCACATTGCCGACTGGCAGGAAGGTGACCCGCTGTTTACCAACAGCGCCAACCCCGACGGCGCAAAAGGAATTATCGGTGCAGTAAATTATCTGGCCGGTGAAGGTATCAATTCAATCTACTTTCTGCCAATGAACCTGGGTGGTGATGGTCGCGAAACCTATCCTTTCATCCGTCCTTCAGGCAGTACATTCGACAACACACACTACGACATCTCAAAGCTGTATCAGTGGCAGATTGTTCTTGATCATATGCAGCGCAAAGGTATTGCCGCACACTTTGTTCTGGCCGAAATTGAAGAAGGAAACTCCAACTGGTTTGACAACGGTGAACTGGGTATTGAGCGCAAGCTTTTTTATCGTGAAATGATCGCGCGGTTTTCACACCTGATGGCTATTAAGTGGAACCTGAGCGAAGAAAGCCGCTTCGGTGAACGCCGACACAAGGAGTTTGCAGCCTATATCAATTCAATTGACTGGGCAGACTTTCCAATTGCTGTACACGGTACCAAAGACAGACCCTTTGTACAGTACGATGATATTCTCGGCGACGAAAACTTCAAGGCATCTTCTATTCAGTTTTCCCCTGAAAACGCCGGTGCGTTCGTTGAAGAGTGGCGACAGAAGTCGACGGATGCCGGATGGCCTTGGGTCATTGATATGGATGAGGTCGGTCCGGCACCTACCGGTATGACACCGGACAACACCGAAGCGCTGCGAAAATCTGTGTTGTATCCCGTTTACTTCGGCGGCGGCAATATCGAATGGTACTTCGGTTATCACGCGCTGCCTCTGGGTGGTGACATGCGCACCGAAGACTTTCGCTCCCGTGAAGCCATGTATCGCTATATGAAATACGCACGTGAAATGATGCAGGCTGAACTGCCGTTCTGGGCGATGGAACCATCAGATGATCTGTTTACCGGCACGGCCAATGCCGAGGTATTTGCACAGCCGGGTGTTGCCTATGCTGTATACCTGCCCGATGCCACCACTACCGGTTTAGTCAGTGTTACTCCTGAGGACTATACGCTTCGATGGTTTAATCCGCGTACCGGCGAGTTCGAAGGCGACCCTCAAACGGTTAACGCCGACACCAGCATTGATCTCGGCGAAGCACCGTCCGACAGCAGTCAGGACTGGGTGGCACTGATAAAGGTTATCGCCGACACCCCCGCAACCGATAATCAAGGGAACGGCGACCCGGACTCCGGCAACGAAGGCGACACCGCTGACACGCCGACTGACGGTACCGACCCGGCAGACAACACCGATACAGACCCTGCGACCGATAACGAACCGGAAGCGACCGATACTCAAGCCGGTAAAAAAGACGCCGGTGGTGCTGTCGATCCGTTACTGCTTTTACTGTTACTACTGACAGCAAGATTATTTCAGTCAGGTTTGCGCGGGCTGTCTCCAAGAAGGTAGCGCGGCCCGTCACCCAACCCGGCGGCACGGTCGCCGGGGTTATACAGTGCGCACGACTTCAACGACAAACACCCGCAGCCTATGCACGTCGATAGAGAGTCTTTTAGCTGCGACAAACTCGCAATCCGTTGATCGATATCTTTACTGAACTGCCGGCTCAGCTTCTGCCAGTCTGCTTTGGTTGGCGTTCTTTGTTCGGGTAGCGTAGACAGTACCTGCCTGATGTCTTCAAGCGAATAACCCAGCTGCTGCGAAATCAGAATAAACGACACACGCCGGATAACTGAGCGCTTAAACAGACGTTTGCCCCCTGCCCCGCGCGTCGCGGTTAACAAGCCGGAACTTTCGTAAAAGCGGATAGCAGAAACACTCAGCCCGGTACGACTGGCAATTGTGCCAATACTTAGCAAACGATCTTCCTTCACACCAACCTCCGCACAATAATAGTTGACCTCAAGTTAACTTTAGGTAATACACTTACCGCATTATTGGCAGGTTTATCTGTAAAATTCAATTCCGGCAATTCGAGAACTCCATGAGCGCAAAAAACATTCTTGTCTTTTCAGGCAGCACCCGCAACAGATCAGTGAATACAAAACTGGCAGCGGCCGCACATAAAGCCGCTGTTGATGCCGGCGCGCAGTCAACACTAATCAATCTGCAGGACTACCCTGCAGCGATTTATAACGGTGACGATGAAGCAGCCAATGGCGTACCGGAACCTATGCGTAAGCTAAAACAACTTATGGCACAACACGATGGTTTTATCGTTGTGACCCCGGAGTACAACGGTCATGTACCACCACTGCTGGTTAACACCTTTAGCTGGCTGTCGCGTAAGGAAGATGACAACGACGTATCTGCTTTTGCCGGCAGCAAGGCTGCAATAATGGCTGCCTCTCCGGGCAGACTGGGTGGTGTTCGAGTGATTCCACGACTGCGCGACATGCTTGCCGAACTGGGCGTTACAGTGGTGCCGGGCTTTGTCACGCTGCCGGGTGCAATGCAGGCGTTTGAAGACAATGGAAATCTTAAAGAACAATCAAACGCCACTGCGGTCAGCGGACAGGTTGAGCGGTTGCTACAGGCACTGTAGTCAACAGCCCCTGTTCATCCCATAGCGACGTGTCACTGGTATCTCACCGGGTATCAGCAGATAAATCGCAAATAGCGGTGTTAACGCAGGTCGTGCAACAGTATGATACGCGACACAATTGCCAGCCTGCATTATTCACAAGGCGACCATGCAAATGTAAGAAATGTCAAAGTATATAGAGTTAAACTTAAGGTTCGGGTCTGTTTTCAACTTAACAGAATGTCTATTCGCCATCAGACGAAACCTTATTTATGACAATTTGGGCGTCACATCTCGCATGATCAAGCTCGGCACGTGGCGGGCCACGTTTCTCGCTCGATCATGCGACCT